>NZ_JACJEV010000050.1:4264-20298 GCF_014164235.1 Pseudoalteromonas sp. SG44-17 | reverse complement strand
GTTCTAGGTTCTAGGTTCTAGGTTCTAGGTTCTAGGTTTACATCGTAATGTAGGAAATGGCTTTAGCCATGAAATTTTAACCGCGCGGCATAAAGCCCCGCCTACGCTTTAAACATCGGAGCTAGGTTTTAGGCTCTAGGTCCTAGTCACTTCCCTAGCACCTAGTACCTTTGTCTTCCTAGCACCTTTAATCTTTTCGCGGTGGCAAGCCACTCGCCTACAAGTGATTTAACACCGAGATAAACGTTAACACCCGTAGGCGTTAAGCTTGCTGACGTACAAACTCCGAGCCACATTTAAAACGCGGTGGCAAGCCACTCGCTTACAAGTGAGTAATTAAACACTGAGATTAACGTTAACACCATTAGGCGTTGAGCTTGCTGACGCACAAACACCGATACAATATTTAATATCGCGGTGGCAAGCCACTCGCCTACAAGTGATTTAACACCGAGATAAACGTTAACACCCGTAGGCGTTAAGCTTGCTGACGCACAAACTCCGAGCCACATTCAAAACGCGGTGGCAAGCCACTCGCCTACAGTGAGTAATTAAACACTGAGATTAACGTTAACACCCGTAGGCGTTGAGCTTGCTGACGCACCAACACCAAGCCACATTTAAAACGCGGTGGCAAGCCACTCGCCTACAGTGAGTAATTAAACACTGAGGCAAACGTTAACACCCGTAGGCGTTGAGCTTGCTGACGCAAACACACCAGGGCACATTTCAAAACGCGGTGATCGACCAGTCTATGATTATAATAAAATGAGAGGTTAAACATTCTTGGGGAAGGTTATAAGTGGATGTTCTTAATTAAAATAACAACATGCACTTATAATTTTGATATATAACATCCTAGCAAAATCCTTCTAGTATTTGATATTTATATACTCTGATATTTAAAGCCCATTCCTTGCTGCTTTTACTTCGCTCCTTGATGCGCTATTCATTAGCTCCTTCCATTGTTGTGCCGTCCAAAGTGGCTTTGCGCTTTTTACGATCCCTTGTTGGTTTTTCCTTAATACGTTATCCATAATGTTACTCCTTGCCATCTATTGGCTGTTCATCCTTGTTATATTTAACACTGTGACTCTAACGACGTGCGATTATATAAATTGCATGTATTAGACCAGGAATATACCCTAGTAATGTTAACAAAATATTAATCCAAAATTGAGCACCTAAACCAACTTGTAAAAATACACCAAGTGGTGGAATAAGCACTGAAAATATAATTCGTATTAAATCCATGACTCTCACTCCCTGAAATTTGTATAAGAAAGCCCAGCATAACTGGGCATTCGTGGCTTATAGATTATTCAGCTACAATAGTTAAGTTATCAACTACATCGCGAACATCTTCAGCATTCTTAGCAATTTTCACCGCTAGCTGTTTTTCAGCATCCGAACCAACAGTACCATTTAGCGTTACCACACCTTTATCGGTATCTACGTCAATATCCGTACCGCCTACTTCAGAATTAAATAAATAGCGTGTTGTAATCACGGTAGTAATTTTAGCATCCGTTAAATCACTTTCTGTGCTATCTGATTTCATCTTCTTGCTTTTTGTATCCGTGTTTTTAACGACCGTTAGCTCGTTATCAACATCAGTTACACCATCTAGACTTAAGATAAGCTCTTCCGCTAACTCTTTATCAAGCTCACTTTCAACTTTACCAGTTAGTACAACCTTGCCATTTTTTACATCAGTGTTAATGTCAAAGTTGTTTAAGTTAGTGTTCATTAACAGAACCGTTTCTGCCTTACCATCAATCCAAGCATCTTTACTTTCATTTTCCCAGCTATTTGCTTGAGCACCCATAGCGGTTGTACCAAGAACTAACGCTGCAATAATAGATTTGTTAAATGTTTTCATAATCTTTCTCCTTTTGATTAAAGACAATATGATTAATGCGAACATCAAGCCAACTTTTAAAACATTTAAAATCAATCGCTTAAACTTAATTTCATATAGCACTAGCTTTAGTCTTGGTAATTATTTACAGACTGCTCGGTAATTTATTCTGGTCGTTGCAAAATTAACCATTTAATAGCATTATTCGTTAATCTGTCGTTAATATAACAAACGCACCTAACGAAAATAAATTTAAATTATTGATTACTAAGCTAATTAATAAATGGCCTAAGCTTTGCTTTAACTATTGCAGTACTGACAATCGTAAAATACACCAACAGCATCACTTATAAGGAATACATCATGACTGTAAAATTAGAAGATCGCCCAATTGAGCAAGTGCGTGAACAAGTTATTGATCAATTAATATATAACTACAGTCATGCTGTTATTTCAGCTGATGCTTTTGAGCGTCGATTAGATCAGGCAATGGCTGCGAAAGATAACCAAAGCTTAATTGATTTGGTAAGTGACCTAGAATTAACAACCGATAGTAATTACCAGTGGGAAAAACGTGCGCAGTTTAGCCCAAACTATAGTAATAAAAGCAGCGATGAAACATTGCACTTGCGAAGTATCTTAGGATCAAACGAGCGCAGTGGGCAATGGGTAGTACCAAAAGAAATCCACCTGACGAACTTACTTGGATCTATTGAACTTGATTTCACTGACGCCATATTTCAGCATCAAAATATCACCATCCATGTCAATTGCTTACTAGGCAATGATGAAATTTATGTGCCAGAACACGTCAATGTTGTATCAAAACTGTTCAGTATTATTGGTAGTGTTGAAAACAAATCAGTGTCACTGAATAAACACCAAGGGCCAACCATTACTATCGAAGGAAAAGTTATTCTGGGCTCTGTGGAAATTAAAATTAAGCGCACCATTAAAGAAAAGTTTGTCTCATTCGCCAACAGCCTTAAAACCAGTTGGCAAGATATCAATAAACATTAATGGATAAAACACAGTTAAAGCTTAACACCCGTAGGCGTTAAGCTTGCTGACGCAAAAACACCGAAACAATATTGAATATCGCGGTGGCAAGCCACTCGCCTACAAGTAATTTAACACCGAGATAAACGTTAAAACCCGTAGGCGTTAAGCTTGCTGGCGCACAAACACCAGAGTACATTTCAAAACGCGGTGGCAAACCGCTCGCCTACAAGTAAGTAATAAACATCAAAGTAAATTTAACACCGAGATAAACTTTAGCACCGTAGGCGTTAAGCTTGCTGACGCAAAAACACCAGAGCCACATTTTGAAACGTGGTAGCAAGCCACTCGTACAAGTGATTAATTAAACACTGAGATTAACGTTAACACCCGTAGGCGTTGAGCTTGCTGACGCGAAACTAATGTTATAAATCATTATTACGCTCACTAGGAATATCACTTAAATATTCAACAAACTCTACTTCAAACCCTGCGGGGTCAATAAAATACACATTTTTACGAAATGGATTTACCGCACCAGGCTTATCAATACTGTAACCAGCGCTTTCTAAACGCGAAATTACTGCAGCAATATTATTCGTAACATAAGCAAAGTGCGCTAAGCCAACTTGATGTCCGGTTAAGTCACGGTTATGTTGTTCACCATGATCACTCAATGCTAAATACTGAAAATCATCGCCAAAGTGTAACCATTTTCGTGGTTTACCGTACCACTCCCCTTCGCCTTGACTTCTTATAGACCAGTACGGAAAAGCCGCCTTATAAAAGTGCAGCATAGCTTCAACATCATCGACTACCAAATTTACATGCTCTAAATACATAATTAAATTCCTTTATTTAAGTAATTAAAGCCACAATAAAACCTCAAGCAACGTTGAGGTAAAGTGTTTTTTATAAAAGATTTAATAACAAAAGATGTGTGAGGATAAGGGGTAATGAGAAAACAATATAGGTTAAAGGTGCTAGGTTTTAGGGCCTAACCCCTAGTGTCTTTCCTAGAACCTAGTTCCTTTAAAAAATTTGCGCGGCATAAAGCCGCGCCTACGCAAATTAAAACTTATAGCTTTAACCTAGCTTCCCGCAATCTGCATTTGTTCAATCAATACCGAACCGGTCTGAATTCCACCACGGCGCTCTATGTCACCGCCTATGCCACTAATGCCTTTAAACATATCTTGCAGTTTACCAGCGATGGTAATTTCGCTTACAGGGTATTGTATTTCGCCATTCTCAACCCAAAAACCGGCAGCACCACGCGAGTAATCACCTGTTACGGTATTAACGCCTTGGCCCATTAATTCAGTGACCAATAAACCAGTGCCCATCGTTTTTAACAACGCAGCTAAGTCAGCATGAGTTTGTTCTACTAACCAGTTATGAATACCACCAGCATGACCGGTAGGTGTCATATTCATTTTTCGGGCTGCGTAGCTCGCTAATAAGTAAGTTTGCAGATCACCGCCTTGAATGATTTCACGGTCGATAGTTTTTACCCCTTCACTATCGAATGGTGAAGACGCTAAACCTTTAAAAATATGCGGGCGCTCTGAAATATTAACGCACTTATTAAATACTTGCGTGCCAAGGCTATCCAACAAAAAGCTCGATTTACGATACAGCGCACCACCACCTATTGCAGACACCAAGTGACCAAACAATGAATTAGCTATATCTGCACGAAAAACAACTGGGACTTTCATGGTACCTAATTTTTTGCTATTGAGCTTAGCAAGAGTTTCACTCGCAGCCTCTAAACCTACTGCCGCAGCATCTTTCAAACCAGCTTGGTCTCGCGCTACGGTATAAGCTGAATCTCGCTGCATTTGCTCACCATCTTTACCAATCACCATAGTACTAATGCTGTGGCGAGTACGCGGGTAACCTGTGATAAGACCATGGCTATTACCATACACACGTAAACCTTGATGCGATGAAAAACTGGCGCCATCTGAATTAACAATACGCGCATCGGCATTAAGCGCTGCTTGCTCTGCAGCATGACACAATTCAATGCCCTGCTCAGGGCTGACATCCCACGGGTGGTATAAATCCAAATCAAGCGGAGCAAATTCAAGTAGGTCTTTATCGGCTACGCCATTATGTGGATCATCTGAAGTAAACTTGGCGATATCAATGGCTTTCTCTACCACTGTACGCAGTGTTTTGGGGTTTAAATCAGCTGTTGACGCAGAGCCTTTGTGATTACCAACGTACACACTGATCCCCAGCCCACCATCTTGGTTAAATTCAATGGTCTCGACTTCACCCATGCGGGTACTAACTGATAAACCTGAGGTGCTCGACATCGCCGCTTCAGCGCCAGTAGCACCGAGTTTTTTCGCGTGTTCTAAAACCTCTGCAACGGCATCTTTTATTTGAGAAATTTGAGTATAAATAGGATCTTGCTGTTGGCTTTTCATATTTTTAGTCCTGAGCTTGGAGCGTTTTGCATGCGCAATCATAATACTTAAATGCTAACACACTCACTGCATTGCATCAGCTAATATTAATCATTAAAAGAATCACGTATATACCCAAGCCACCTCAAGATACAGAATTCAGCGTTTCACAGGGGCTTAATATCAAGGCGTTACTTTGCAAGAATGGCAGTCCCTTTTAAGAAGTAATAACGATGAGAGTAAGTGCCTGTGAAACGCCCAACGGGTTGGTTTAAAAGCGATTTATACTGCGTTATTGATTTTAACAATAGAACCACTATTACTTGCAATCAATGCCTTGCCTAAATCGCTTTTAACTCCAACGACGCTCGCATCTTGAGGTGGTTTGGGTATAATGACTGCAGTTAACGTTATCATATGAGTACCCCATGGCGAAGAAAAAAGGCAAGCCTGCTGAAATTGAAGAAGAAATTATCTATATATCAAAAAGTGAGCTAAAGCGCGAAGCGCAAGAGTTTCATCAGTTAGGTGCTGAAATTGCCAAAATGGGGAAAAAACAGCGCGAGCGCTTACCCTTAAATGACGATTTAAAAGCGGCAATGGTTGTTGCAGACAAAATCAGTAACAAAAGTGATGCATATCGTCGTCACTTAAATTACATCGCAAAAACTTTGCGTACCGTTGAGAATATCGAAGAGATCAACGCTATTATCGACATTATGTTGAATAAAAATAATCAAGCCGAAGTGATGATTAAAAAGATTGAGCAATTACGCGATGATTTAATTGCCCAAGGTGATGATTTAGTCAATCAAACCATTGAGCAATACCCGACTATTGATCGTCAAAAGTTACGTCAATTGGTGCGTAATGCGGCAAAAGAAGTAAAAATTGAAAAGCCAGCTAAAGGCTATAAAGAGCTATTTCAATATCTTAAAGAAAGTATCATGCGCTAAACTACATTTAGTGTAGTAATGAATTGCCTATATTCAGTCTGGGTAGAAACACCCGCTATTTATAGGCAGTTACCGTTTAGTAAGCAGTAACGCCTCCCTCGCAGCAAATTAAAACCCTGTAAGCATTAAGCTTGCTGACGCACCAACACCACTCCACATTTTAAAACGCGGTGGCAAGCCACTCGCCTACAAGTAAGTAATAAACATCAAAGTAAATTTAACACCGAGATAAACTTTAACACCCGTAGGCGTTGAGCTTGCTGACGCAAAAATACCACACCACATTTTAAAACGCGGTGGCAGCCACTCGCCTACAAGTAATTAATTACACGCCAGAGTAAAATTTAACACCGTAGGCTTAAGCTTGCTGACGCAAAAACACCACTCCACATTTTAAAACGCGGTGGCAAGCCACTCGCCTACAGGTAATTAATTAAACATCAAAGTAAATTTAACACCGAGATAAACTTTAGCACCGTATGCGTTGAGCTTGCTGACGCACAAACACCACGCCACATTTTAAAACGCGGTGGCAAACCACTCGCCTACAGTGAGTAATTAAACACTGAGACTAACGTTAACACCCGTAGGCGTTAAGCTTGCTGACGCACAAACTCCGAGCCACATTTAAAACGCGGTGGCAAGCCACTCGTACAAGTGATTAAACATCAAAGTAAATTTAACACCGAGATAAAATTTAACACCTGTAGGCGTTGAGCTTGCTGACGCACCAACACAATATGCGCGAGTTTGCCTCGCGCAACTCTTAGCATTTAACCAACTATTCCTAGCGGTTTGGCACTTTGCCATGCACCACGAGTAAAATCTGGAATATCAATTGACGCACTACGATTACTAACTGACTGTGCTGACAGCGGTGATATAACAGACCAAGCCGCGCCGTCGTAAACATCTTGATCAAGCGCCTCGCCATTGCGTAAACAATAAATCATCCGCCAAAACATTAAGAAGTCCATGCCGCCATGGCCGCCGTTACGCTCTGCCTCTTCGCCCATTTTGGTCCACAGTGGGTGGTCGTATTTTTTATACCAATCAGCCATTTCGTAATCCCACTCATGGAAGCTCTTCGAACCACCATCTTCCAGCGCAATACGATTTGGAAAACCAGCAAACACACCGTTAGTGCCTTGAATTAAATTATGGCGCGAGTACGGCCGTGGCGTAGTGGTATCATGTTGAACCATAATACTGCGCCCTTTTACTGTTTTGATAAGCGTGGTATTCATATCGCCAGCAATATAATTAAGCTGATTACGTTGATGATCGGCTGGAAATTCTTTCTTTGCATAGGCGCTACGGCCCAGTGCCGGTGAACTCATCGAGGTTAAAAAATCAAACCGATCGCCGCGATTAATATTCATATATTGTGACACAGGGCCTAAACCGTGCGTTGGATACAAATTACCGTTTCGTTTTGCATGCCAAGCGGTACGCCAAGAACCAGTTTTATGCTCCACTTCTTTCATTTGCCAACGTAATTCATGAATATACGCCGCCTCACCATGTAGCAGCTCACCAAACACGCCTTGGCGAACCATATTCAATACCATTAACTCATCACGACCATAGTTGACATTTTCCATCATCATACAGTTCTTTTGCGTGCGCTCAGCGGTATCAACTAGTTGCCACATTTCTTCAACCGTCAATGCTAATGGCACTTCAACAAAAGCATGCTTGCCACTATTCATGGTATCGATTGCCATCGGTGCATGCCACGACCATGGCGTAGAAATAATCACAATATCAATATCATCGCGATTAAGCATTGCTTGATAGGCATTATCGTCGCCAGTATAAAGTGCAGGCTTAGCCAACCCTTTGTCAGTGAGGTAGTTAGCTGAACGCTGTAATACTTCGTCATGGGTATCACATATTGCTTTAATTTCTGTACCAGCAATATGACTCATACGCTTTACGTGGCCAAAACCACGCTGCCCTAAGCCTATAAACCCAACCCGTACTACATCCATTTTTGGCGCGACAAGGCCAATTACAGAGCGCCCTTGCGCTGGGGGAGTAATAACGCCACTTTGAGTACCCGTGGCACATCCTGAAATCACACTAGCCGCTGCCGTAGCACTCGCGGCTTTTAAAAAATCTCGACGATTAAACTGCTTCATTATTATTATCCTAGAACTAATCTAGTTTTAACTTACCTAAAACAGCTTGGGAGGTAAAGCAGATGGAGATGGATAGCATAGGAAAAGAAGGGGTTAGAATTAACCTTAACCCTTGGTATTTAACCAATCTCAATCGACGATGTAGGAAATGGCTTTAGCCATGAATTTTATAAGCCGCGCCTACGCTTTAAAACATAGGTACTAGGTTATAGGCTCTAGGTCCTAGTAACTTCCCTAGTACCTTTATCTTCCTAGCACCTTTAACCTTTAACCTTTATCACACATCTCTTAAAATAGCTTTAAGCGTGGTTTTTTTTGCGAGAATATCACGATATAAAGCAAACTGATTTTGCGCACGTTCTAAGTTATGGTTAGCATGCTTGATTGAAAAATAATGATCACCGTCAATGTAATCAGTTAAAAAACGTAGGCCAATCATAAAGGTCATTACTTTGGTGCCTAACCAAAAGCTTTGTTTTTCTTGTTCGGTAATCAAGTCTTTCAAAGGCTCTACATAACCTTTGACTACCGCTGCAAAAATCTCTTCACGCACACATACATTAGCTAAATCCGTTGAATCTTCTTGTTCAGGAGAGCAAAAAGTACGCACCATATCACCAAAATCATACAACCAATAACCAGGCATACAGGTGTCTAAATCAATCACTGCTTTGGCATCATTTGATGTATTACAAAACAGCATATTATTAATTTTAGTATCATTATGACATGGTCGAACCGGTACAATGCCCGTCAATGCTTTAAGCTCATCAATTAAGCCAAATTGCGCGAAACAAAAATCAACGTCAGCTTGGCAGCTGGCTAAGCGCTGCTGTGGATCTTTTGCAATCACAGCTTTGAGCTTTTCAGCGCGCATCGCTAAATTATGAAAATCAGGAATAACATGATGTAGTTGCTTGGCATCAAAATCTTCTAAAGCAACAGCAAATTGACCAAATGCATTGGCTGCAGTTTGCGCTTGTGAAGTATTTAAAACTACATCTTCACTATAACTGCCGCCAATAAATTCGAGTGCGCGCCAAACACCGTTATCACAATCAACTAAATAGTTATTTTCAACTGTAGGAACATGGCGGATGATTGCTAAATCATACTCGCCTAATTGACGTTTTTTAGTTAAATGACGTTCAATTAAACGAGCATTTTTAACTAACATATCTGGTTCAGGAAAAACCTCGGTATTTAGTTTTTGCACTACTAATGATTTTTTTGGTGCAGTTAATAGCATAGTGCTATTTATGTGACCACTACCAATTGGCTTCATGCTGATTTTTTCACTACCAAGACCAAAACTCTCAGACAAGTAAACCGCAATGGAATTTGACTTCATACTTACTTCGCTATTGTTGTGCCCTGGAAAAGGCAAGATCGGGGCTAGTTCATCCGTGACGTAATTCATATAATTTACCTGTAACATCCTGTAATTCTGATTTATAAGTCACTCCATACCACGACTCTTTTGCGGTATATATGGTAACTATTTGTTGATTAGATGTGATCGCTTGTTGAACTTGATCGGGTAAATAATACTCCATTCTGACACCGTTGTCATACTTTTGCAGAAACTCGTCAAAGCCTGCTTCTAGGCGGTCAAAAAATGTTGGCGTAATTGCCCAAAAACTCATTGATGCCAACGCATCCACGGCAATTTTCTCACGGAGCCCCTGCGGATTGTCACCCATTATTTGACCGTTCTCGTGCTGAATATTTAAATACTCAACAACATCAATTAATTGGTTATTTTTAACTTGGCATACGCCTCTATTCACCCCTCCTTGATCTGACAAAGTATCAATAATTGGGTAACCCACCATAGCCCAACTAGTCAGGTTTTTAAAATGTTCAGCGAGTAATAAAAATGACGACGCGCCATAATAATCATCGGCTGTGATGACGATCGCGGGGTTATGAACATGATCTTTAGCGCATAATAAAGCATGCCCGGTGCCCCAAGGCTTACTTCGCTGTTGTGCTAGTAATTGGAATTGCTCTGGCACTAAATCAATGTGTTGTTCAACCAACACAACATCAATCCCCGTTGGTAAGCGCGGTAAAATCACTTGCTCAATCTCGCTGCGCACAGCCTGATTGATCACTAATACAACCTGAGTTACTCCTGCGGCAACAGCATCAGCAATACTCAACTCCATAATGGTACAACCCAACCCAGCAATCTCAGCGATTTGTTTATTGCCACCAAAGCGAGTACCCAAGCCACCCGCGAGGACGACTAAACTTAGATGATGTTTTTTCATTTTTAATCAGCTTTAACGTTTAATAAAGCTGAGTTTACCAGTTTCAACCGCCAGATCTAGCTATAGGAGCTAGGTTTTAGGGGATAGGTTCTAGCCTAGCACCTAGTCACTTCCCTAGCATCCAGTACCTTTTTTAACCTTTCGCGGTGGCAAGCCACTCGCCTACAAGTAATTAATTAAAACATCAAACTAAAATTTAACACCCGTAGGCGTTAAGCTTGCTGACGCATAAACACCGAAACAATATTGAATATCGCGGTGGCAAGCCACTCGCCTACAAGTAATTAATTACACACCAAAGTACAATTTAACACCCGTAGGCGTTAAGCTTGCTGACGCACAAACACCACGCCACATTTAAAATGCGGTGGCAAGCCACTCGCCTACAAGTGATTAATTAAACACCAAAGTAAAATTTAACACCCGTAGGCGTTAAGCTTGCTGACGCACAAACACCACACCACATTTAAAACGCGGTGGCAAGCCACTCGCCTACAAGTAATAAACATCAAAGTAAAATTTAACACCCGTAGGCGTTAAGCTTGCTGACGCACAAACACCACGCCACATTAAAAATGCGGTGGCAAGCCACTCGCCTACAAGTAATTAATTACACATCAAAGTAAAATTTAACACCCGTAGGCGTTAAGCTTGCTGACGCATAAACACCGAAACAATATTGAATATCGCGGTGGCAAGCCACTCGCCTACAAGTAATTAATTAAACATCAAAGTAAAATTTAACTCCCGTAGGCGTTAAGCTTGCTGACGCACAAACACCGTTCCACATTTAAAATGCGGTGGCAAGCCACTCGCCTACAAGTTATTAATTAAACATCAAAGTACAACTTAACTCCCGTAGGCGTTGAGCTTGCTGACGCACAAACACCGTTCCACATTTAAAATGCGGTGGCAAGCCACTCGCCTACAAGTAATTAATTAGACACCAGAGTAAAATTTAACACCCGTAGGCGTTGAGCTTGCTGACGCAAAACACCACGCCACATTTTAAAACGCGGTGGCAAGCCACTCGCCTACAAGTAATAAATTACACATCAAAGTAAACTTTAACACCGTAGGCGTTAAGCTTGCTGACGCACAAAGAGAAGACAATGAGGGTAAATGCCATGGGCTTCGAGCAACGCGCTCCTAGTCACTTCCCTAGCACCTAGCCCCTTTCTCTTTAACCTTTAACCTTTTACTCCCCCTCAAAACAAAAACGGCGGCCTAAGCCACCGTTTAATCATCAAACTAATAAAAACTAATTACCAAATTTTTACGCGATCAGCTGGTTTGATATACATTTTGTCGCCTTCTTTAACGTCAAATGCTTGATAAAACTCAGGCATATTCGACAAGATACCGATCACGCGGTAATGGCTTGGTGAATGCGGATCTGTCATTAGGCGGTTACGTAGCTCTTCGTCACGGTATTTACGACGCCAAATTTGCGACCAACCCATAAAGAAGCGCTGATCACCGGTATAACCATCAATCACTGGCGCTTTATCGCCACCTAGCGATAACTGATAAGCAGTGAAAGCAACCGTTAGGCCACCTAAATCGCCAATATTCTCACCTAAGGTCAATTGACCATTAACGCTGGCATCTGCAAATGGTTGATACTCGTTATACTGTGCAACTAACTGACCAGTACGCTCTTCAAACTGTTTAAGGTCTGACTCGCTCCACCAATCACGTAAATTACCATCCCCATCATACTTAGCACCTTGGTCATCAAAACCATGCCCTAACTCGTGACCAATTACCGCACCAATTGCACCGTAGTTAACCGCATCATCAGCTTCTAAGTTAAAAAATGGTGGTTGTAAAATTGCCGCAGGGAATACAATTTCGTTATTCACCGGGTTATAGTAAGCATTGACTGTTTGTGGTGTCATGTGCCATTCAGAACGATCCACTGGCTTGCCTAGCTTGTCAATCATATCAGCATAAGCCCATTCACTATGACGAATATAGTTACCAACTAAATCATCCGCATTAATGCTTAACTGTGAATAGTCTTTCCAGTTATCAGGGTAGCCAATTTTTGGGGTAAACTTATCTAGTTTTTCTTTTGCAGCAAGCTTGGTTTCTGGGCTCATCCACTCAAGATTTTCAATTGCAACGCCATAGCCTTTGATCACGTTATCAACTAACTCTTCCATGCGCGCTTTTGCTTCTGGCGGGAAATTGTCTTTAACGTACACTTTTCCTAAAATTTCACCTAACACTTCATTTGATGCATCCACGGCTTGTTTCCAAAGCGGTGTTTGCTCTTTTACGCCGCGTAATGTGGTGCTGTAAAAGTTAAAGTTTAAATCAACCAGATCTTTATCTAATATACCAGCGTAGTTACTTACTAAATGAAATTTAAGATATTGTTGCCACGTTTCAAGATCTGTTGTTTTATAAATATCGGCAAATTTTTCAAAGTAGCTAGGCTGACTGACGATAATATCTTGTACGTTTACACCAGACGCTTTGAAGTATTCAGCAAGGTCAAACTCACCTGTTAGCTTACTTGCATCACTCACGCTCATTTTATTATAAGACTTTGTAGCATCACGACTTTCAACACGCGTCCACTGTGCATCAGCAATACTGGTTTCAAGTGCAATAATTGCTTTAGCAGCTTCATCGGCTTTTTCTACACCTGCGCGTTTTAGAACGTCAGCAATGTAAACTTGGTACGCGGCACGAATTTTAGTGAACTTTTCGTCGTCTTTTAAGTAATAATCACGATCCGGTAAGCCAAGGCCTGATTGATACGCATATAATGCATTTTCACTCGAGTTCTTAGCGTCATTATTTACATACCAACCAAATGGCACCGCGCCACCTTGAATACGTATTTGCGCCATAAGTGCGACTAAATCAGACTTATTTTTAACACCATCAATAGCAGTTAACGGACCATTTAGCGGTGTTATACCTAATTCATCACGCTTGGCTTCATTCATGTAACTCTTAAAGAACGCACCTAGCTTATATTCATCAGTTCCGGCTTTAGCAGCTGTATTAGCAGCCGCTTGTTCAAGCACTGTTTTCATTGCGGCTTGCGAGTCATCATACAATTGTGAGAATGAACCGTAATTTGATTTATCGCCAGGGATCTCAGTCGTCGCCAACCATTGACCATTAACGTGATAATAAAAATCATCCTGCGCACGGACCGACTTATCTATATTTGCTAATTCAATACCTGAATTAAGAGCTGTTTTCACTTCACTAACAGCATTGCTTTCTGGCGCTTTAACATCTTGTTGTTCACCACAGCCAACTAGGCCCAGCGCAAGTGCAATACTTGCTGCAGTGAGCGAT
This sequence comes from Pseudoalteromonas sp. SG44-17, assembly GCF_014164235.1. NCBI lineage: Bacteria > Pseudomonadati > Pseudomonadota > Gammaproteobacteria > Alteromonadales > Pseudoalteromonadaceae > Pseudoalteromonas > Pseudoalteromonas sp. SG44-17. The sequence goes on along the minus strand of NZ_JACJEV010000050.1, from coordinate 6,318 downwards.
ATTTTTTTCATGGGAATCCCGTAAATCATTATTGTTGATAATACAAACCGTTTAAGCAGCTTAATAATAAGCTGCTCGCTGATCCCATCATAAACCTCATCGGAGCAACAATAAAATCGAATATGTAACAATTCGTATCAAAACTCTAATACGGTTATCTATCACACTGCTTTAGCAGTCATTGATTATCTAAGATTGGATTAAAAAACTTACAAACGTATTAATTTATTATCCGAAGCTCAGGCTGATTATTTAAACCTTACCACTAGCTCGTGCAGCGCCTCCGATACTGTTTTTAATAATGAAATAGCCTCAGCGGTATCTTTTGCATCAGTAAAGCTGTAATTAGCTAACTCTGAAATGCGAAGAATTTGCTGATTCACGTCCTCAGCAACATGTGACTGTTGTTCAACAGCAGTCGCCATTTGGGTCGACATACTCGCAATTTCACCTACAGCCTCAGATACACCTTGAAGCATTTCGCTACTTTGCAGCACTTGATTGAGACCATGCTGGGCATTTTTACCACCTTTTTCTGCAACATCGACAGCTCTTGTAGCCCGTGTTGTTAATTCATTCACTATGTCATAAATATCTTTAGTGGAATCTTGAGTACGTTTAGCTAAATTACGAACTTCATCGGCTACCACTGCGAAGCCACGCCCTTGCTCACCAGCACGCGCAGCTTCAATGGCGGCATTGAGTGCTAATAAATTGGTTTGTTCAGCAATTTGTTCGATTATTTGCGCAGCTTCGGCAATATTTTTGGTTTGCTCAGAAACTCGCTGTACGGATTCGCTGATTTCAAGAACAGTATCGCGGAGCTGTTCAATAGCTTGCTGTGTGGCATTCGCAATTTGACCGCCTTTAATAGTCAATTCGTTTGCAATATCAGCATGTGATGCGGTATCAGTAACATGCTTTGCCACATCAGCAATCGTGGTGGCCATTTGATTCATTGCCGCCGCAGCTTGCATGGTTTCATTTTGCTGTTGCTCAATTTTATCAAGCATGGTCTTGGTTAAGCGTTCACCAATATCTGACTGCTGCGACACTCTTTTTGACTCATTCTCAATCCGTGTGATCACAGCTCCTAAGTGTGCTTGTTGACTTTTAATTGCCACTTTTAAATGACCCAACTCCCCCGTGTCATCAGTGTAACTGCTAACCGCCAGTGAATGAGAAAATGCCCCTGATAACATTTCATAAAGTGCATTAACCATACGTTTTTTGGCTACTAGTCCCCATATTGCATAACCTAAAATAGCAGCAATAAAAAGCAATAATGCCGGACTTTGCCAACCCATAGTAAATAACAACACTGATGCAATAGTGACAATAATCAAAGCGATATTTTCCACCGCAATCGGCAAACTTAGCTGTTTGCTATTCTTTACTATGTTTTTATATAGCGCCTCTGTCCGCTTAACATCAGTTCTGCTAGGACAAGAACGCACCGACTCATAACCCGTGACCTTACCACCCTCAGTCACAGGAGTTATATAGGCATCAACCCAATAAAAATCACCATTTTTACAACGATTTTTAACTAAGCCCATCCAAGACTTCCCAGCTTTTAAATGCTCCCACATAACTTTATAAGCAAGAGAGGGCATATCTGGATGACGAATAATATTGTGGGGCTGACCTATTAATTGCTCTTTAGTAAAACCACTAATGGCTACAAACTCATCATTACAATCAACAATTTGACCTTTTAAATCAGTCACAGATATGAGTTTAGAGCCACTAGGAAAAGTTCTTTCTGTCGTAGTGACGGGAAGATTTTCGCGCATATTTATCCCTTAAATTATCAACGCTTAAAATATAGTCTAAAAAGCACAGCACACCAAATTATCTAAAAAAACAACTCTTTTCGCGGTGGCAAGCCACTCGCCTACAAGTAATTTGACACCAAAGTACAACTTAACTCCCGTAGGCGTTGAGCTTGCTGACGAACAAACACTACATTTAAAACGCGGTGGCAAGCCACTCGCCTACAAGTAATTAATTAGACACCAGAGTAAAATTTAACACCCGTAGGCGTTAAGCTT
>NZ_JACJEV010000050.1:0-4164 GCF_014164235.1 Pseudoalteromonas sp. SG44-17 | reverse complement strand
GCTGACGCAAAACACCACAACACATTTTAAAACGCGGTGGCAAGCCACTCGCCTACAAGTAATTAATTAAACACCAGAGTAAACTTTAACACCCGTAGGCGTTGAGCTTGCTGACGCACAAACACTACATTTAAAACGCGGTGGCAAGCCACTCGCCTACAAGTAATTAATTAGACACCAGAGTAAAATTTAACACCCGTAGGCGTTAAGCTTGCTGACGCAAAACACCACAACACATTTTAAAACGCGGTGGCAAGCCACTCGCCTACAAGTAATTAATTAAACACCAGAGTAAACTTTAACACCCGTAGGCGTTGAGCTTGCTGACGCACAAACACCGAAACAATATTGAATATCGCGGTGGCAAGCCACTCGCCTAGGTAAATTTAAACATCCACTTTTATTTTTTCGATAATCTCTACGTTGGCGGCAGGAAAATTGTAATCGTCTAACTTATCAATCGCGACCCATGCACTTTGCTGACCTTCTGCGCCATGGGCTTGGCCGCTAAAATCAGTAACTAAATGCACGTCGAGTTTTACACATTTATCGCCATAATCATGCTCAATAACCATCAGCTCGCTTGAACTATTAATTGTTAAACCTACTTCTTCTTGAAGCTCGCGCTTTAGTGCTTCGAATACGGTTTCGCCAGCTTCTACTTTGCCGCCCGGAAACTCCCACAAACCACCTTGGTGTTTATCGTCAGGGCGCTTACAGATAAATAGTGTGTTATCTGCTTTGATAACCCCCACCGCTACATGCACAATTTTCTTATTCATCGTAATACCTTAATTAAAACCGCGCGGCATAAAGCCGCGCTAATACATAGGTTCAAGGCGCTAGGTCCTCCCCCTTTATTTGCCTCTTAAGCGCAGCGCTCTCTTAACCTCTTTGTGAATAAATCAATTAAACAATTTTTACCACTGAGGCGCTTCGCGCTACACCGAGAAAGTAAAGTTAAGCCTAGCACCTAGTCACTTCCCTAGTACCTTTTTCCTTTAACCTTTTAAAACCCGCGTCTACGCAAATCTAACCTTACAAACAAAAAAAGCGACGCAGGCGTCGCTTTTTAATTGTTAATTATAACATTTGGTTATTTTAACTTACCACAACACTGTTTGAACTTTTGACCCGAGCCACATGGGCAAGGTTCGTTGCGGCCAACTTTTGGCTCTGCGCGTGATGTTACGACCGCACCTTTTGGTGCTTCGCCGCCTACGTGCTCAACTTCTTCATGTTGATATTCACGAGGAGCATTTTCACTTTGGCGGTGTTGCTCTTCGATTTTTTCAACATCTTCTTCAGCACGTACTTGTACTTTACTTAAAATACTAACTACATCAATTTTCAGGTTCTCAAGCATTTCAGAGAACAACTCAAACGACTCACGCTTGTACTCTTGCTTAGGATTCTTTTGCGCGTAGCCACGTAAATGAATACCTTGGCGAAGGTGATCCATCGCAGCAAGGTGATCTTTCCAATGTTGATCCAAGCTTTGTAGCATGATTGCTTTTTCAAACTGACGAAGTACAGAATCGCCAACTTGTTGCTCTTTCTGTTTGTAAGCTTGCTCTACTGACTCTTCAATACGCTCACGTAACTTTTCTTCGTAAAGTTTGTTATCGTCAGCTAACCATTGTGTAATCGGTAACTCAATTAAGAAGTCTTGTTTTAAGCGCTCTTCAAGGCCCGGAATATCCCACATTTCAGCTAAACTTTGTGGTGCAATATATTGGTCAATAGTGTTGCCCAATACGTCGCCACGAATAACCGTGATCGTCTCTGAAATATCGCCTTCTTCAAGCAACTCATTACGTTGTGAGTAAACAACACGACGTTGGTCGTTTGCTACATCATCGTATTCAAGCAACTGTTTACGCACATCAAAGTTACGTGCTTCAACTTTACGTTGCGCGTTTTCAATGGCACGATTAACCCATGGATGCTCAATCGCTTCGCCACGTTGCATACCTAGTTTACGCATCATATTAGTCATGCGTTCACCAGCGAAGATACGCATTAATGCGTCATCCATCGATAGATAAAAACGGCTTGAACCGGCGTCACCTTGACGGCCAGAACGACCACGTAACTGGTTATCGATACGGCGTGATTCGTGACGCTCAGTACCAATGATATGTAAACCACCAGCAGCAATTACTGCATCATGGCGAATTTGCCACGCTTCTTTAATCGCTTTGATTTGCTCATCAGTTGGGTTTTCAAGTTTTTCAACTTCGCTATTCCAGTTACCGCCTAACACGATATCAGTACCACGACCAGCCATGTTAGTTGCGATTGTTACTGTGCCTGGTAAACCAGCATCGGCAACGATGTCTGCTTCTTGGGCATGGAATTTAGCATTAAGTACGTTGTGCTTGATTTTTTCTTTACGTAAAAATTGCGATAAATATTCAGAGCTTTCGATTGAAATCGTACCCACCAATACTGGCTGGCCGCGCTCTTGGCAATCTTTAATATCGATTAGAATGGCTTCGTATTTTTCTTCTTGCGTTAAGTAAACTAAATCAGCGCGATCTTCACGGATCATCGGCTTATTAGTTGGCATAACAACAGTATCTAGACCATAGATTGACTGAAACTCAAATGCTTCAGTGTCGGCAGTACCGGTCATACCTGCAAGGGTATCGTAAATACGGAAGTAGTTTTGGAATGTAATTGACGCTAACGTTTGGTTTTCGTTTTGAATTTTTACATTTTCTTTTGCTTCAACAGCTTGATGCAAACCTTCAGACCAACGACGCCCTTCCATTGTACGGCCAGTGTGTTCATCAACAATGATTACTTCGTTTTCTTTTACAACGTAATCAATGTCTTTTTGATACAGCTTATGGGCACGTAATGCCGCATAAATATGGCTAAGCAGGGTAATACTCGCAGCAGAATAAAGCGAGTCGCCCTCAGCTATCAAACCACGTTCAATCAGTAATTCTTCAACTTTAATTTGACCACGTTCAGTTAAATGAACTTGCTTGGCTTTTTCATCAATAGTGAAATCACCATCGCCTTCAATACCTTCTTCGTCTTCTTTCTCTTGTAACTCAAGAAGCGGAACTATGGTATTGATTTCAGCATACAGCTGCGAACTGTCTTCAGCGGGGCCGGAAATAATCAGTGGAGTACGGGCTTCATCAATTAAGATCGAGTCAACTTCATCGACTACCGCATAGTAAAGTGGACGTTGTACGCGTTCGTTAATGCTAAACGCCATATTGTCACGCAGGTAATCAAAACCAAATTCGTTATTAGTACCGTAGGTAATATCAGCGGCGTAGGCTTCTTTTTTCTGTTGCGGCATCATACCCGGTACGTTACAGCCAACAGTTAAACCTAAAAATTCAAATAATGGGCGGTTAGTTTCAGCATCGCGCTTAGCAAGGTAGTCATTCACAGTAATTACGTGAACACCTTTACCTGTAATACCACGTAAGTATGCTGGTAAACTTGCGGTAAGGGTTTTACCCTCACCAGTACGCATTTCTGCGATGCGGCCTTGGTGTAAAACCATACCACCGAGCAACTGCACGTCAAAGTGACGCATACCATTTACACGTTTTGATGCTTCACGTACCACAGCAAATGCTTCTGGTAGAATGTCATCAAGACCTTGTCCGTTATCGTAACGCTCTCTAAACTCTGCTGTTTTGGCTTTTAAATCTTCGTCTGAAAGCGCTTCAAGTTGCGTTTCAAGCGCGTTGATCAGCGCGACCGTCTTTCTTAAATTTTTAATAGTGCGGTCATTGCGACTACCAAAAATCTTGGTAAATAAATTAGATATCATGATAAAACCGTTACAATGTGTTCTTTGCTAGCCGAGTATCAGCTAACCCATTTTTATAATTACTAATTAATAGATTACTCACACGAGCACATATTAATTAGCAATTTCGAGAAACGTTGTGAAATACAGCGTTCAATACGTGCGCTACTATACCAGACTCTGCGAAACATCAAACCATCGCGTAGTTAAGATATCAGTTTTCTGCAAGAAAATTTAAAATAAGCCGTAAACATAACTTTAATTAAGACTATAAAATTATATTAACTATGAAGATATGGAGGTGGATAAAAGAAAATCAAGGGGAGTATAAGAACTTAGGTTCTAGGTTCTAGGTTCTAGGTTCTAGGTTCTAGGCTCTA
>NZ_JACJEV010000004.1:0-286986 GCF_014164235.1 Pseudoalteromonas sp. SG44-17 | reverse complement strand
TTTTGTTGTCTGCAGGAAAGTGAAAATGCAGGTGAAAGGTAAAAGGCATCAGGTAAAAGGAAAAGAATAAGCGCCTAATGCCGACTCTATACATTTGCTATGTGGCTCTCTACCGCTGTGGGCACTATGACATCACCAAGCTCCAAATTGAGAAAGCCCGACTAGCAATAGTCGGGCTTTTTTACGTCTGGAACAAAGTTAAAACACCAAGCCAAGACCCCATGCCGAACTCAGTAGTGACCGCTCTTGCAATCCTATGCTCCACGGCATGTGTATTCCTATTCATCAAACAAACGCTCCTTCACATCCCAGAGCATCTACCTTTAAAGCAATTTGAGTATGGATACTTATTTGGTGTAGTGTGCCTAAGTAATAGTAAAACAGAAGCGCTGAGTGCCCTATCGTCAATAAAGATTTCATGACGCAACACATGGGAATTAATATCAAAAGCGACGCAGGCGGGACGTCATACGGTGTGATCGTTGATGGGTAGTTTATGCCAATCGACTTAAATATTTAACCATTCTAGCGAGCTAAATAAAGTGCTAACTGCGTTATAATTTATTCAAGTAAAACAACTACATGTCGAAAATTACGCCTTGTTATCACTGTATTTATCTGTCGCTATAAATGGTCAGTAACCTAACACGATTGGTATAAATCTGTTAACTATTAACCTTCTCGTTGGATCAGTCCTTCAAGAGCGCGAATGTTGGTGAGTAAGTCTTGCCTTTGTGGATTGGCGTTAAGTGCTTTTTTAAGCTGGCTTAATGCTTCTTTGTAGTTTTTATTTTCAATTTCAATTTGCGCGAGGCCTAACCATGCAGAGAGTTGGTACTCAGGTAAAGCTTGTGCTCGTACATACATTAACCTTGCTTGTGTCAGTTGGTTTTGTTGCTGATAGATATTTGCCAGGCTTAACAGTGCATCGCCAAGATTTGGGTCGATTGTTAATGCTTTATGTAAACTCTTTTGAGCTTGTTTAAAGTTACCTTGCTCAATTGCTAGCTGAGCGGTATAAACTGAAAACTCTGCGCGGGATTGTTTTGATAACTTATTTATGAAAGGGTTTAGTTGCGAAACGAGCTGCTTGGCTAGCTGCCATTTTTTTTGTGCGATAAGCCAATTTAGGGTTTGCATACTAATCTCGCTAGCTTCTGCTATTTGAGCTGGCTGAGTGCTTGCTAATGCATTACTTAACAATTCAACAGAGCGTGAGTAGCTACCTTGTGTAAGGTGAAGTTGTGCTGCAAGTAATTGATTACTTGCATTGCTAGGTGCCAGCTTTAAAGCTACTTCAATACTTGCCAAAGCTTGTTTATTGTTGTCTTGTTGTAAGGCAATTTGTGCACGTTGTAGCCAAAGCTCTGGATTGTTAGGGGATGCATTTAATAGCTCTTTTAGCAGAGCTTGGGCTTGACCTAGATCGCCTGCAGCAATTAGTGAAAATAGTAACCCTTGTTGATATTCTGCTTGCTGTGGCTCAAGCATTAATGCCTGACGATAAGCTGCAATTGCGCTCCAAGGTTGCTCAGCTTGTACATGAATATAGGCAAGTTGCGCATAGACTTGCGCATCAGCTTGGCCAAGTTCAATACAGCGGGTTAGATGTGGCTGTGCTTGTTGATAATTACCTTGCTGCATATAGAGCAGACTTAAACCTTGATGAGCTTTAACTAAATCTGGCATGCTTGATAAACTAGCCTTTAACGCCTGCTCAGCTCCTGCAAACTGTTTTAAGGTTAACAAAACTTGGCCACGTAAAAGTTGTAACGCAGGGCTATCGTTACCTAATTCACGTTGTGTAAATAGATCAGCTACAGCTTGGTAGTTACCTTGTTGTAATAGTGGTTTTAGTTGCTGGGCGAAGCTGCGTTCATTAGCTTCGATTTTTATATCTGTTGGGCTCAGTAAATTATTATTGATCAGCAACTGCCAGTGTGGATCGCTTGGCTGTAGTTTTACCTGCAATGAGGTTGCTTGGCTGGCAGTCATATAAAAGGTTAATGGCACGATAGCTAAACACGTTAACCATTTTTTTGTTGTTAATCTTTTCATTGTATTTTCACTTAAATACTGGCTTTACTAAGGTTTAAATTCAATGGGCCAAATAAATCTGGCTCTCACTATTTCACCGTCTTTTTTTGGTGAACTAAACCGACTTTGCTTAATGATCTTATCTATTTCAGGCTTTAGCTCAGGGTACGGGTTTTGTATAACATCAATTAAGCTTAATCGGCCATTTTCATCGATAAAAACATCGAGCTTCACGATGAAGGTACTCACACCTTGGCGAGTTAACTTTTTAGGTAATACTGCTTTTACGGGAGTGAGTAGCGTGGGTAAACCATCTAGTTGATTTAAGCTAAAGGCATCCCAATTAACTTCGATAGATTGAAATTCAGGAGTCGCAATTGGCATATTTGCAAGGGTTGGTTTACTAAGCGAAATTTTACTTTCAATTTTTATATTAATGGCTTGAATAGTTGCACCCGCACCTTCGACAACGAGGCTTTGCATCGGCTCTGTCACAGCTGATTGCGTCACGGTTGGTGGCGGAGGTGGAGGCTGAGGCACTAAAGCAACTTCGCGAACGATAACTTTGTCGTTGATAACGTGCTCAGCAATTTGGCCAAGCCAAAGTAAAACTAATGCGCATGCAAGTACCGTTAGGCTCAACATAAAAGCAAAAAACGGATGACGTTTATTAGCTATTGCAGGTTGTGATGCGAGTATATTATTTTGCATATTATTGCTGGGTCGCTAAGTTAACGGTTGCTGCACCAGCAAGTTTTGCTTCGTCTATTACTTTTACTAATAGCTCAGTTGGTACGGTTTTATCAGCTTGGATCACTACCGGTCTTTGCTGTTGTTTTAGCATTTGCTCTACGCTGCTGCGCACACCGGCCACGCCAATTTGGCTACCGTCAAAGTAAACCTGCTGACTATCAGTTATGGCAAGAAAAATAACTTGTTGCTTTAATTTGCTTGCTGAGACGGCTTGCGGTTTATCAACCTCGACCCCACTTTCGCGAACGAAAACGGTGGTTACAATAAAGAAAATCAATAGTATAAATACCACATCTAATAGTGGTGACATATCAATATGATGCGCAGATTGTTGTTCTAGGCGTTGTTTTAAACGTGCTTGCATTGGCTTAGCTCGCTTGCTGTTGGATAGCACTGTTACGTGTTACGTACAGCAAGTAAGCTTGCATCAGCCATGCAGGAATTGCGCAGACTAACCCCAGTTGTGTAGTGAGTAGAGCATTACTTATCGCTTCGCTCATTAATTCGTTTTCGCCTTGCGACATCACTTTAAATGTATCGAGTAAACCAATAATGGTGCCTAATAAACCAAGTAATGGCAGCGCAGCGGTCAAAATAGAGCTGACGTCGTGCCAGTAACCTTGGCGTTGCAGTTTATATTGTTTTAAATGCAGGATATCGTGCCAAATGAGCTGATAAACAAATAGCGCTAATAGGATGATAAGCCAGCAGATAAAATTATCGAACAGTTGCTCAAACATTTTTCACCTCAAGTTGACTAAGTTGCAGTGCGAACGCTTCAAGTTGGGTGTAATAGGCTTTAGCTTTACGCGATAGTAGCGCATTGAGTACTAATGCTGGTATGGCAACAACGAGGCCAAGCTCGGTAGTGATCAAAGCTTGGGCAATACCACCAGATACTACTTCTGGATCGCCAGAGCCAAATAACGTCATCATTTTGAATGTTTCAATCATGCCACTGACTGTGCCCAATAAGCCCAGTAGCGGTGCTACCGATGCAGTGATCGCGATTGCGCCAATGTAGTTATCAAGCTTGTGTTTATTATGCATCAGCTGATTAAATAACTGGTCATCTCTTATTTGTCCTATGTTGCTATCAACAGAGAGTTGAAACAGTGTTGCTTGCATTCCGCTGAAGCTGTGTTGCTCAGGTTGATTAAACGCAGTTTGTAAAGTCAGCGTCGAGACCGCTTTGATCTTACTAAGGCTAAATAATTGATATGCCTTGAATAGCGCAATTAATAATGCAAAACATGCAAATAAAATGATAGGGATTGCCCATAAGCCACCTTTTTCAAGATGTTCAACTGCACCTTCTTGTTGCGCTTGACTGGCAACTAAGCGGGTTAAACTTGGATCAAATGTTAAAGAAGCTGCGATCTTAGCTGAGTTTGTATTTACTTGTGAGTAAGCGATATCAAATGGGTTATTCTCATCACGTGATTGAACTATAGCTACTTTTGGTACTGCAGCGTTAGCTGCTGATGAAAGCAGGCCGGTTAGTTTTGGCTGTGCAACACTAAACCAAGTCACGGGACCTACTTGTAATGTTGTAGCTGCGGTGAGCTCGCCATTTTTCAATACTATATTTTGTTTTTTAAACTCTGGATATAATGCCGCGGTTTGCTGCTCTATCACCGCGACTACATCATTCAAAAGTGCTTGTTGATCGTTTTTACTTTGCGCTTGCTGAGCGTATTGACGAGTAAATCGGTTGAGTAAATTTAGCCGATATTGCTGTTGTTGTTGCCAGCTATCTAAGCGTGTTTGTAGCTGGGTTAAACTCAATGTGTCTTCATCAGCTAAACGGCGATTGAGTGTCGCTTGCTCACGCTCTTTTTTAAGTGCTTGCTGTTTTTCAAATATCTGTTGTGCCATAGTTGTTTGCTGTTTGGCAATCCGCTGTTGTGCTTTATTTAAAACGCTCTGCGCCGTTTTAATATCCGTTAGTAATTGTTGTTTGGCAGCATCCGCAGTCGCGGCTGTTACTACTTGGCTAAAACTCAGTAGTGTAACAAACAAAAAAGTACAGAATCGTTTCATGGCGTCAGCTCCTTAGCTGCATAGCTAAATACAGGCAAGGTAAGCCAGTGAGCTGCTTGTTTTTTTTCTTGTACAGCGATACCGTGGGCAATTTGCTCGCCATCAATTTCAGTATCAAATTGCCATTGCCAACCTAACTCAGAAGGGAAGCCAATGCCCGCATAACTTAAATCATTACTAACAAACCATGCTTGTGCGGCACCCAAATAAAGCTGTTTTACCCATATTTCTTTGCCTTCACTATTACTGATTGCCATTTCATGAATTGAAATTCGGTTTTGAAAATCAGCCAATTGGCCAAGCATTTTTAAAGCAATTTGTAGCTTTTCATTCGCATCTAGGCTTTCGTTATCTAGATCGCCAATACTTTGCCAGCTCGCCAGTAATGGGGGAGGTAATTGTACTTGCAGTGAGCGCAATTGCTGGCTGAGCTGGATTAATTGACTATTGAGCGCGTTTTCATCGGTCTCAAGCTGGCTTTGTTTTTGAATTAGCGCAGTGCGCTTTTCTGCCAGCTCAGAGGTGTTCTTTTGACGATTCTGGTTTAGCTGTTTGAGTTGTGTTTGCTCTGCATCGAGTAAGAGTAATGTTTGTTGCATCGAGGTTTTTTTTTCTAGCCAATGTGTTTCTAACTCACTAGTTTGTTGTTCTATTTGTAACCACTGATTAACGAGGTTTTCAAGTTCGCTAACCGGATCAGCTAAGCTTGAGAATGAGCTTAGTAAAATAACTGCCCCAACAGATTTTATAAAACGTTGCATATGCTAAGTAATGCCCTAAAAGTAATAACCATTTACAGTACAAAGCCAAGCTCTGGCTTTAACTTTATAAAATTAAAAAACCTTGATTTTTAAGCGCTTAAACTTAATTTTTTACGCCACTCATGCATCCAAGTTTACTGTGCATTTACAGTCGCGTTACGTAAGTTTAAAAGTGTGAAAAATAGTACAATGATTGACAAAATAATACAAGTGATAACATTTCGCATTTACATTAATATTACTCGATGCTAGGATTCCGCCGAACTTAAATCAACGTGCTTAAATGACTTGCTACAAAAACAACGTGTTAGCAAGTTCCCTGCTAATGGAGCTGAAATGGGTAAAATGACTAATAAACGCCGAACTTATATAAAACCGCTGGCTGCTTTTGTTACCGCAACTTTATCAACTTGGGCGTCTGCTCAAGGAGCTGAAAATATACAAGAGCTATCAGTAACCAAAGCAAAAACGCAATCGGAACAAAGCTATAAAGTTGAAAAATCATCATCAATAAAGAACACCCAGCCGTTGGTTGATACTGCAAAATCAATAACGGTTATTAACAAAGCTGTGATGAAAGATAGAAATGTAGATAGTTTGCAAGATGCGTTACGTAATGTTTCGGGTATTTCATTGGCGGCGGGTGAAGGCGGTGCGCCAGCTGGTGACAGTTTATCTATTCGTGGTTTTAGTGCTGCCAATGATATTTTTATCGATGGTATTCGTGATATTGCCGGGTACGACCGTGATACTTATAACGTTGAGCAAATCGAAGTTGCAAAAGGCCCAAGCTCAGCAACAACAGGCCGAGGTTCAACGGGCGGTAGTATTAACTTAACTACAAAAACGGCGACGTTGGATGAATTTAATGATGCTTCGCTGCGGTTAGGCACAGAGAGTGATTACCGCGCGCAAATAGATAGTAACTTTAAAGTGGCTGAAACATCAGCGCTACGTGTCAATTTACTGGTTGATAAAGGGGATGTTGCTGGGCGTGATCATGTTGAAAAAGAAAAACAAGCAGTCGCGGTTTCGTTTGCGACTGGTTTAGGAACCAATAGCCGTTTTAATCTTAATGCTGATTATCAGAATCAAGATAATATGTCTGATTACGGTATTCCGTGGGTTGGTTCTAGCCCTGTTGCTGAACTTGCTGGTAGCGAAAATGCAGCGCCACCGGTGAATTTCACTAATTTTTACGGTAACGTATATCGTGATTTTGAAGATATCGAAGCGTATTCAACAACTGCAAAGTACGAGTATGACTTGTCGCAAACAACCATGCTACGTGCCCAAGGTCGCATTGGCCGTGTAGAGCGAAAAGATACAGTAACAGCGCCGCGTTTTATTGATGTAAAAACAACAACTGATATCAGAATGAGCGACGTTAAAAATCGTGATACGCGCAATGAATTGGCAACACTGCAACTTGATTTAGTTGGTGAGTACTATTTTGCTGGTGTAAAACATAATGTGGTTACTGGTGTTGAATTAACTAACGAGACATTTAGCCGTTGGAATGTAACTGCATTGGTAGCTGATAATTTAAAGAACGAACCAGCGCTGAATGATTTATACAACCCAGATGCTTATTTACCTTACACTGGTGAGTATGGTCGTGATGGCACTAGTACTGAAGCGGTTGCTAAAACCCGTGCAATTTATGCATTCGATACAATTATATTTAATGAATATTGGCAATTAACTGCGGGTTTACGTTCAGAGCAGTACGATAGCGATTATCAGTATGATTACAAGGATCCAGCATTAATGATCTCAACTAGCGATACCATGACTAGTTGGAACGCATCTGCCGTATATAAGCCAAGTCAAAATAGCAGCATTTACTTTGGTGCAGGTAACTCGTATAACCCATCGGCTGAAGGCATTGCAGTATCTACTCGTGGTAATTCAAGTGAGTTAGATCCGGAGAAGAGCCAAAGCTATGAGTTAGGCACTAAATGGAATTTACTTGATGATAAGTTGATGACCAGTGCCGCTATTTTTAGAACGGTTAAAACTAATGCGCGCGTGGATGATCCTAATAGTGATCAGCGTGGTGTTGAAGTGCTTGATGGTGAGCAACGAGTGCAAGGTTTAGAGTTGTCTGCAACAGGTATTATCACTGACGAATTAAGTATTATCGGTTCTTATACCTATCAAGATAGCGAAGTTACTGAATCTACGGTTGATGGTGATGTTGGGCATAACTTGGCTCGAGCACCTAAAAATAGCTACAGTGTTTGGGCTCGATATGACTTTAGCGACGCGATAGCTGCAGGTTTTGGCGCACAATATATTGGTGAGCGTTATAATGGTAATTCAGCGACCAGTCGTAAAGCCGATAGTTATGTTTTGTTCGATATGATGCTTTCTTATCAAGCAACTGAGCAGTTAAGCATTCAGTTTAATGGTGAGAATTTAACGGATGAAGATTATGAAGATAAACTAGGTGGCGGACACTTTATTCCTGGTCAAGGTCGTTATTTTACACTAACGGCTAGTTATTCTTTCTAATTACAAACTAATGTTTGTTGAATAGGTTAAAGCTTATTAAACAGGTTAATGCTTATTAGCCTGTTTTTTTAAGATTTGGGAACTTCCATGCTATTAAAAATACCAGACTTGCTCAGTGCTGATGAAGTCGCTTATTGCCGTAATGTTTTATTGGCCGCGCAATGGACTGATGGCAGTGTTACCGCAGGTTATCAATCAACTAAGACCAAAAATAACTTACAATTACCTGAGCAAAGCGCTGCAGCCAAAGAGCTCGGTGATATAGTTATGGGCGCTCTGGCTCGCAGTGATCTATTTATGTCAGGGGCGTTGCCTGCAAAAATTTTTCCACCTTTATTTAACTGTTACCAAGGTGGCCAATCGTTTGGTATTCATGTTGATAATGCGATTCGACAAGTACCTGGCACACCAGTGAAAATTCGTACGGATTTATCAATGACGTTATTTTTGAGCGAACCAGAAGACTATGATGGTGGCGAACTCGTTATTGAAGATACTTATGGCTCTCACATAGTAAAACTCCCTGCAGGTAGTATGGTGTTGTATCCATCAACCAGTTTACATAAAGTCACTCCCGTAACTCGGGGGCGACGTTTAGCTTCATTTTTTTGGTTGCAGAGCATGGTTAATAGCGATGAAAAGCGTGGTTTGCTATTTGAGTTGGATATGTCGATTCAAAGCTTGCGCGAAAAAGTCAGCGATAGCCCTGAGATTGTTAGGTTAACTGGTGTGTATCATAATTTATTAAGGCAATGGGCACAGACGTAAACAGGTTGTAGTGATGTGTATTTAAACTCAAAATATAAAAGTATATATTTATAAGGCGCTACCACGATTGGTTAAGTGATAGCGCTTTTTAGATCTTACAATGCACATTATTAAATATGTTATTGAAATAGTAGTTAATTAAGACTTTTTTTTGCAAAGCTAACAATTACCAGTAAATTTGCGATAAACCATAAGTCTTTAATAACAAAAAGGCCTAATCTTGCAAGTAGTGTTGAGCTGTCAAAAGCT
The DNA here is from genome assembly GCF_014164235.1 of Pseudoalteromonas sp. SG44-17. Taxonomy (NCBI): domain Bacteria; kingdom Pseudomonadati; phylum Pseudomonadota; class Gammaproteobacteria; order Alteromonadales; family Pseudoalteromonadaceae; genus Pseudoalteromonas; species Pseudoalteromonas sp. SG44-17. The sequence continues at coordinate 277,858 of NZ_JACJEV010000004.1, read as the reverse complement.
CCTTCAGCTGAGAATAAAAATGTCTGCGTCATTAAAAATACGGCACTGCAGCCAAGAGCCGCAACATAAATGGCTAATGGATGCTTTTTAATGATAGCCAAAGCGAGTGCTAAAGCAAAAAAGATGTCGTACGCACCAATTAGATTAGACGCTGTTTGCACTGAAAATAAGGTATATAACCAAGACATAAAAATAGAGGTTGATACCAGTGATATAATTCCATTTGCTTCAAACTCGTAAAATTTCATACCACCAATCCAAATAAGCACTAATGCAACAGGAAAGAAGTTCAAAATTACCATGCCTTGAGCTGACAAGCGCTGCGGTTTATAAAGGTAAATAGCGAGAGAAACAAGTGCGGTGTACTTAATTATACCTTGCCCAGAGCCTATAATTGGGAAGCCACCTAAGTCAGTCATCCAGCGGCTTTCACTTAATAAGGTAACAAGCGGTATAACGGCAAGAGTGATCAGGCTAACAAAAGCAGGGGTCTGAAAACTTGATTGTTTTAAACTTAAAATAATAAATAAAGCGGTTACTAAAAAAGCCACTCCAGCGAGTATTGATTGCCCAGTTTCAGGGATTACATTGGCTAATTGATAAAAATTGAAAATAGCATGCACATTATTTACCCCTGCTCCTAATAAGAGGCTAAGACCCAATAGCGATAAGCTAATAATTAGCAGTGAATGAATACTGTAACGAGTATAGGTTGGTTGCATTTTTGATAGGTGATTAAATATAGATACTGTAAAAGAGTGGTAAACGAGACTTTTTATTTCAAAAAATATAAAAAAACCAGCTTATTGAAGCTGGTTTAAGTTTTGCTATTTATACCCATTTGGGTTGTTACTTTGCCAACGCCACGTATCTTTCATCATCACATCGATACCACGCTCTGCTTGCCAATCAAGTTCACTAAGAGCTTTTTCAGGCGCTGCATAACAAGCTGCAATATCACCTGGGCGACGAGGTGATACCTGATACGGAATATCTTTACCACAGGCTTTGCTAAATGCGTTGAGCATTTGTAGCACCGAATAACCATTACCGGTGCCAAGATTGTAAACATGGGCACCGGTATCTTGGTTTATTTTATTAAGTGCCTTTAAATGACCAAGCGCTAAGTCAACAACATGGATGTAATCACGCACACCAGTACCATCAACCGTATCATAGTCATCGCCGAAGATACCCAGCTGCTTTAATTTACCCACTGCCACTTGCGCTATGTAAGGTAATAAGTTGTTTGGAATACCATTGGGATCTTCACCAATTAGGCCTGACTCGTGCGCACCTACGGGATTAAAGTAACGCAAAATTGCAAATGCAAAGCGCTCATCTGATTTAGCGATGTCTTGTAACATCATTTCAACCATCAGTTTTGATGTGCCGTATGGATTAGTAGTGCCACCTACCGGGAAATCTTCTTGAATTGGTAGGCTTGCTGGATCACCATATACTGTTGCCGATGAGCTAAATACGAGTTTAAACACACCTGCATCGCGCATAGCATCAACGAGAGTCAGCGTACCTTGCACGTTATTTTGGTAATACTCAATGGGTTTCACCATTGATTCACCTACAGCCTTTAAACCGGCAAAATGAATAACACTCTCAATCTTATGTTTTGCAAAAACGCTGGCCAAAAATGTTTTATCAAGGATGTCACCTTGATAAAAGTTTACAGTTTTACCAGTGATTTTTTTTACACGCTCAAGTGATTCCACACTCGAGTTGCTTAAATTATCAATGATAACAACATCATTATCTTGTTGTAATAATTCAACAACAGTGTGTGAGCCTATGTATCCCGCGCCACCTGTTACTAAAATTGTCATGAAATCTCCATATATAAGGTGAAGGTGTATAGTTGTAATTTCATCATAAATAGCACTTCAATACATGCTTTATCTGATCTTTTTGTTGTTCCATGATGTTACGGTATCAATTAATCATAGTTAACTGGTGTCTGGTTACATATTTTACATAAATGATAACAATGAGACTAAATAGTATTAAGCTATAGTTAAGTTGTTAGTGCTATTATTTCAACTATATTAGCCCAAGGGCATTTTGGAGATAGACAATGAATACATTTAAAAAAGTAGCGATGGCTATGTTAGTTGTACTGCCTGTATTTGCTCAAGCAGGAGAAGCTGTCGTAAAATGGCAAGACTTCAATGACTACCGTGATGTACGTCCTTCAAATGAACCTAAAGGCTCATACCATAAACATGTAGCGAGCAGTTTTGAAAAGCACTTTAATAAACTGGCAGAAAAGTTGCCTGAAGGGTATAAGTTTAATGTTGAAGTGACTGAGCTGGATTTAGCCGGTGATGTACGCTTTGGCGGTATGAATGATTTACGTATTGTAAAACCAATTTATTTTCCACGCATTGAGTTTCAATATTCGGTTACTGATAAAGACGGTAACGTGATTAGTCAAAGCGATAAAGTCGAATTAAAAGATATGGGCTTTATGGATAAAATTAAAATGGGCCGTGATGAACAGTTTTACTATGATAAACGTTTGATCACTGATTGGTTTGATAAAGAATTACTGCCAGTTGTTACCCCAAGCTAAATTAAGAGTAAAAAGCGCTACAGTTTAATGATAGCGCTTTTATAGTTACTTGAACGTTGCGAGTAATTGCAGTAACTGTTGTAATTTAATAACAGTGGTTTTTAGCTTTTCTTCACTAAAACCTTCTGAACTTAAGCTTTCTACATCTGCAGCTACATCTAATACATAAGGTTTGAAGCGTTTTGCTTCAAAGGTAAAACCAGCATCGGCAGGAAATAACGCTGTAAATTTACCTAAGCCTTGTTGTTGCAACTCATCTAATTTTTTATCTGCGTCAAGAGACTGGCGATAAACAATTTTTAAGTTGGCATTGAGTTGTTCAATAATTGAATCCATTTTTTTCCTAAAGCTTTAGACCGCAATGCCGATATAATACGGGTAATAAGCTAAAAAGTCAGGTATGAGCTATGAATATATCAGGTGGAAATCTACCGGCCATGAGTGGCGCGGGTCAAAGTGGCGAAGTATACAGCGCAGCATTGGCAAAAAAACAGCAAAAAGCGGATGGTGCAGCAGCACTGGCACTTATTGAAGGTGCCGCTAGTTCGAGCGCTGCACAAACGCCAGCAAAATCAGTTACAGCTTCGCTTGGCAATAACGTTAACGTATACGTTTAAGTCTTGTGTTTATAAAAGCTTGAGGTCAATCGGCGTTTTACTTTTTTGACCGCCGATTTCGCGCATCAGCTTTGGTACTAAAAATCCTGGCAATGCGATAAGCATTTCGGCCATGATTTTGCGTGCCTGTGATTCGTCGATATCAAAATGACTCGCTCCTTCAACTTTATCAAGTAAATATAAATAATAAGGAAGTACGTCGGCATCAAATAACGCTTCGCTTAATGCGACTTGCGCTTCGCTGGTATCATTTACATCTTTTAATAGCACCGCTTGATTGAGCAATGTGACACCTACCTTTTTGAGTTTTTGCATTGCCACTTTAAAATCATCATCAATCTCGTTGCCATGGTTAATGTGATTAATAAACACAATTTTAAGTGGAGACTTTGCAAAACGTTCGCACAATTGGTCAGTAATGCGAGATGGGATCACCACCGGTAGGCGGCTATGAATTCGCATTCGTTTAATTTGTGGTAATTGTTCAAGCTCATCCATAAACCAACTAATTGCGTCGTCTTTGGCCATTAACGGATCACCACCACTTAAAATCACCTCGTTAATATTAGCATCCGATTTTATGTAATCGAGCGCTGCAATTAAGCTGCGTTTATTTAGCTGATTTTCTTGGTATGGAAAATGGCGACGAAAGCAATAACGGCAATTAACGGCGCAACCAGTTTTAAACATCACTAAAACTCGGGATTTATATTTGTGTAATAATCCTGGTTGAGCGTTGTTTTGCTCTTTTAATGGATCTTTATCAAAACCTGTTTTAGCGATAAACTCTTGGTGGCGCGGCATGACTTGCAGCAGTAATGGGTCATTAATATCGCCATAACGCATTTTTTTGATAAAAGGCACAGGCACACGTACCGGGAAAAGAGCTCGTGCTTTGAGGTCTTTTTCGTCGGCCATGCTTGATAAACCTAGCATTTCTAGCAAGGTGCGTGGGCAAGTAACAACATTAGCTAATTCTTTTTGCCAGTTTATATGCAAATTTGCTTCATTTCTTTGTATCATTGGTAGGTAGATTACTCGAAATTATTAGATAGAGGAAACGATGGCGAATTATAGCACCAACGAGTTCAAGGGCGGCCTAAAAATTATGATGGACGGCGAGCCTTGCAGTATTTTAGAAAATGAAATGGTAAAACCTGGTAAAGGCCAAGCGTTTAACCGTGTTCGTATTCGTAAACTTATCTCTGGCAAAGTACTTGAAAAAACTTTTAAATCAGGTGAGTCAGTAGAGGGTGCTGATGTAATGGATACCGATCTTGCGTATCTTTACACTGATGGTGAGTTTTGGCATTTCATGAATAACGAAACATTTGAACAAATCGCAGCTGATGAAAAAGCGCTTGGCGATGCTGGTAAATGGTTAGTTGAAAATGATGTATGTACTATTACTTTGTGGAACGGCAATCCAATAGCTGTTGCACCACCTAACTTTGTAGAGCTTGAGATCACTGAAACAGATCCTGGTCTTAAAGGCGACACAGCAGGTACTGGTGGTAAGCCAGCAACGCTAAGTACTGGTGCTGTTGTGCGTGTACCATTATTCGTACAAATCGGTGAAGTAATTAAAGTCGACACCCGTAACGGCGAATATGTAAGCCGTGTTAAGTAACTTTAATATAGCTTAATAAATCCCAGCTTAAGCTGGGATTTTTTTTGGAGAAAATATGTCAGCAGATCTTTGGCAACCAAGCGCACAAGTAAATACTTTGGCACAACGAGCCGCAATTTTACGCACTATTCGGGAATTCTTTTACCAACGCCACGTTATGGAAGTTGATACGCCTAGTTTAAGTGCAGCGAGTGTTACTGATGTTCATTTAGCGAGTTTTAAAACGCAGTTTATTGGCCCCGGTTTCGCTAAAGGCTTACCGCTTTACTTACAAACATCACCAGAATTTGCCATGAAGCGATTATTGGCAGCCGGCAGTGGTGCTATTTACCAAATTTGTAAGGCATTTCGTAACGAAGAGGCGGGCAGCCATCATAATCCTGAGTTTACTATGTTGGAATGGTATCGCCCTGGGTTTGATGAGTTTGCGCTGATGGATGAAATTGATGAATTAATGCAGCTTATCTTAAATGTTCCACCTGCAGAGCGTTTAACCTATCAAGATGCTTTTACCCAAGCATTAGGACTTGATCCGCTCAGTGCCACTATTGAACAGTTACAAACACTTGCCTGTGAACAGGGGTTTGCTGATATCGCTAAGCATGAAACCCACCGTGATACGTTACTACAATTATTATTTTGTATGAAAGTTGAGCCAACAATTGGCCAACAAAAACCTTGTTTTATTTATCATTTTCCTGCATCGCAAGCCGCACTGGCGAGTATTTGTGAGCATGATATTAGAGTCGCTGGGCGGTTTGAGCTTTATTATCAGAACATGGAGCTGGCGAATGGTTTTAATGAGCTCACCAATGCACAGGAGCAAGCTAAACGTTTTACTGAAGATAATGCATACCGCAAAGCGAATAACTTAACACAAGTGCCTATGGACACCCGTTTAATCGCCGCTCTTGAGCATGGTTTACCACAATGCGCAGGAGTAGCATTAGGGGTTGATAGGTTAGTGATGTTAGCAACGCAAAAAAACACCATAAAAGAAGTCATCGCGTTTGATGTAGGTAGGGCTTAAAAGGCTCAAGATTCAAGGTTAAGAAAAGGTAAAAGTAATCTAGCTTTTACCTTTTAACTTATCCCTTGAAACTCGTTTTTATAACTCGTAGATAAATGTGACGCCGGCAACCATTGGTTCGCCAAGCTGAGTGTATGTGTGAGTTGCATACCCTTCGCGTGGATCGTTACCAAATTCAAAACCACGTGTAGGTACTTCTTCATCAAATACGTTACGTGCCCAAGCGCGAATTGACCATTGCTCAGCCTCGTAACCAGTAGTTAAATTAACTAAATTAATGTTCGGTGCCTGCGAGTTGTGGCTATCTGAGAAGTAATAATTATCTTTACCTTCAATGCCGATTGTAGCAAATAACTCATCAGTAAAGTTATAGCGAGCCGTGAATGCATACTGGTATTTAGGCGCTTGTGATTGCTCGCGACCATCTTGATCTAGACCAGATTGAGCGACAAAGTCATTGATTTTAGTATGTAAATAACCAGCGCTACCGGTGAAAAATAAGTCATCAGTTAATTGGTAACTGCCTTCAATTTCAAGGCCGTAATTCTCTCCAGAGCTGGCGTTATCAATATAACCAGTAAACTTTTGGTCTTCCACTTTCCAGGCTTTTAACTGCATATCTTCGCGATACATATAAAAGGCCGCTAAGCGCAGAATAAATTTTTCATCTAAAGAGCTACCTTTAACGCCAAATTCACCACTCCATAGGTACTCTGGTGCGAAACTAGTGTGGTTTTTAAAGAAATCAGCATCAAGGTTTAAACCGTCATCTTTCGCTTTGGCGAGTGCTTCAGAGTTAATCCCTCCTGCTTTATAACCACGAGTTAGGCTGGTATAAATCATGGTACGGTCAATGACTTGATACTCAAGGGCAAGTTTACCACCGACCATCACATCATCAGTACTTTCAATAAAACCATTATTATCGGTGTAATCACCTTGGTATTGCTCAACGCGTAAGCCTGTTATTAAGGTGGTTTTATTACCAATCGGCGTTGCTAGTTGGCCGTAAATTGCGGTATTACTAGTTTCATAAGTTGAAGCGAATGGAGCTGCAAGCCAAGTGTATTGGCGTTCTAAATCAACATTACGGGCTTGATAATAAAGTCCCGTAACCCAGTTACCACCTTTGCCATTAAATTGCAGTTCAGCAGCCTGGTCTTGACGATCTCGAAAGTAGCTATCGGTTGAGCTATAACCATCGGGGTGTAGTCCTGCACCGCATAACTGCGGCTTATTAATATCGTTACATACCCAGTCTTCATCAAAGCTATAAACTAAATCACTATCAATACCTGATAAGTTTAAACTGACATCAAACCAATCAAAGCCAGTGTAGATGTTGGCAAGACCTACCGCGATACTTTCTTGGTTATCTTGGCCTGGGTGATCGGCTACACTATTACGGCTATTATCAAGCGTAAATGCATCATAGCCGTTATTGATATCAATATAATGAACGCTTAATTCAGTGCGAAGATGATCTGTAAGTTGGCTGTGTAGTTTAAAACGACTAACCAGTTCATCTTGCTGTTGTGTTGACTCGTTTAAATATAGGTTATCAACATAACCATCAGACTCACGTTGATAAATACTAGCGCGCACTGCGGTGCTGTCTGTAATACCAATACCTGCGGCAACACCCGCTTCATAACTGTTGTAGTTACCTGCGCCTAGCTGCACTTTGACGCTTGGATCAAAAGTTGGATCGGCTGATTCCATTTGGATCATACCAGCCATACCATCAGCACCAAAGCGAGTACCTTGCGGACCGCGATAAATCTCAACTTGGTTTACATCAAACAGTAATGAACTACCACCTAAGCCGGAATAATTAATGCCATCAATCACTAAGCCAACAGAAGGGTTAATAGGGTCAACAAATTGTGAGCGTAAACCAACCCCTCGAATTTGGATGTAACGGCCACGAGAAGCACCAGCGGTAAAATTTACGTTGGCAGCACTGGCAAGCATTTCGTCTAGAAAACTAGCACCTCGGTCATTAATTTCGCGTTCGCTAAATAAACTGGCACTGGCACTAAGGGTTTGAATGCTTTCTTTTTGAAAGTCTACGGTGACGAGTATTTTTTCAAGTTCAGTATCTTCAGCAAAAGCTGGGGCGCTTATCAAAGGTAAAAGCGCGGCAGTAATTAAAGACAGGCGTAATTTCATTCTATTACTTAACTCCATTTTAAGGACTTGCATGATAGCAACTATTCTCATTAAAGTCGTGATACCAGTTATATTTATGTGCTATAAACGCGCACAGTATACATAATAAGGAATACAAATATGACCTTTAAAGTTGACTTTAAAGTACGCGACTACGAATGCGATTTACAAGGCATTGTAAATAATAGTGTGTATTTTAATTACCTAGAGCATGCGCGCCATGAGTTTTTGCATGCGAATGGGGTTGATTTTGCTCAGCTTACTCGCGATAAAATTAATTTAGTCGTAATGCGTAGCGAGATGGATTATAAGCAATCACTAATGCCCGGAGATGAGTTTTATGTCGCTGTAGAGCCTGAGCGTATTAGTCGCTTAAAGTTTGGCTTTCGACAAACAGTGGTAAGAAAGCATGATGAAAAAGTGATGTTAAAGGCACTGGTGATTGGCACCGCGGTGAATGAGCTAGGTCGGCCATTTTTGCCCAAGCAAGTTGATCTACTATTTAAGCCTGAGTAATTTTCCGGTGCCACCTTTTTTACTATCTTAGAACATTTTTTTACATTAAAAACATGCATTATTAACGGTATAAACTGTTATTTATTGTTATCATGTTGCAATTGAGTTTTAGGTTAGTAATTACATGAAATTAGCAGCAATCCCGATGCTTATAATCGGTTTATGTATTGGCTGCTCATCGACAGGGACAGTCACCAGTGAGCAATTAAAATACACTAAGTGGCAACTATCACGGGTTGATGGTTTAGCGATCCCTGCATCATATTCAGCATCATTAAGTTTTATTGAAGCCCTGCAAGTCAATGGTTTTGCCGGTTGTAATAAATTTTTTGGTGAGGGTCAGCTTAATGATAACCATTTAACTGTGAATAAATTAGGCATGACCCGTAAATCATGCGGAGATGAGTTGGACGAGTTTGAACTGCAGTTTTTAAATGCGTTAAAGCAAGGTGTGCCACTGCAAATTCAAGATCAGCAATTGGTTTTAAATGGCGAGCAAACATTTGCGTTTATTCCTGCAAGTTGATCTCTTGCAGGCTCGCAATATCTAACGTACACTCGTTAGCGAACAATATATAGAATTTTACTTGTCGGAGTGCCTTGAGTTTTTAACTTAAAGGCTGAGATCGCGAAAGCGGGATCCGTGAACCTGATCAGGCTAACACCTGCGTAGGGAACAAGCTGCCTAAAACGGGTGCTTGTGCGCCAGTTTTGGGCATAAGCACTGTGGCTGCCAAGGTTGGTAGTGCTTTTTTGTAACACCAATCTACGATCCATGTAGCATTTGCTACTCTCTATTGCGTTGCTTTTTATCGCACAGCAGTATCTGACAAGACAACCCTTTTAGCAATGAGGTAAGTCATGTCAAACACATCAAATAAACCGTCTCGCCGCGAAACTCGTGCGGCTGCATCAGATTATATTTATAACCTTACAGGGCAACCATTTCCAAGCTCACACAAAGTTTATGTACAAGGTACGCAAGATAATGTGCGTGTTGGTATGCGTGAAATTACTTTGAGTGATACCTTTATCGGTGGCACCGATGAAAACCCAGTGTACGAATCAAATGCACCACTGCGTGTTTATGATACGTCAGGCCCATACACAGATCCTGATTTTACTCTAGATGTTCGTAAAGGGCTGGATAAGTACCGCGAACAGTGGATTGAAAGCCGTGGAGATACTGAAATTTTAGGCTCAGTCAGCTCGCAGTTTTCTCAGCAACGCATGGCCGATGAAGGCCTTGATCATATTCGTTTTGAGCATCTCCCAAAAATTCGCCGCGCTAAAGCCGGTAAAAATGTCACGCAAATGCATTATGCTCGCCAAGGTATTATCACACCGGAAATGGAATATGTCGCAATTCGTGAAAACATGGGCCGTGCGCAACTTCAAAAAGAGTTATTAGCACAGCAGCACCAAGGCGAGTCGTTTGGTGCGAGTATCCCTGAGTTTATTACTCCTGAATTTGTGCGTGATGAAATTGCCCGTGGTCGTGCGATTTTACCTAACAACATTAATCACCCAGAAACCGAGCCGATGATTGTAGGGCGCAATTTTTTAGTGAAAGTGAACGCTAATATTGGCAACTCATCAGTTAGCTCATCTATTGAAGAAGAAGTTGAAAAAATGGTCTGGTCAACCCGCTGGGGCGCTGACACAGTTATGGATTTATCAACGGGTCGTTATATTCATGAAACTCGTGAATGGGTAGTACGTAACTCACCAGTGCCAATTGGTACAGTGCCTATTTATCAAGCGCTTGAAAAAGTAAATGGGGTTGCCGAAGATCTAACGTGGGAAATTTTCCGCGATACTCTAATTGAACAAGCCGAGCAGGGGGTGGATTACTTTACTATTCACGCTGGGGTGTTATTACGCTACGTTCCAATGACGGCAAAACGTGTCACTGGGATTGTGTCGCGCGGCGGTTCAATTATGGCGAAATGGTGTTTAGCGCATCATAAAGAAAACTTCCTTTATACTCATTTTGAAGATATTTGTGAGATTTTGAAACAGTACGATGTATGTTTCTCATTAGGAGATGGCCTGCGTCCTGGTTCAATTGCAGATGCCAACGATGACGCGCAATTTAGTGAACTGCGTACGTTAGGTGAGCTGACCAAAATCGCGTGGAAACACGATGTACAAGTGTTTATTGAAGGTCCAGGGCATGTGCCAATGCATATGATCAAAGCCAATATGGAAGAGCAGCTTAAGCATTGCGACGAAGCACCTTTTTACACCCTTGGCCCGCTGACAACTGACATCGCCCCAGGCTATGACCATATCACCTCTGGTATTGGGGCTGCGCAAATTGCATGGTATGGCTGTGCAATGCTGTGTTATGTCACACCAAAAGAGCATTTAGGTTTACCAAATAAAGAAGACGTTAAAGAAGGGCTGATCACCTATAAAATTGCCGCTCATGCCGCCGATTTAGCCAAAGGTCATCCCGGAGCGCAAGAGCGTGATAATGCGTTATCAAAAGCGCGTTTTGAGTTCCGCTGGCATGACCAATTTAATATTGGTTTAGACCCTGTTCGTGCTCGTGAATACCATGACGAAACACTGCCACAAGAATCTGGCAAAGTAGCGCATTTTTGCTCTATGTGTGGGCCAAAATTCTGCTCAATGAAAATCACCCAAGAAGTACGAGAATACGCTAAAGATCTAGAAGCCAGAGGCATAGATCCTAACAACGTAGGTGATGCTATTGAGATCAAAATGGTCGATGTTGAAGCCGAGATGCAAGCTAAATCAGCCGAATTTAAACAAAGCGGCTCAGAGATTTATCATAAAGCGGTTTAAAAACTAGTTAGCGAGTTAGAGAGTTGGCGAGTGAAAAGCTCGCTAACTTTACTCTTGTAGCTAGAAAACTGAATTAAGGATTCTCATGTCTTACAATATTGCGGTGGTGGGGTTTGGTTTAACGGGGCGTTTAACGGCGCTTGAGTTGAGTTTACAGCATCGGGTAACTGTTTATGAAGCGGGTGACGAACAAGCGCTTGATAGTGCAGGAAGAGTGGCAGCGGCGATGCTTGCACCACTGGCTGAATCTGTATTCTGCGAGCAAGACTTGGCCTTGATGGGGCTGGATTCAATAAAGCGTTGGCCGAGAATTTTAGCGCAACTTGATGAAGCGGTGTTTTTCCAACAGCAAGGCACACTTGTGGTTGCACACCAGCAAGATAAAGGTGACTTACAAAGTTTTATACTGCGTTTAAAGCCTTTAGCTGAACATCAAGGACATCAGTTAACAGGGGCACATATTGCTGAATTAGAGCCAGAGCTTACAGGGCGTTTTAACCAAGGTGTGTATTTACCTTGCGAAGGGCAAATTGATAATCAGGCTTTTTATCAAGCTAGTTTTAACACTCTAAAGCAGCGTAATGTGAGCTTTAAGTTTGCACAACAGGTTGATGTAACATCGCTAAATCTACAGCAATCGTTTGATTATATTATTGATTGCCGTGGCCTTGGCGCTAAAAGCGTAGCGTGTAAGCTACGCGGAGTGCGTGGTGAAGTAGTGCGTTTGTACGCCCCTGAGGTTAATTTAACGCGGCCAGTGCGGTTAATGCACCCGCGTTATCCTATTTATATTGCTCCGAAGCCAAATCATCAATACGTAATTGGCGCGACAGAAATTGAATCACAAGATAAGGGGGCTGCCACTGTGCGTTCGACTCTTGAGTTGTTGTCAGCAGCGTACACAGTACACAGTGGTTTTGCTGAGGCGCGAGTGTTGAATATTCAAACCGGCCTGCGTCCTGCATTTAGTGATAATCGCCCGCAGATTTCCCAGCAGCAAAATGTGATCAGCATTAATGGCTTATATCGTCATGGTTATTTACTCGCACCGAGTTTAGTGGCCGATGCCATTGCACGGATAAAATAAGGCTTATTATGAAAGTAAGTATGAAAATAACAATTAATGGTCAACATTTTGAGTTAGCAGATAACGCCAATATAGCCCAAGGTTTGACGCAGTTTGCAGCAAAAGAGCCTTTTGCAGTGGCGCTTAATGGTCAATTTATACCGCGTAGTCAATGTGATACTACCTTACTTAACGAAGGCGATAGCATTGAATTACTGTCACCGATCCAAGGTGGCTAATATGAGTAGCGTAATATCAGATAGTTTCAGTATTTATGGTGAGCAGATCACTAGTCGGTTATTAATTGGCTCAGCACTTTATCCATCACCTGCGGTTATGGCCGATTCGATTGTTGCCTCTGGCGCGCAGATTGTTACTGTGTCATTACGACGTCAACAAAGTGCCGCCGCAGGAGATGACTTTTGGCAATTGATCAAAGATACGGGCTTAAAAATTCTACCCAATACTGCAGGCTGTCACAGTGTCAATGAAGCAATTACACTGGCACAAATGTGCCGCGAAGTGTTTGCTACCGATTGGATAAAACTTGAGTTGATTGGTGATGATTATAACCTGCAACCAGATCCATTTGCATTACTGGAAGCGACACAGATTTTATTAGCCGAAGGCTTTAAAGTATTACCTTATTGTACTGACGACTTAGTGTTATGTCAGCGTTTAGCTGATGCAGGGTGTGAAGTACTGATGCCGTGGGGAGCGCCTATTGGCACAGGTAAGGGCTTGTTAAATAAATATAACTTAAAAACTATTCGGGAGCGCCTACCCGATATCACATTGATTGTTGATGCTGGCCTTGGCTTACCATCACACGCCTGCCAAGCGCTTGAATTAGGTTATGATGCGGTGTTATTGAATTCGGCTATTGCAGGGGCGGGCTGCCCTGTTACCATGAGTCATGCATTTAAAGCAGCCGTTGATGCGGGTCGTTTTGCTTACCGAGCAAAGGCGATGCCAGAAAAAGACGTCGCTGCGCCATCTACGCCCACTATGGGTATGCCATTTTGGCATCAACAGTAATAAATGAAGCAAAAAATTAGGAAATACGTAACTATGAATCATGTTGTTTGGACAATTGCTGGCTCTGACTCTGGTGGTGGTGCAGGTATTCAGGCGGATATTAAAGCGATGCAAAGTTTTGGCGTCCATGGTTGTACAGCGATCACCGCATTGACTGCGCAAAACAGCCTAGGCGTTGAAGCACTTAACCCGATTTCAACCGATGTTATTGAGTCGCAATTACTCGCCCTTGAAAGCGACATGAAAGCCCGTGTTATTAAAATTGGTATGCTTGCCAATGTGCAGCAAATTCAATTGATCAGTGAGCATCTAAAACATTATAAAGCCACTTGGCCGGTTGCGCCTTTGGTTGTATATGATCCGGTGGCCATTGCTAGCAGTGGTGACTTACTGACAGAAGAAGATACCGTTAGCGCAATTAAAGAATGCTTATTGCCGCTGGTGGATGTGATCACTCCGAATACCCATGAAACGCAGTTGCTCACTGGGATATATTTAATTGGTCCCAGTGCGGTGATCGAGGCTGCGGCTAAGCTGCAAAGCTGGGGCGCAAAAGCGGTGCTGATCAAAGGTGGCCATTGGGATTATCCAAGCGGATATTGCATTGATTACTGCAGTGATGCCAGCTCTTATGGCAGTAATGAATATTGGCTTGGTAACGAAAAAATTCAAACGCCGCACAGCCATGGTACCGGTTGTAGTATGGCGTCAGTGATTGCAGCGTGTTTAGCGAAAGGTTACCCGCTTAAAGATGCCTTTATTTTAGCCAAAGCCTATATAAATCAAGGCTTAAAAGCTGCGGTTCGTTATGGTGAAGGAATTGGCCCTGTGGCACAAACGAGCTTTCCCGATAATCTTGATGATTACCCACAAGTCATTGAAGCGGGCAGTTGGCTGGGTGATGAGCTGGATTTTGAACAACCAAACGAATTTATTATGGCGGCAGGTTTTACTGAGTGTGAAAACAAACAGCTTGGTTTATATGCGGTGGTTGATAGTCTCGATTGGTTAGAAAAGTGCTTAGCGCAAGGCGTTAAAACTGTACAACTTAGAATGAAAAACGCCAGCGAAGAAGAGCTTGAACACGCTATTGCTGCGGCGGTCACACTTGGTAAAAAGTACGATGGCAATGTGTATATCAACGATCATTGGCAGCTGGCAATCAAACATGGCGCTTATGGTGTGCATTTAGGTCAAGAAGATTTACTTGAGGCTAATCTGGTGGCCATTAAAGAGTCGGGCATGCGTTTGGGGATTTCGACCCATGGTTTTTATGAAATGCTGCGCGCTCATAATTACCGCCCGAGTTATATGGCGTTTGGCGCTATTTACCCAACCACGACCAAAGATATGACAGGGCAAATTCAAGGGCTTGAAAAGTTAAAGCATTTTGTGCCGTTAATGAGTGATTACCCAACGGTAGCTATTGGTGGCATTGATTTATCACGAGCGGGCGAGGTTGCTGCAACCGGTGTTGGCAGTGTAGCTGTTGTTAGGGCTATTAGTGAAGCAAGTGACTATCAACAGGCGATTGCCGATTTACAAATGGCTATTAATAGCAATGAGTGAGGCAATAAAAGGATCTTTATCTGACAAAGAGCAGTTACGTTACAGTCGTCATTTAATGCTTAAAGAAGTCGGCTTTGAAGGGCAGTTAAAGCTCAAAGCCGCTCACGTTGTGGTAATTGGAGCGGGGGGGTTAGGCAGCCCCGCATTACTGTATTTAGCTGCGGCTGGCATTGGCGAATTAAGCTTGTTAGATGATGATAAGGTTGAGCTTTCAAATTTACAGCGCCAAGTGCTCTATAAAGTAAATCATTTAGGGCAAGATAAGGTCAGCGCTGCGGGCAAAGTATTAAGCAGCTTAAATAATCAAATCAAGATCAACACAGTAAGTGCAAAACTAACCACTGAAAATGCTGAACAAGTTTTTACTGGCGCAACCTTAGTACTTGATTGCAGCGATAACTTCAGCACTCGCTATGTAGTAAACCAGCAATGCTTGGCACTGGGTATTCCACTGGTGTCGGGGGCGGCAATAGCGAGTGAAGGGCAGCTGATGTGTTTTGATTTTCGCCAGCCACAGAGCCCTTGTTACGGGTGTATATTTGGAGCACAACCGCAACAGCAAGCGCTTAATTGCAGTAACGCGGGCGTGCTTAGTCCGTTGTTAGGTGTTATTGGCTCGATGCAAGCACTGTTGGCAGTTAATATCTTGCTGGGCCATCATCAAGGCAGTCAGTTTATTCGTTTTGATGGGCTAAGTTTAGCGCAGCAGCAGTTTAAATTAACTAAAGCGCCCGAATGTACTGAGTGTGCAGGGGAAAGAGCTTAAATAAAAAACGCGGCATGACTGCATTAGTCGGTCCGCGTTTTTAATTAAAATGATTTATAACTTAATTATTAATTAGGTATTAATCATCAATCATCAATCATCAACTTTAGCAAACGGTGTGCCCATGCGAGTCACTGTGCCTGGTTTTTGATCATCAAAGATATCTGCTTTACTAGCACCCCAGGCTAAAATAACCGTGGAGCCTAATTTAAAGCGACCCATCTCTTCACCCTTTTTCAAGGTAATTGCATTTTCACCTGAGGTTTTGTAGTTCCAGCTAAATACATCTTTACCTGCTGGTGGTGTAACTGTACCGGCCCAAATAGTTTCGATACTGGCAACAATTGTTGCACCCACTAATACCATAGCAAGCGGGCCAATTTCAGTCTCAAAAATGGCTACTACGCGTTCGTTACGAGCGAATAGATTAGGTACATTTTGCGCGGTAAGTGGGTTTACTGAAAATAAATCACCGGGGACGTAAATCATTTTACTCAAGGTGCCATCAATCGGCATATGAATACGATGATAATCTTTTGGCGCTAAGTAAATCGTTGCAAAGTCGCCGCCTAAAAATGGCGCTGTATCTTGCTCTGAGCCGCCAAGTAAAGCTTGTAAGCTATAGTTGTGATTTTTAGCTTGAATAAGCTGGCCTTCAACAATTGGGCCTAATTGACTGATGGCACCATCTACAGGGTGAGTAATGATGTCATCTTCAGTGGTTAATGGCCGAACGCCTTCTTTTAAAGGACGAGTAAAAAACTCATTAAACGTTTTATAGTGAGCTGGGTCGCTATATTGCGCTTCATTCATATCAATTTTATATTGTTTAATAAACAATTTAATTAAAGTAGTTGTTAGTGCACCTGCTTTAGCTGCAGCTAACTTGCCTACCATACGGGATACAAAATGTTTTGGCATTGCGTACTGCATTGCGATTTTGAATTTGTCTAAACTCACAAGTTTTTTCCTAAAAAATTATACGCGTGGAGCACGAGCACCCGCTCGGCCATCGGCCATTGTTTCTAAAATTCTATGGTAGCTATCAAAACGTAGCTGTGAAATATCACCATCATCGATTGCTTGGCGAATTATACAGCCTGGATCATTTAAATGTTTACAGTCTCTAAAGCGGCAACCGCCAATAAACTTGCGAAACTCTTTAAAGCACCAAGTAACACGCTCTACATCTAAGTGCCACAAGCCAAATTCACGAATACCAGGGGAATCAATTAAGTTACCGCCTGAAGGTAAGTGATGAAGTCGTGACACAGTTGTTGTGTGTTGGCCAAGGCCACTATTTTCAGAGACCTCTTTGGTCAGTATTTCGGCATCAGGTAAAACAGTGTTAACTAAAGTTGATTTCCCCACACCACTTTGACCAACAAAAATACTATTTTTATCAATTAAGGTTTCTTTGAGTGCATCAATACCGTAACCGGTTTTATTACTTACTAGTAATACTTGATAATCAAGTGACCTATAAATATCCAAAATTTTGTTGATGTTAGCAAGCCCAGGCTCATCAATTAAATCTATTTTATTGAGCACTAAAATAGGCTCAATGCCCATATCTTCGCAGGCAATTAAATAGCGGTCGATAATACTGGGGGTAAACTCTGGTAGTACCGCAGAGACCATCAAAATCTGGTCAATGTTGGCGGCTATGACTTTTACACCGTCGTAAAAATCAGGGCGAGTAAGTTGCGAGCGCCGTTCATGCATCGCTTCTATAACGCCAGCTAAATCACCTTCGCTGACTTTTGCGCGGCGAAATTGCACTTCGTCTCCGCAAACAATACCTTTAACGGTACGGCGAATATTGCAGCGCAAAACATCTCCGTTATCAGTTTCAATATCGGCATGTTGACCAAACCGACTGATCACCACGGCATTTTCAGGCGCACCTAAATTGTCAGTTTGCCATTGCTCAACCTTGTTAGTGGTTGGCGCAGAATCTGCATTAGACAAGCGTTTTTGGTGATTGGCCTTAATCCTACGGGATTGACCTTTACTTAATTTCTTCTGTTTTGCCACTTTTGGCCCATAACTTAGTTAAATGTCGTGCTTTTTGAAAAAAAAGCTTTAGGTCGACTGATGATACTAATATGATATATCTAAATGCGTTAGATCTAAAGGAAAGCACCGCAAGGTAATTATGTCTTTTCATAAATCAAATCTGATTTGGCTCGACCTCGAAATGACAGGTCTTGAACCAAGTACAGACAAAATACTCGAAATCGCCACGGTTGTCACCGACAGTGCGTTAAACATCTTGGCTGAAGGGCCAACTATTGCTATTCATCAAAGTGATGAATTGCTTGATGGTATGGATGAATGGTGTACTAAGCAACATGGTCAGTCAGGGTTAACTGCACGCTGTAAAGCGAGCACATTCACAGAGCAAGATGCTGTTGAACAAACTTTGGCATTTTTAAAGCAGTGGGTTCCTGCAGGCGCTTCGCCTATGTGTGGTAATTCAATAGGCCAAGATAGACGCTTTATGAATAAATATATGCGTGAACTGGAAGATTACTTCCACTATCGTAATTTAGACGTAAGCACTATCAAAGAACTAGCAAGACGCTGGAAACCAGAAGTTTTAGCACAAGTGCACAAAAAAGGTTCACACCTTGCTCTTGATGATATCAAAGATTCCATCATGGAATTAAAAGTCTACCAAGAAAAATTCTTTAATTTGTAAAAAACACTTGCAAACACATCGGATTATTGTAGAATCCTGCCCCGCTTAAGACGATAACCCCCGCGGGGTTAGTGTGCTTGAGCATTTTGAATGCGGCACTAGTTCAGTTGCCGGAACGTTCACCGCGACCTGTCGCGGACCAACGGAAAAATTACTGACTATTTTGAATGCGGCACTAGCTCAGTTGGTAGAGCGCGACCTTGCCAAGGTCGAGGTCACGAGTTCGAGCCTCGTGTGCCGCTCCAATTTCTCACCAAAGAAATTGCAGCAAGTTTCAAATTAAAAGCTATAAACTTTTTTAGAACCTATAACCTAAAAATTATAATGCGGCACTAGCTCAGTTGCCAGAACGTTTTACCGCGACTTGTCGCGCACCAACGGACAAATTACTGACTATTTTGAAATGCGGCACTAGCTCAGTTGGTAGAGCGCGACCTTGCCAAGGTCGAGGTCACGAGTTCGAGCCTCGTGTGCCGCTCCAATTTCTAACCAAAGAAATTGGAGTAAGTTTAAAGTGAAAATATTATGCGGTACTAGCTCAGTTGGTAGAGCGCGACCTTGCCAAGGTCGAGGTCACGAGTTCGAGCCTCGTGTACCGCTCCAATCTCTTTAAGCAATCTAAAATAAAATATGCCAAGGTCGAACTAAGTCATAAGCAGTTCGAGCCTCGTGTACCGCTCCAATCTTTTAAAAATGAATACCCACCCAAGTTTGATTGACAAGCAGTTATTGCTTAAAGCACATATCCAATTTATTTAGTATTTCAATTTAAATAGTTTTATTTAAACTTGCCCTTGCAGCGTTGCAATAATACGTCTTGCGCCGCCATGATCACGATGTTCGCCTAAATAGATCCCTTGCCATGTACCAAGCTGTAAACGTCCTTGGCTAATTGGAATCGTTAGCTCGCAGCCTAAGGTACTCGTTTTTATATGCGCAGGCATATCATCATCACCTTCGTAATCATGACGATAATAAGGTTGGCGCTCGGGAACAAATTTATTGAAGTGACTTTCCATATCCATACGTACTGTCGGATCAGCATTTTCATTAATCGTTAAGCTGGCTGAGGTATGCTGTATAAAAAGGTGTAATAAGCCAATTTGGTAATCGGAAATCTCAGGGAGTTGGCTGAGTATTTCGCTATCAATAATATGAAAGCCTCGAGAGCGAGGCTTTAAAAGTAGTTGTTTTTGCAACCAGCTCATATTTTATCGAAACTAACTTCAATATTGGCATTACCGGCATCAGAGGTAAATGGGATCAATATTTTTGCCCCTTCACTTTTATGAGTTATGGTATGACCTTTACCAGACACAACGATTGGTGTAGCCATATTAAAGTCATAGCCTTTTTCACCAAGTAAATTTTTTGCCCCACCAGTGACCATATTGGTAATTTCACCAACCATATCGGTTACTTCTTCATTGATAGAATCAGGGCGTTCACCTAGCATTCTTTCCATAATAGTCAGGGCAAGGCTCTCATCAAAAGTGATCGAAAATGAACCTTTAGTTTGCGGTCCTACCATGCCAATTAATCCCGAAACGTCGCCACAGGCAACTTCATCTTTTTTTATTTTCGGCTTACCCGGTTTTAGTTCGGTTTGCGCCATTGTGCTGAGCACATTTAATAAAGATGATAAAAAAGGATTGATGAACTCTACATTCATTATTGTTTATCCCTCGAATTTAGCAGTTTAACTGCGGTTATACGTTAAAGTGTAGTGAGTTATTTTAGCTCTGCACTTAATTATTCTTTACAATTTCCACATCTACCATGGGCTTCAATAGTTTGCCCCGATACGACGAAACCACTCTCAGCAGCAAGACTATTAAGTTCATGCGAAATCACGCTAGAGTGTAGCTCTTTGACAAAACCACAACTATCGCATATCAACAGTTGTACAGGGTGGATATGATCAAAATGATGACACAACATAAATGCGTTAGTACTTTCAATTTTGTGAATAAAACCTAATTCAGCTAAAAAGTCTAAGGCACGGTAAATTGTGGCTGGTTTTGCTCCTGATTCAGTGAGTTTTAGTTGCTCTAATAAATCATAAGCGCCCACTCCGCCTTGCGCACTTGCTAATAGGCGAAATACTTTTTCACGAATTGGAGTGAATCGCGCACCGCGATTGTCACACACTTGTTTGGCTTTACTAACGAGTGATTCTATTTTCATCTTCTCTTATCCTTACGCTACCGTGATATACTAACATACTGTATTGTAGTTGCAGCGTTTTTATTAGACAGTTTTATTCTAGGAAGGCCAACAATGAATGAATTATTAGCGGTATTTATTTTCTTTTTTGCGGTTATTGATCCAATCGGTACTGTGCCTGTTTTTATAGCCTTAACACGCGGTGATAGTGACAAATTCAAACGTAAAGTCGCGTTGAAAGCTGTTCTGGTGTCTGCTGGGGTACTATTGTTTTTTGTTGTCGCTGGGGAGCTGCTTTTAAATGCTATCAATATCCCCTTGTCAGCGTTTCAAATCGCAGGTGGTATCGTGTTATTGCTGTTCGCTTTGTCTATGATCTTTGGTGAAAGTAAACCAGAAATGGAAATTAAAAGTGTTCGTGATAGCACTGAAACGGCCATTTTCCCTTTAGCTATTCCATCAATCGCCAGTCCAGGTGCGATGCTTGGCGCTGTTTTGATGACTCGTAACACTGAATACACGTGGGTTGAGCAGTTAATTACTTCATCAATGATGTTAGCTGTTCTTGTTGTGGTACTTGTGCTGTTACTGTTGGCAACCCATGTTCACAAATTAATTGGTGACAGCGGTGCGAGTATCATCAGCCGGATCATGGGTTTGATCCTTTCATCAGTTGCCGTGACAAATATACTCGACGGGATAGCCCACTATTTTGGCTTACAAGTATTTACATAAAGGCTGTGTATTGCTGTTAAATAGCTATTGTCATATAAAATTTTGAATTGTTGCTTAGAATTATCTAGATTAAATATAACGTAATAAAATTTAAGGAATGAAAAATGTTATTAAAAAAGATTATTTTATGCGGTTTTCTTGTTTTGGGATTAACGGCCTGCGTTGAACCGCCTCAAAGCGAAATGAAGGTTATTCAAGTTACTGACTATGATTTTAGCCATAATGACAATCATGCTGTTACCGTATATTTCGGTCATACGGGAGGAGATCATTACACCGTTACTTTATTACGAGACGAAATTAAAGAGGGAGTGTTTATTGAATCTTCCGCTAAAAATGCGCCTAATTTAGTGTTTGATGCCAGTTGGGCTGGTGAATATTATGTGCAGTCAGCTAAGCATGATACTCATTCATCTTTAAAAATACTTGAGCTAAATAGCGAAGCTAAAGTTGCTAAATTTGAAGTCGCAGCACGTTTGGTTAACCCCAAGCAAAAAAATGATTATATAAGCTTAGAAAAAACCACCATTACAGTGCAAGGCCAGCAATTTGATAATCTAACAAAATCGTTTTAAGTATATTATCTAAAGCGCAGCATACATTTTTGTTGCTGCGTTAAACAACTCAATCTCTGCTACCGACAAACAACAACTTGCTTACGATTGAAGCTCGGCTTTGATTTGTGTAAAATATAGTGCCTTCCAATGAGGGAATAACCCTTATACTTATATATCATCTGAGGATTTTACTTTGAATAGACGTTTTTCTGTGGCCCCGATGCTCGATTGGACAGACCGCCATTGCCGTACTTTTCATCGTAAAATGACCAAGCATGCGGTGCTTTACACCGAAATGGTAACAACCGGTGCAATTTTATTTGGGCGTGGTGATTATCTACACTTTAATACACATGAAAACCCCGTTGCTTTGCAATTAGGTGGCTCTGATCCTGAAGCTTTGGCAAAGTGTGCAAAACTGGCTGCTGAACGTGGTTATGATGAAGTAAACCTAAATGTTGGTTGCCCTTCGGATCGAGTGCAAAATGGCCGCTTTGGTGCGTGTTTA
Source organism: Pseudoalteromonas sp. SG44-17 (assembly GCF_014164235.1). Taxonomy (NCBI): domain Bacteria; kingdom Pseudomonadati; phylum Pseudomonadota; class Gammaproteobacteria; order Alteromonadales; family Pseudoalteromonadaceae; genus Pseudoalteromonas; species Pseudoalteromonas sp. SG44-17. Next base: position 255,383 of record NZ_JACJEV010000004.1, on the reverse strand, counting down.
ATGGGCGAGCCGCAGCTTGTTGCTGATTGTATTGCAGCAATGAAGGCGGAGGTTACTATTCCTGTTACGGTGAAAACACGCATTGGTATTGATGAGCAGGATTCATATGAGTTTTTATGTGCGCTGATCGAAGCGAGTCATAAGGTTGGCTGTGATGACTTTATTATTCACGCCCGTAAAGCATGGCTAAAGGGATTAAGTCCGAAAGAAAACCGTGAAGTTCCACCACTTGATTATCCGCGTGTTTATCAACTGAAAAAAGATTACCCACAGCTTGATTTAAGCTTAAATGGTGGGGTTAATACCATCGCTGATAGTCTTGCTCATTTAGCGCATCTTGATGGCGTTATGATCGGTCGTGAAGCGTATAGTAATCCATTTATATTAAGTGAAGTGGACGAGAAAATTTACGGTGATACTGCGTGTACATTATCCCGTCATGACGTGGTGCGTTCAATGTATGGTTATATTGAAGATGAAATGCGCCAAGGCGCTAACTTTTGGCATATAGCTCGCCATATGTTGGGTATTTTCCAAGGCCAACCAGGGGCGCGAGGATTTAGACGTCATTTATCTGAAAACGGCCATGGTAAGCAAGCCGATTTATCAGTGATGGATAAAGCATTAAGTTTTGTGCCTGAATAGCTGAAATTTTAATCTTGAAAGCCACTTTTTAGTGGCTTTTTTTGATCCTAAAATTTAGTCAAAATATCACTTTTTTAGTTAATTTAACGTATTTTAATTCAGCTAAACGTCACTTTTAAATTGATTTTATCTTTCTATCCTATTGTTATTTATTGTTTTAGTTGTTTTTCTAACGACATGGCATAAGTCTTGGAGTCTCCTTGGTGTAATCACCCATAATCAACAGGAGAAAATCATGGGCCTAATGAATCGTGTTAATGATCTAATTCAATCAAACTTGGTCGCTGTGCTTGATAAGGCAGAGGATCCAGCAAAACTACTTAATTTACTTATTATCGAGATGCAACAAGCTCTGAATGAGTGCCGTACTACCGCTGCAGCGATTTTGTGCGAAGAAAAAGCATTGAAACGCCAGCAAAGCGATAAGTTAACATCCATAGCACAATGGCAAGAAAAAGCCGAAATAGCCGTCAGTAAAGGTCGAGATGATTTAGCCACAGCCGCATTAAAAGAAAAGCAGCGTGTAGCCGCTGATATGGCAGCTGTTGAACCTGAGCTCGTTAAATTAACCGATTCAATGGCCAAGTTAGCTGACGATGCACAGCGTTTACAAGACAAACTTAGTGCTGCCAAAGCAAAGCGGCAGAGCTTAACTCAGGTGCATAGTGTTTTAAATGCACGAGTACGAGTTAATCAACAGTTACATAGCGATAAAGTGGCACATGCACTGTCGCGTTTTGATGTGATTGAGCGCCGAGTTGAGTCAATTGAATCACAAGTGGAAGCATACGAAATGGCTGCAGCTAATCAATCAGACACGGCAATGCAAATTGATGCGCTTGTTAAAGACGAAGCCTTGGATAAAGAGCTTGCAGCACTTAAAGCTAAAGTAAAACAGTCGGCTTAGGAGTTATAAAAATGAATACATTTAATAACAATACTCAATGGAGTAAAGATCCATTAAATAAAAAAATATCGGGAGTATGTAGTGGCTTAGCGCGTCGGTTTGACTTTCCGATTTGGGCAACTCGATTAGCAACTATTGTACTGTTTATTCAGTTCCCACTATTTATAGGTGCGGGTTATTTAATTGCACATTGTTGTTTAGACAACAAGGTTTATTAGGAGAGCGCCATGAAAATTATTGCACTGTGTCTGCTAGCAGCATTGTTTATCGCTTCTAGTCCATTTGAGATAATGCAGTTTGACTCATGGCAGCTCCCTTTGTGGATTGCTGACTTGAGTTGGGTTGGCATTGAATTATTTGGTGCATTAGTCGCTGTTGTGGTCGTTATTGCCATTATTGCGCTGGTTAGTGTTGGTTTGATTGGCGCAGGTCTAATAATAGGAGTCGGCGTGATGCTAGCTTTGTTGTTCGGTTCTGTGATGATCGCATGGCCGCTACTGCTGATTGTTTTTCTGTGTTGGTTAGTCGCGGATAATAAAAAGGTCGCATAGCTTGCCACACAGAGGTTACCTTAAATGCTAATTTAGCTGACTATTTTTTCGCAAATATGCTAAATTTAGCACTTAAAGTGATTATTATAACAAGGATCGAAATGACTCTTAAGCCATTACTAACTATCTTCACAGCGGCTTTTTTAGCTGTAGGCCTATACTCTCCAGTGCTATTTGCCCATGCAGAGCATCAACATGATACAACAAGTGATATTGTAGTTAGCAATGCCCAAGTAAGGATTTTTTTACCTGGCAGTCAATCTAGTGTTGGTTATTTAACGCTTGTTAATCATGGTGATGCAGCAGTGACATTAACTAAGGCTAGCCTTGAGAGCTTAGGACGAGTTGAAGTACATGAACATCAGCATGTTAATGGTATGATGAAAATGCAAAAAGTAGATGCGTTAGAGATCAAAGCACATCAACAGCTAGATTTTAAACCAGGCAGTTATCATTTAATGGTTTTTGAACCAAAAGAGCCGTTAAAAATAGGGCAAGAGCTCAAACTCACGCTATATTTTAGCAATGGAGATCGTGTATTTACTCAAGCTACCGTGGTTTCATTAGAAAGCCAAGTTGAGCAAGTATCACAATCTGAACAGCACCATACACATCACTAGGAGATTAAATGTCACAACATAAAGGGAAAATTATAGCAGGGCTAATATTAGTTTTTATTTTATTTTATGCCGTATCTGTGTATTGGAGTGTTGAGCCAAGCCGCGTAAATGTGATCACGCAAGCTAAACAGGATGCGCAGCAGCGTGGCGAAAAACTAGTAACAGGTTACACAACAACTACGGCTTTGATTAATGTTGCCAGCACATTATTGAATAAACCTGGTGGCTATTTATCAAATGATGTAATACCTCCGAGTATTCTTATGGATAATATGCCTGCTTGGGAATATGGCGCATTAGAAATGACGCGCGATTTGGCGCTATCAATGCGTAAAGACTTTAGCCGTTCTCAGTCGCAATCGACCGAACATGAAGCTCTAAAAAAAGCCCAGCCCCAATTTAATATTAGTTCAGAAGCATGGGCGTGGCCAAGTGCCGAGAGTGAATACCAAAAAGGCATTGATTTATTAATTGTGTATCGTACTCAAATCGCTGACCAAAACAGCCGTGACAGTCAGTTTTATGCGCGGGCAGATAACCTACGAGGCTGGTTAAAAGAAGCCGAAAAACGCCTTGGTAGTTTAAGTCAGCGGTTAAGTGCCAGTGTTGGTCAAGATCGGTTAAATACTGATTTAGCCGGTGACAAAGAAGCACATCAAGCGACTTATGCACCATTACAAAATCAGATAAAAACCTCTTGGTGGGAAATAGATGACGTGTTTTATGAGTCACGCGGTGCAACTTGGGCTTTATTACATTTTTTGCAAGCGGTAGAATATGACTTTGCTGATGTATTAGAGAAAAAGAATGCACGTGTGAGCTTACAACAAATTATACGTGAGCTTGAAGCAACCCAAGAGACTGTTTGGAGTCCGGTGATTTTAAATGGTAATGGTTTTGGTTTTGTTGCTAATCATTCATTAGTAATGGCAAATTATATTTCACGAGCCAATGCGGCTCTTATTGAACTTAGCGAACTTTTAGCGCAAGGATAACACATGAAAAAGTACTGTTTAGCCGCTGCCCTTTCGATGGCATTTTTGGCTCCAGCGGCTCACGCTGACACCCTTTTAGGTTTATATGTTGGTGTTGATGGCTGGCAATCTGATAATTCAGGTAGCTTTTCAGATAGCGGTAATATGCAAGACTTTAATTTTGAAGATGAAACCTTCATCAGCTACTACGCAGCGCTTGAGCATCCAATTCCATTAGTGCCAAATATAAAGTTAAAGTATACCGAGCTTGAGTTAAATGGCTCAACCTTGCTTAATGAGACGTTTGAGTTTGGTGGTACTTCATTTACAACCAATACCACAGCAACTACGATCAGCGACTTATCACACGTTGATTATATTTTATACTATGAGATATTTGATAATGACTTATTATCTATCGATTTAGGTGTAAATGCTAAGCAGTTTGATGGCGATATTGTTGTTACTGGTACAGCAAATGGTAAAGCAACAACAGAAACTGTGGATTTTTCAGGTTTTGTGCCATTAGTTTATGGTCGTGCTGAAGTAGGCTTACCGTTAACGGGTTTAAGTGTTTTCTTTGAAGGTAGCTTACTTGCTATCGATGATAGTAAAGTACAAGACTACCAAGCGGGTATTGCATGGGCTTTACTTGACAACTTAGCGGTAGATTTAGATATCAAAGCGGGTTACCGTCAAATGACGCTAGAGCTTGATGATATTGATAATCTATATACTAATATTGATGCATCAGGTCCATTTGCAGGCATACAAATTCACTTCTAATTTGTTTGCTTTGGCGTGGTACCGTTATTTAATTGCGTGCCACGCTACTTCAAACTCTTCCTCAAGTGCACTGCTTAACAATTGCTTATAAGCCTTATTAACTGGCGTGTTAATCAATTTTCTAAGTTCATCACCCGTTTGCGTAAATTTATAGTAACTGAGCACTAAATCGTTATTTTTTGGTTTGAGTACGACCCGTTGGGTTAAAAATGTCAGATTCATTTCTTGGCCAGCCTTAAGCGCTGCAGATTCAATTTCTTTACGGTAGATTAGGCCAATATCCATCAAAGTTAATACATCAGGAAAACTGATCCCAGCTTTACCTAAGTTAAACGATACTTTATTGCCTTTGCGTAGCAAATCAAATAGCGAAGGTTTTTTATAAAAGCCTAATAAAATTAAATGGCTATTATCTTTTTCATTATAGCCACAAATTGCGGTACATTTTTGTAGTGCATCCGCTTCGCGCTGGGTCATCTGCTTAAGTGTTTGTAAGCTTTTAATTGAAAATGTTCCCGGTGATACAGTTTCTCCCGCTAAAATTTTTGCCCACAGTTTTTGCATTGATTCGTTTGAAGTATCTTCACATAGTGCAATAAAGCGTTCGACCCAATCACTGTCAGGTTGCCCTTTACTAGTTACGTCGGGGCAAAAATCCATAGCCATAGCCATAATCGCTTCAATATTTTGTTGTTGTTTGATAAGTAGTAATTGTTGGCGATGTTGGGCTCTATTGAGCGTTGAGTTATCACTATTGACTTGATAGGGCAGTTTACTTTGCCCTTGTGGACCATAACTATCATCACTGGCACTGGTAAGGCGAGTCGAACTGGTTTTACTCATCGAGTAACCTAGTTTAATTTCAATTATATGAGCAAGGTTAATTTTTGCTTGGGCTGTTTGAATCGTCATCGATCTTCTCGCTGTGTGTTGCTGTTTGCAGCTGCGCAGTAGTTTTTAAATTATTAAGTCCAAGTTTCACCGTATTTGCCAAAATATATTGGCTAAATAGCGCCAAATAGCCACCTAGAATCGAAGTAGTAACTTCGCCATCTAGTGAGCATGTTACTTGATTTCCATTAGCTAGAGGTGAAAAAGAGATCACACCTTTAATAATATGTTCTTCATTAAAGAGAATATTAAAATTGATTTTAGTGCTGCTTATATTGGTAATCGTCATTTCACCTACTCCCCAGCTACTTTGCCAAAACTGATGAGCACCCACGCCAGAACTAGGCTCTCCAATAGTGAAAACAATACTTGGATCTACTTTTTGCCAAGGTGACCAGCTAGTCCACTTGGTAAAATCACTAAGCAACGGGGTGATATCTGTTTGCGGAGCATGAATTTTAATGCTCTTTTGGACTTGGTATTGTTGTGGTAATAGCAGTCCAATTACCAGTAAAATCAAAGTAATCAGAAAAATAAATTTAGTAATTCTGGGTAAAATATTAATGGCTGTTCCTTAAATTATAAATTCTACTATCGCACAGCAAGGTGCTGAATATCGACTATAATCTGTAAACCAATATTCATTAATCATCGACATTAATACTGTATCATAAGTTAAATAGTGATAACTTATTAGTCAATAATGAATTGTCTTAATATTAAATGATGGCGCGCAATATTTGAATTTAAAGGATTTGGAATGACGTCAGAACACAATGATTTTTTGTTTTTCAACCATGAAGACGAGCCTCATGAAGAAGTTGCGCCCAAAGATTACTGGGATGTTCTGATTGTTGATGATGATCCTGAAATTCACACTGTAACAGAACTAGCACTCTCAGGCGTTGAGTTTTGGGGAAGAACACTGCGTTTTCATCATGCTTATTCTGGCGCAGAAGCAGTTGAAGTGTTAGCTAATACTAATAATGTGTCGGTATTACTGTTAGATGTAGTCATGGAATCCGATGATGCAGGCTTAAAAGTAGTTAAAGAGGTACGCGATACGCTGAAAAACCATAACGTACGAATTATCTTACGAACGGGTCAGCCCGGATATGCGCCTGAAGAGCGAGTGATCCGAGAATATGATATCAATGATTATAAAACTAAAACCGAACTTACCCGCAGTAAGCTAGTTACCTCGTTAGTTACAGCTATTCGCTCATACGAACAAGTTTGCCAACTTGAATATCAAAGCAAATCGTTAAATAATATTCTGTTAGCCTCAAAGGCTATTTTAGGTTTTACCGACATTAAAGCATTTACTATGGCGGTGATTAAGCAGCTCTCGGTAATTTTAGATTGTGCGCCAAGGGGGGTTGTGTGTGGCAGTCTGGATGATAGCTATCAGGTTCAAGTGTTGGGTGGTTGTGCTGAGTTTAGTGCTTTTATTGGCCAAGGTGTAGAACAACTTGATGATGGGCGGATTATTTTGCAAGTGCAAAATTGTTTTGAGTTTGGCGAACATCAGCACACTGAGCACGACACTACGTTTTTATTGAAAAGTAAAAATCGTCAGGCTGCTATTTACTTAGAGTACGTTAGCCAACCAAGCTTAACACAATTGCAATTTGCTGAAATTTTCTTAACAAACGTCAGTGTAGGCTTAGATAACGTCAGACTTTTTAATAAACTCAGAGATGCAGCCTACAAAGATGTGTTAACAGGTCTTGCCAATAGAACTGATTTTATTGAACAAATTGAAAAGTATCATCGGTTAAATAGTAACGAGTATATATTTATTCTAATTGATGTCGCACATTTCTCAGACATCAACAATGGCCTGGGTCAAGAGGTGGGTAATCACTTGCTTACTTCAATCGTTGAACGGCTCAAGCAAGAATACCCAAACGCTAAATTACTGTCACGGATTGGTGCAGATGTATTTGGTTTTTTAATTAAGCGCGATGGATTTGATTTAAACGAATTAAGTGAAAATTTAAGTTTGCCGTTTGCAGCAGCAGAGCATTTGTTACCGGTTAATTTTAAAATTGGTTTGTGCGAGCAACAGGACTTTCAAACCACAGGTATTGAAACACTTAAGCTTGCGTATATCGCACTCAATCACGCTAAAAAAGGTAATCAGGGGAATGCTGTTTGTTACACTCCCGATATGGAAGAGCAAATGGCTTGGCGATTAGGGATTATTCGCCAGCTTCGCCAAGACTTTGAAAATAATAAATTGGAAGTCTGGTATCAACCGCAATTGGCGTTTAGTGATTTGTCATTAAAAGGCTGCGAAGCATTACTACGTTGGCCGTCGGGACAAGGTAACTATATTTCCCCCGCGGTTTTTGTGCCACTTGCTGAAGATGCAGGGCTAATTGTTGAGATTGGTCAATGGGTATTGGATCAGGCTTGTCAGCAGCAAAAACGTCTTGAGGCTCAAGGTGTTGAAATTTGTATTGCGGTCAATGTGTCGGTACCGCAATTTAAGGTTAAAGGCTACGCACAACAAGTCAAAGATACTTTGCGAAAATATCAGGTCAACCCAAAAAATATTGAATTAGAAGTTACCGAAAGTGTGGTGATGGATGATCTCTCGATGGTGATTGAAACACTGCAAGATCTAAAAGAGTTTGGTATTGAAGTGGCGATAGATGATTTTGGCACTGGTTTTTCATCACTGAGTTATTTGCAAAAGTTACCGTTGGATAGGTTGAAAATAGATCGTGCATTTGTCAAAGACTTACCCGAAAAAGACAGCGGCGCAATTGCCAAGCTGGTTATAGCTCTTGGCGCGCAGCTCGGATTAAAAACGATTGCAGAAGGTGTTGAAACACAAGCACAAGCTGATTTTCTTAAGCAATTGGGTTGTGATGAAGTGCAAGGATTTATGTACGCTAAACCAATGCCTGAAGTTGAGCTTATTCAATATATTGAAAGTAAAAAATAATATTATGTTTGATGCCATTGTAAATAGCTAATATCGCTTGGTGATTAATTCGGGTATACTTTGCGACCTTTTTTAAAGCAATTGGTTACTTTATATGAGCGCACTTAAAGCCAAGCGAGCGTTATTCTCATACCCTAAATATTGGGCTGAGTGTTACGGCACAGCACCATTTTTACCAACTACACGCGAAGAGATGGATGCCCTTGGCTGGGATAGCTGCGATATCATCATTATCAGTGGTGATGCTTATGTAGATCACCCCAGCTTTGGTATGGCGGTAATTGGTCGTGTACTTGAAGCACAAGGTTTTAGGGTCGGTATTATCGCTCAGCCAGAATGGGATTCGAAAGATGCCTTTATGGCACTTGGTAAGCCTAACTTATTTTTTGGTGTGACTGCCGGTAACATGGACTCGATGATCAACCGCTATACGGCTGAAAAGCGTATGCGCCATGATGATGCCTACACGCCCGGTAATGTGGGTGGCAAGCGTCCTGATCGTGCGGTGATGATTTACTCACAACGATGCCGCGAAGCCTACAAAGGTGTGCCAATTGTAATAGGTGGTATCGAAGCCAGCTTACGTCGAATTGCCCATTATGATTACTGGCAAGAAAAAGTTCGCCGTAGTATTTTATTTGATGCCAAAGCCGATATTCTTATTTACGGTAATGCTGAGCGACCATTAATAGAAGTTGCTCATCGTATTGCCGCCGGCGAAACGATGGATACCATTCAAGATATCCGTGGTACGGCGGTTATTCGTAAAGAGCCATTACCGGGCTGGCGTGGTAGTGATTCTACCGCGATTGATAAAATTGGTAAAATTGACCCAATTCCAAACCCATATGGTGCGGATGATGTGGGTTGTAGCAAAAGCGAATTTAAAAAAGCGGGTATTGATTTACAAGCTGAAGCGGCAAAACCAATTACCATTCAGCCAGCGCGTCCTAAACCTTGGGAAAAAACCTACGTTAAGCTACCTGCGTTTGAGCAAGTGAGTGTTAATAAACCACTGTACGCTCATGCATCACGTATTTTACATCAAGAAACGAACCCAGGTTGTGCTCGAGCGTTATTCCAACGCCATGGCGATCGCTCTATTTGGGTTAACCCACCTGCGTATCCGCTTGAAACACATGAAATGGATGCGGTGTTTGGATTGCCTTATCAGCGAGTTCCACATCCAAGTTATGGTACTGCAAAAATCCCCGCTTACGACATGATCAAAACCTCAGTTAATATTATGCGAGGTTGTTTTGGTGGCTGTAGTTTCTGTTCAATTACTGAGCATGAAGGACGGATAATTCAAAGTCGTTCACAAGAATCGATTATTGAAGAAATCGAACAAATTCGTGACAAAGTACCAGGGTTTACTGGGGTTATTTCGGACCTTGGTGGGCCAACTGCTAACATGTATAAACTGCGTTGTAAGAGCAAAAAAGCTGAGAGTACCTGCCGACGTTTATCATGTGTATATCCTGATATTTGTAAGCATATGGATACCGACCATACACCGACTATCGAGTTGTATAAAAAGGCTCGTGAAGTTAAGGGTATTAAAAAAATCCTAATAGCCTCTGGTGTTCGCTACGATTTAGCTGTACAAGACCCTCGTTACGTCAAAGAACTCGTAACCCATCATGTTGGTGGTTATTTAAAAATTGCGCCTGAGCATACCGAAGACGGGCCATTATCTAAGATGATGAAACCAGGCATGGGCGCATATGATCAGTTTAAAGAGCTTTTTGATAAATACTCAAAAGAAGCAGGGAAAAAGCAGTACCTGATCCCTTATTTTATTTCTGCGCATCCTGGCACTAAAGACGAAGACATGGTGAACATGGCGTTGTGGTTAAAGTCGAACGATTTTAAACTAGATCAAGTGCAAAATTTTTATCCGTCACCAATGGCTAATGCCACCACAATTTATCACACAGGGATGAACTCGCTGCGTAATATTAAAAATAATACTGAGCAAGTACCGGTACCAAAAGGCGCGCGTCAACGTCGTTTACATAAAGCTATATTGCGTTATCACGATCCAGCAGGTTGGCCGATGATCCGTGAAGCACTGCGTAGTATGGGCAAAGCCAAGTTGATTGGTAAAGGTCCAAACTGCTTAGTGCCAGAAGAAACCCGTGACGAAAAATCGCTTAAAGCAGGTAAAGGCGGGCGTCCAGCGCTTAGCCGCCACACCGGATTTAGCCAGTTTAAAAAAGCCAATACCAAACCTAAGGTTGGCGGTAATCGTCAGCGGGCTAGGTAGTTTTAGGTAAATAAAAAACGCCCAGCATTTGCTGGGCGTTTTAGTTTATGGCTGCTTATTCTTCAATGAAAGCTTCGCCTTCGGTCATCCACTTAGCGGCAGGCTTGCCTTTTAAGTAGTGATCAAAGTACTGCATCATCCGAATTGAAAAATCCACTTGGTTAGGGAATTTCTTTAAGTGGTGTGGTTCACCTTCATACTGCAAAAACGTCGCATCTTTGCCTGCACGGCGCAGCGCTAAATAATACTGTACGCCTTCGTGCCATGGTACAGCATCATCTTTATCACCAAACATAATTAAGATTGGTGTATTTACTTTATCAGCGAAGAATACCGGTGAGTTTTCGATGTAAAGCTCTGGCGCTTCAAACAAGGTTTTACCTATACGGCTTTGCCCAGTTTCATATTGGAACTGACGCGCTAATCCTGATTTTAAGCGAATACCGCTGTAAGCGCTGGTCATGTTTGACACTGGCGCACCCGATACTACCGCTTTGAACATATCAGTTTGGGTGATCATAAAGGCACTTTGATAGCCAGCCCATGAATGCCCTTGCAAGCCAATTTTATCAGGGTCAGCGATACCTAAATCAATCAGCTTTTGGGTGGCGTTGATCATGGTTTGCGTTGATGATTTACCTGGGTGACCAATTTCAAAGCGAATATCAGGTAAGAAAATTGCGTAACCGTTCGAAGTAAACATTGGGAAATTAGAGCGATGGTTTAATTCCATTTTAGGGAAATCAAACATGCGTTGACTCATATAACGGTAAAAATACACCACCACTGGCACTTTATCGCCCTTTTTATAGCCCGCAGGCTTTATCAATACGCCTTGCAAGTCTTCGCCATCAAAGCCTTTATAGTTAATTAGCTCCGGTTTTTGCCCCCACGCAAAGTCGTTAACTTGTGGGTTTAAGTTAGTAACGCGTTGTGGATTTTTAAAGCTAAAATCAGTTTGATAAAAATCAGGGAACTGCTGATAAGTTTGCTCAGTGAATAGGTATTTATCGGCATTTTTAGCTTTTTTTACCACGTCAAAACGTTTTTTACCGCTTAATACTTTGCTGATCGAGTTATCAGCAAGATTGAGTTTTGTGATTTCAGTTTGCTTTTGCTGTAAGTTTGTAGCGCTAAGTAGTAAAGTTTCATCTTGTTTAAAGCCAACTTGGTCTTTATCAAGTTTGATGACTCGATATTGCGTGTTGTTTTCTTTGCCTTGTGTAAGGCGTGTGGCTTTGAGGGTTTTAACGTCAAATGCCCAGATATCGTATTTGCTATATACCAGCACTTGGCTGCTATCAGCTAACCAACCGGCAAAACCATAACCCGGTTGAGTTGAAGGGTAATCGTGCTGATCATCGGCGAACGTTGCTTTAATCGCTGTTGTTAAGGTACTGACTTTATTGTTACCTAAGTCTTTAAGCTGTACTTGGCTATTTTCAAAGTAAGCTGCAAATTGTCCACTGGGTGATAGGCTGGGTCTAAACGGATAATCACTGATAATTGCTTTACGCTCACCATTTTGCACATTGACTGCATAGTAGTCAGCAAAAAAACCGCCATACATAATACGTTTGAGATAAGGTAAATTTGAAGAACCAAGTAACGCAGTGCGATTGTTGGTATTGATTGCCAAATCTGGCATGTCAGTGTTACTTAGTTGCGCAACTTGTTTGCCATTAAGATGGTAAACGGCTTGATAATGGCGGTTTTTATTGATTTCTTTCCATTGTTGCTCTTCGCGGGGTTTAATTTCGGCATCGTTATTATGCCAAACGTGGAGGCCTTTTTGGTCGCGTATCGTATCGTAATCAAATAACGAGGCTTGATCTGTGTATTTCTTTTCTTTAATTTTTGCCGCTAACTTAGGATGATTCTCAAAGTACAAGCGTTCACCGTCTTCAGACCAGCTCAATTTTGCTGTTTTACCAATAGTCCAATCTTTTTCAGGAGCAGCAATATTTGTAAGCTGTTCGTTTTGCCACAGTTTTAGCTGATGATCGCGACGGCGCATATCGTCATTCACATAATTACCCAGTGTAAATGCGGCAATATTCTTAGTTGGATGCCAAGCTATTTTATTTGCCACCACGCCTGGTTCATCAATTAATACACTCGTATCAAATGTTTGGTTTAATGTAATTAATGCTACTTGGTTATCGTTACCGTCAGGATAGCCTTGGCTGACCAGAAGCTCGCTGCCAAATGTATTGATTGCGTAACTAAATACGCTATTTACTGTATGAGTTGTTTTGTCTTTTAAATTTACAACAATGAGCTCAAACGCTTTGTCTTTCTTATCTGGTTTGATTTCACTGGTTTTAGCGGTGTTTTTTGTGTCATCAATATCTTTATTATCAGCGTCTTTATCTGCTTTTTCATCAAAGCGATAAGCTAACCAGTGACCATCATCAGAGAGCTGGTAGTCTTTTACGTTCTCAAAGACTTGTTGTTCACCCGTTATTGTATTAACGAGTACTAGATTGTTTTTTAAGGTGTCTTTCTTTTTTGTGGTTTCTTTTTCAAGCAAAGTAGGGACTTGGGTGAATGCTACCCAGTTAGCTGCTTTGTTGATCTGAGGTTTAGTGCCGCGCTCAATTTCTGCAAGTAATTTATTATTGTTTAAGGTATAGACTTGGCCTGTTGCATCGCCACGATATGGGGTTGCACTAAAGCTCAGTACTTCACCATTTTCAGATAATTGCGTTGTTTTAGCTGCTTTGAAATCGAATACATCTTTAAATTGTAGCGGCTCTTTTGCGGATGCCGTGGCACTACCAAGGCTTGCAACCAGTGCTACGCTGAGTAGGGAAAGTTGTGCTTTCATTGTTACTTCTCGTTTTGTTTCATCTGCATCATCATAACGAGTTTGTTCAACAATTCGAGTAGAAACGATAAGCGGTCGAAAATAAAGGTTGAAAGTAACATTTATAAAAAAACCTTGTAGGAAAACCGACAAGGTTAATAATTTTAGGAGCTAGGAGCTAGGAGCTAGGAGCTAAAGCCATATTTTTTGTAATTCTAACCACTGTTTTTCAAATTGCGCGCTAGGTTTTGCTTTAAAGTCACTGCGGACAAATTGGTTCATCTTGCCTTCAATGTAAGCAAGTAAAAAGTTTGCAATGGTTAACTCATCACTTTGAAAGGTTTTACCTTCGCGAAGTTTGCGCTCGCGTAGTACTTGTTTTAGTTGTGTTTCAAGCTTTTCAAACAAGCTTTGTACACGCTCACGCAAGCGTTCTTGCTCACCTTGCAAGGCGTCGCCGGTCAAAATACGAGTGATCCCCGGATTTTTCTCAGCAAATGCCAGTAGTAGCAATAAAATATTATAGATACGGCTTTGAGTTTCTTTTTCGTTTTCAAGAATGAGATTTATGCGCGACAACAAAGTGTCTTCAATAAACTCTATTAAGCCTTCAAACATCCGTGCTTTACTCGGGAAATGACGATAAAGCGCAGCTTCAGAAACGCCTACCTCAGCAGCTAATTTTGCTGTGGTGATACGTTGACCTGGGCTGGTTTCTAACATTTGTGCGAGTGCTTGTAGTATTTGCTCTTTGCGATTACTTCTTTTTGTCGCAGGCATGAACATTCCTTTCTTTATAATTATTTACTTAGCTTTTGGCGGCTACTTATCACTCACTTTTTGAGCAAGCGATAAGGGCTATGTTAATGTTTTATTCAGTTTCTTTCCAGCCTTTTTACAATCGTTTAGCAAGCTCACTCATTACACTCAGTGCTAATGCGCTTTTGGTATCGACGGGCAGTTCTTTTTGTTCATTATGCCAGAACAGTGTTAAAGCATTATGATCTGAATTAAAACCAAAGCCCGTTTGTGATACATCGTTAGCGCAGATCATATCGAGGTTTTTATTGCTGAGTTTGCCTTTCGCATAGCTTGCGACATCTTGAGTTTCTGCGGCAAAGCCAACTGTATATGGGCGACCCTCTGTAAGGCTAGCAACTGCGGCAATTACATCAGGATTTTTAACTAAAGTGAGTGTCAGTTCATCGCCTTGTTTTTTCATTTTTTGCTCGGCAATCGCTGCGGCGCGATAATCGGCAACCGCGGCGCAACCAATAAAAGCATCCGACTTTGGAGCAAAAATAAGCGATTGTTCAAGTAGTTGCTCAGCGGTCTCAATGTTAATTAGGTTAACACCTGGTGGTGGCGCAATTGTTACCGGACCTGAAATCAGGTTAACCGTTGCTCCTAAACTAACTGCCGCATGTGCAAGCCCAAAGCCCATTTTCCCAGAGCTGTGATTAGATATAAAACGCACCGGATCAAGTGGCTCACGAGTTGGCCCTGCGGTGATTGTAATTGTTTTACCAGCTAGTAGTTGCGGTTGCGAAGGTTGCGTGCATAGTGCCACTAACTGATGTGGTTCAAGCATTCGCCCTGCACCTACATCACCACATGCTTGTTCACCCTTACCTGGGCCCCAAATTGCAATGCCACGCTGTTTTAAAGTTGCTAAGTTAGCTTGAGTTGCTGGGTGGGCATACATTTGTTGATTCATTGCAGGCGCCACTGCTACTTTTGCGGGTGTTGCCAGCAATAAAGTGGTGAGTAAATCATCTGCAATGCCGACTGCCATTTTTGCGATGATATTAGATGTGGCAGGAGCGACTAATATTAAATCAGCCCATTTAGCAAATTCAATATGGCCCATAGCGGCTTCAGCAGATGGATCGAGCAAAGAGTCTGAGACCATTTCACCACTTACGGCCTGCATGGTAAGCGGAGTAATAAAGTGCTTAGCTGACTCAGTCATCACCACTTTGACATCACAACCATGATCTTTTAAACGTCTAACAAGTTCGGCGCATTTGTAGGCGGCAATACCACCGCTGATACCAAGTACAATTTTTTTATTTACTAATTCTGTCGCTAAATTGGTCATTAACTTTGTCATACTCTGATAAAACTGTTTGTCGATATGCGCTAACGATAGCAAATCTTTGCCTTGGGGACGAAGTTTTAATATGGAATTTATTCGCAGTTTTACAGGCGAAATTTTATTTTTGCATTACAGTTAAATTATAAATCATTTTTCAGGGACGAAATAATGCAGCTCACCTCTTTACCAAGTAGCCAGCGACCACGCGAAAAGTTATTGGCGAAAGGGGCTAAGTCGTTAAGTGATGCCGAGTTATTAGCGATATTTTTGCGAACGGGTTTACCGGGCATGAATGTAGTTGAGTTAGCACAACATTTAATGACACAAAATCAAACACTGCATAACTTATTTAATGCATCAATCGATGATTTTTGTGCACAAAAAGGACTGGGCACAGCAAAATTTGTGCAACTTCAAGCAGTACTGGAATTGAGTCGTCGTTATATGATGGAGCAATGCCAGCGCGAAGCAGTATTTAATTCACCGCAATCAGTATATGACTATTTAACGATTGAGCTGCGAGGCTTGCAGCAAGAAGTGTTTATGGTGTTGTATTTAGATAGTCAGAATCGCTTAATTAAAGAAGAAACACTTTTTTATGGCACTATTAATGCGGCATCTGTTTACCCAAGAGAAGTCGTCAAAGCGGCTTTAAAAAATAACGCTGCGGCACTTATTTTGGCTCATAATCATCCATCAGGTATTGCTGAACCAAGCCAAGCTGATAAATTAATTACCGCTAAATTGCAGCAAGCTTTGCAATTAGTCGATATAAATATTTTAGATCACATCGTTGTTGGGGGAGATAATTGTGTTTCGTTTGCAGAACGAGGCTTGATTTAAGCGTATTCAAATCACTTAGCGTGTTAAAAATGAGCGGTTTAGTGCTTATTTGCAAATTAGTTTAATTTAAATGCAGTTTTTACTTTCCCTAAGGGCATTCGATCTTTATAATTAGCCGCTATCAAATTTACACATGAGCTGGTTGGATTAGATCAATCACTTGATCTTTGCCTGTATAAGCTGTATAAAGAGCGCCCTTCGATTTATCCCTGGGGCACAAAATACATAGCCTAGGGGACAAATTAAGCTCGAGCGAAGTTATTGGAGATATATAGACATGTCTAAAGTATGTCAAGTTACAGGTAAGCGTCCTGCGGTTGGTAATCACCGTTCACACGCGAGAAACGCGACTAGACGTCGTTTCCTACCTAACCTACAAACACACCGTTTTTGGGTTGAAAGTGAAAAACGTTTTGTAACATTACGCACTACTACTAAAGGTATGCGTATTATCGATAAAAAAGGCATCGACACGGTTCTTACTGAAATCCGTGCTCGCGGCGTAAAAGTTTAAGGACCTGAGTCATGCGTGATAAGATCCGTTTAGTTTCTACAGCTGGTACTGGTTTTTTCTACACTACCGACAAGAACAAGCGTAACATGCCGGAAAAAATGGAAATCAAAAAGTTTGATCCAAAAATCCGTAAACATGTTCTTTTCAAAGAAGCTAAAATCAAGTAATTTTAGTTTTCTATGAATATCAAAAACCCAGCTTAGGCTGGGTTTTTTGTTTTTCAAATGCGTAGTTTTTCCGTTCTCGAATCACAGATTATACCAATCGTTTTAAGTTACTGACCATTTATAGCGACAGAAAAATACAGTGATAACAAGGCAGAAATTTTGACATGTAGTTGTTCTACATGAAAAATTACTAACGCAGTTAGCGCTTTATTTAGCGCGCTAGAATAGTTAAATATTTAAGTCGATTGGTATTATTCGTTTATATCATCGTCGACTAATTTTAAAAATGTGTCATAACAGGTAACATGTGCGTTGTTATCGTTGATGCAAACTAAATTTCGGCCGTGATGTTTAGCAAAGTAGAGTGCCTTATCAGCTCGCTCTAATACTTTTAAAACGCTATCATTACTCTTTTGTATAGCGGTTACCCCAAGGCTGATAGTGATAGGCATATTGGCAACTGTATTTGAGCTAATTAAACTCCTTAATTCATTCGCTTGCTTTGCTGCATCCAACAAAGCAGTGTTGAGTAATATTATTACAAACTCTTCACCACCCCAACGGGCGATTAACGCTTGCTCACCTATTTTTTGCTGCAACAGATGGGCAAACTCTTTTAATACTTTATCGCCAACTAAATGCCCGTGGGTATCATTAATTTTTTTGAAATAGTCTATATCACACATAAGTAAACAATGAGATGCTTGAGAGTGCTCGCTTTTAGTTATTAATGCCGATAACTCTGCATCAAACTTTTGTCTGTTATATAACTCAGTCAACTTGTCTGTTTCTGCTAACTTTTTAATTTCGTCATTAAGGTTAGATAAGTTTTGATACGCTAACGAACGTGTTTTTTCGTAAAATCTAAAAATTAGAATATGAGCGATACTGACTTCGATAGTGTTAAATAATGATCCTAACCCTATGGTTATTGTTTGTTGTTGCTGTGTATAAATTAAGTATGCACAAATAGAGAATGCAATTGCGCTGATGATGCTTCCCCGTTTTCTGCCTATTAAAAAAAATGCAAAAGGGGGGATAAGCGTAGCCCATAATATTGAGAATGGATTTCCGCCTACCGAAATTATAAATAATATAGCTAAGCTGCTAGCCATTAATGTAACAGCCCATGCGGTTAGATTGACGTTGCCAGATTTGTAAAACCAGAAATAAATAGTTAATGAGATAACAAGTCCTAAACAGTCAATTAAGGCAAGGTCTAATTGCTCGAAATAGAAAACATTGAGTACTGTTAAAATGAAAAAGTAAGCTGTTGAAAATAGTAAAAAATGGGCGATTAAACGTGCTCGCCAAAAATCTTTGTGATCCTTTGCAAATTGCGGAGACTTACTGTACCAAAACCCTAACATAAATGAATATTACCTAATTATTTATGATGTTAAGTATTACTTATTTGCAGAGTCCTGTGTAGCACAAATATTAACTGATAAGTTTTAGGTATAAAAAAACCTTGCAGGAAAAACCCACAAGGTTAATATTTTTAGCATTTAGCATTTAGCATTTAGCATTTAGCATTTAGCATTTAGCATTTAGCACCTTAAAGCTTTGCAAATGCATCTTGCAGTGGTGGTACTACTTGCTTTTTACGGCTCAGTACGCCGTCTAGCCATACTTTTCCGTCTTTGGGCGTTACACCATAAGCACTTTCAACTAGTGTTGCATCGTCAGATACGATCAGCATTTGTGAGCCTTCTTTCATGATGTCGGTAAGTAATAAGAATACCGAGTGGCGTCCACCTTCTTCTTTAAGCTTAGCAATATCAGCTTCAAGGTCTGCTTTAATACCATCAAATACCGCTAGATCGATAACTTCTAATTGACCAATACCAACTAGTTTACCGTTCATGTTGAAGTCTTTAAAATCACGCATTACTAAATCACGCGCTGGAGTATTCTCAACCGCTGACTTAACACGGAACATATCCATGCCTAATTCTTTAAAGTCCTCGATGCCGGCAATTTCAGCAAGCGCTTCAACACATTTAATATCAGCTGTGGTGCAGGTTGGTGATTTGAAAATAACCGTATCACTTAAAATTGCACACATCATGATGCCTGCAATGTCTTTTGGAATTTCAACATTGTAGAAGTCATACATCATTTTAATGATCGTGTTTGAGCAGCCAACAGGGCGGATCCAGCATTCAAGAGGTGTAGAGCTGGTTAAATCGCCTAGTTTATGGTGATCAACAACGCCAACAACGCGAGCTTGATCGATATCATCAGGTGCTTGCGTTTTTTCGGTATGGTCAACGATGTAAACATCTTCACCGGCATAACTTAATTTTAGCTCTGGTGCTTCAAAGCCGAATTTATCAAGAATAAACTGCGTTTCAGGTGATATTTCACCAAGACGAGTTGGAATTGCTGGTTCTTCGATTTGGTTTTTCAAATATGCGAGTGCGATTGCACCACAAATAGAATCTGAATCTGGGATTTTATGACCCACTACATACATTGACATGACGGAACTCCTTAAATTTTGCCGTATTTTAGCAAAGTAATTTAACTTTGACACATTCGCGTTGGTGATTTTTTGTAATATTCAGTCTTAACAGTAGTTAAAAAATTCAACTGCCATTTTTATATGTTTTTGGTTACACTTTAACTAATTGAATCTTTTAGGAAGAACTCAAATGCAGTTAGGTCGCAGGGGCTGGAATAATGTGGTTATTTTTTCCATGCTGTTGATGATTTTCTTTTTTAATGGATTACATACAAAACTCAACAGTGGTTCAGAACAATCTAGTGTGCAAAGTGTATTGCCAGCGCAAAACTTTATTTTAGCTCTAGAGTTTCCCGATCAAAAAATAGAGCGCATAGGCACTTCTTGGCGCGCCACTGCATTAATCAATAATGCACCTGCTAGTTTTTGGCAAGCAACAACAGCAAACCTTGTGGCATTAGTAAATGAATGGCAGAGCATGCAATTGTCGGTCGCTGATAATCAGCAAGCATTCCACAATACCTCAGCTTTGACTGTAGCAACCGTATGGTTGGCAGGCGAGCAACTTCCTTGGTTGTATCAATTATATAGCGCACCACAAGGCTATTATTTATTAGATAAAAGCAACCAGCGCGTGTTATCACTTGATAAAGCAACTGCGCAGCGTTTATTCCCTAGTTTCAATTTTTCACAAAGTGAGCCTAAATAGTATGCCTGAATTACCAGAGGTTGAAGTTAGCCGAATGGGGATCACCCCACATATTTTGCAGCAAACAGTTACAAAGGTGAATATTCATAATCCGAATATGCGTTGGCCTGTGCCGGATGATGTGTACAAAATCGCTAACTTAGCTGTTTTAGCTGTTGAGCGTAGGGCAAAGTATTTGCTACTTGAGTGTGAACTGGGCAGCATTATTTTGCATTTAGGTATGTCGGGTAATTTACGAGTTGTTGAACAAAATGAGCCATTAAAAAAGCATGATCATATCGAGTTTATATTTGCCAACGGTAAAGCATTGAGACTAAATGACCCACGCCGATTTGGTTGTTGTTTATGGCAAGCGCCCGGAGAATGTCATAGCTTACTGAGCAAACTGGGCCCTGAGCCACTCACTGATGAATTTACTGCTAAGCGCGTATATGAGCAGTCACGAAATAAGAAAGTGCCAATCAAACAATTTATTATGGATAACGCTGTGGTGGTTGGTGTGGGTAATATTTACGCTAACGAGTCTCTTTTTAAGGCCGGTATTCATCCAAAACGTGAAGCAGGAAAAGTATCACAAGCGCGCTATCAGCAATTAATCCCTATTATTAAAGATACTTTGGCTGCGGCTATCACTCAAGGTGGCACGACATTAAAAGACTTTGCCCAAAGTGATGGTAAACCAGGTTACTTTGCACAACAGTTATTAGTTTATGGCCGCAAAGGTGAGCCATGTATGGTATGTAAGAAAGCATTAACAGAAATTCGTTTAGGGCAACGTAGTACAGTGTACTGTAGTCAATGCCAAAAATAAGTTAAGGCATGTTGCACTTGAGAGCTGCTATTTGCAGCACTGGGAACAACACGCCTGAGGTATGTATCTGAGTTACAGCTCAAACGGTGCAACGCCGACGGCTGTCATTTTATAGCCCACTTGTGCAATGTCGCCACTCCAGGTTTCAGTGCTGATGACGCCGGTAACGACTATGGCATCGTACAAACTTTCAATTGGCACGCCGCCTTTAATTGTCACATGAACAATTTGATTCGGTGGTGGTGGTGGCACGTGGATGCAAGCACCAAAGTAAGGCACTAATAAAAACTCAGTAATCATTTCGCTGTCACCTTCAAGAGGTACTACAAACCCAGGTAAGCTGACTGATTGGCCATTGAGTTCCTTAACAATTGGTGCATCTAGATCAGGTTGCACCCAATTTTGCTCTGTACCTTCATGGCTAGCTTGATCTTGAGTATCTATTTGTACATGTCCCTTAGGAATTAAATCTTCCCAAAAAATTTCTTTTGGTTCATTGGCATAACTACTAAAATTATAACCAAAGCTAAAAATAACTAAGCAAAGCAAAGTGAGCTTTTGAAAGTACTGCATGATATTCCTCTTAAATTTTAATGCTCATGCCATCAGACAATGAGTAAAAATAGGCGCGGGTGGCTGGTATCAAACCAACGATAAAGCCGGCCGCCATAATAGCGCCGATCAATACCAGTTCATAGCTCGATAGCATCGCAATGGTGATTGTGATGCCGGCATTACTTTGCAAGTAACCTGTGGCAAGAGACATTAATAAATAAAATAACCCACAACCTACTAGGCAACCTAAAAAGGTTATCAGTAGTGATTCTATGCTGATCAATGTGAATAAATGCCAAGGACGCGCACCGACAGAGCGTAAAATGGCCAATTCGCGGCGGCGTTGGTTAAGGCTGGCCAATAGGGTCGTTAGCATGCCTAGCAGACTCACGAGTACCACTACGATAGAAAACAGCAACAAGATTTTTTCAACAATTGTCAGCATTTCCCATAGCTCACGCAAAGTTACACCAGGCATGATGGCAAGCAACGCTTCAGGTTTGTACTGATTAATATTACGCCTTACTTGTAACGTATAAAGCGGAGAATCAAAACCCACTAAAAACGCGGTGATTTGCTTAGGTTCGCCTGTTAGATCATCATGCTGTTCATGTTCATGTTCATGTTCATGGCTGGTGTGGTTACCGCTGTGGATCAGTTCAATAGCCGCTAATGGAATATGTAGGGTTTTATCAACTGGCGTGCCTGTCGCATCTAAAATGCCAACCACAGTGAAAGGATTATCATCATGATGATGAAAGCTGGTATTACCCATACCGTGTGAAATAACGATACTATCACCCAGCGAATAGCCTAGCTTGGCTGCTACCTGCGCGCCCAGTACGACCTCATTTAAATGGGCGAAGGCGCGGCCTTGGCTAAACCTAAGCTGCTGCTTTTTAGCAAATTTATAATGTTGAAAATAATCAGCGGAGGTGCCCAGTACCGCTTGGCCTTTATGGCTATCTCCTAGTGATAGCGGAATGGTCCAGTTGACGCCGCGTTGCTGTTTTATATATTGGTAGCTTTGCCAGCTAACGCCATTATTAGCATGACCGATGCGAAAAACCGAAGACAATAACAGCTGTATATCTCCGGTACGAGCGCCAACAATTAGATCAGTACCAGAAATGGTATTACTAAAACTACTTTTGGCATCAACCCGTACTCGCTCAATACTCAGCAATAACATGACACTAACAGCAATAGTAAACAGAGTTAAGAATGCACTAGCGCGGCGATTATATAAGCTACTAATAGCAAGTTTTAAGAGGATCATTTACCTTGCTCCTGTAGCGACAGTAAATCAATGTTGCGATTAAAAAGCGGTTGTAAGCTGATATCATGGCTGACAAAAAGTAAGGTGCTATTCGCTTCATTTGCTTGTGTAAAAAGTAAGTTGATAAAGGACTGGCGATTGTTTGCATCAAGAGCAGACGTTGGCTCATCGGCAATTATCAATTCGGGGCTGCCAATAAAAGCGCGCGCCGCCGCGACTCGCTGTTGCTGACCAATACTCAAGCTAGCCACATTTTGTTGGTGTAATTGCTCGTCTAAGCCCAGTGCATTTAATAGCCTTGAGGCCTCTTGATTAAGGGTTGGACTATTAATTAATGCTTTTTTTTGCCGTGATTTTGAAAATTGGCAACCTAATGTGACATTATCAATCGGTGATAAGTAAGGTAGTAAATTAAAATTTTGAAAGATATACCCAATATGCTCAGCGCGAAACTTATCGCATTTACTTTTACTTAATCGACCCAGTTCACAACCTAAAATACTCAATTGGCCTGATGTAGGACGGTTAATACCTGCAAGTAACGATAATAAAGTGGATTTACCACAGCCGCTAGGGCCATGTAAAAACACATGTTCGCCTTTAGCAATGCTAAGTGTTGCAATTGCTAAAGTGGGTTTGACTTGTTGTTTTTGCCATTTAAAACTTAGCTGCTGTATATTAATCATCACGTAAATTACTACTGGATTTTGATGTTATCTTATAACGTGTATAATAAAATACCAACTAAACTGCGTTAAATCACATAGTGCTTTAATTGTGATTTCCTCCGGTCTCGATTATTATTAGCGGCTTATAACCCCATACCCATACGATCGCCCTTACAGGGCGTGCCATATACTCGGAGATAGCATGACTAGCTATAAAGTTTTAGACGTAAACGATGACTTACCAATACGCACAAAGGGCCCAGTTCACAGTGGCAAAGTACGTTCAGTTTATTGGTTAACAGACGAAGACAGCGCGCGTTTGATCAGTGACAAAGGTTACCAAGTGCCAAAGGGTACAGAACTGGCTATTATGGTTATTTCTGATCGTATCTCCGCGTTTGATTGTATATGGCAAGGCGAAAATGGTTTAAATGGCGTGCCAGGTAAAGGGATCGCATTAAACACAGTTGCTGCTCATTGGTTTAAGTTATTTGATCAGGCAGGCCTTGCGGGAAATCATATTGTTGATATTCCACATCCGTATGTGTGGATTGTCCGTAAAGCCAGTACAGTAAAAGTAGAAGCAATTGCTCGTCAATATATTACAGGCAGCATGTGGCGTGATTATAATAAAGGTATTCGCAACTTTTGTGGTTTAGAGCTGCCAGATGGCTTAACTGCGAACCAAAAATTAGATGAAGTACTTATTACGCCATCAACAAAAGGTATTATTACTGGCGTTGCAGATATTCCTGCGGTGGATGATGTCAATATTACCCGTGAAAACATAACTAATAACTTGAGTGTGTTTAATTTTAAGTCCGAAGATGATGTTGCTCAATACGAGAAATTACTTGTTGAGGGTTTTGCTTTAATTAGTGCTGAGCTAGGAAAACTAGATCAAATCTTTGTCGATACAAAATTTGAGTTTGGCTATGTAGAAGATATTGATGGTACAGATAAACTAATCTATATCGATGAAGTTGGGACGCCTGATTCATCAAGAATTTGGGATGGTGCTGCGTATCGTGATGGTAAAATTGTTGAGAACTCTAAAGAAGGGTTCCGCCAATTGTTAATTAATAATGTGCCTGATAGTGATGTGTTATTGAATAAAGATCGCATGCTTGAACGTGAGCAACTAGCAAAAGATTACATTTTACCTGAGTCGGTTATGTTAGCTGTTTCTGATACTTATGTAGGTATCGCTAGCAAAATTGTGGGTCGTGATATTTTAATTCCAACAGATCCGCGTAGTGAAGTAATTGCCATTTTAGACGGGCAATATGGTTTAATCTCTAATGCTTAATTACTAGTAATCAACTTGCACCATTTTAAAAGCTTAGAGTTTTGCTATTATTTATAGTTACTGGGCTTTTATTCTTGCATTTAGAGTCAGTCTCTAATTAACTTAACCTAAGATTAATTAGAGATACTCATATGTTAGTGTTCGCACAACAGGGGATGACCAAATGAGACTGCAAGTAATGGCAACAAAAAGCATCATGACAGTTTTCGCTATGGTGCTTGCATGCGATGTTTATGCGCAAGATGTTACGCTCAACATCGTTGATCAATATGGGCAGCCTCTCACCAATGCAGTGATAGAAATTGCTAGCGAAAGCAATAAAACATTATCGCAACAGTTACCTGTACTGATAATGGATCAAGTAGATAAGCAGTTTTCACCAACGCTTTTGATTGCTCACCAAGGGCAGCAAGTGAACTTTCCTAATAGCGATAATATTCGCCACCATGTATATTCTTTCTCGGAAGCTAAACCATTTCAGTTAAAGTTATATTCTGGACAACCAGAAGCTCCGATTACATTTGAAAATCAAGGGGTTGTGGTGCTTGGCTGTAATATCCATGATTCTATGCTAGGGTATATTTATGTTGCGAAAAGCGCTGATGTTTATCAAAGTGATGAGCATGGGAATGTGCAACTAAGTGGCCTAAATTTGCCAGTACAGCTAACTATTTGGCATGCTTTACAAAAGAACGCACTCGAAGCAAAACAGCCTTTAACGTTAGCTGTAAATTCACCTCATAGTTTACAAGTGACACTGCAAACAACTGAGCCTAAGCCACGTAATACTTTTGGTAGTAAGTTTAAGGGTGGGAATGACTAATAGTTTAAAAAATCGCATAACTGTTTTATGTGTAGGCTTAGTGTTATTAACTACTGTTGTGAGCTTATTTAGTTTTTGGTGGTCGACGAGTCAATTTAATGAAAAAAAGGTCACCCAAGATATTAATGTGGCTGAAAATGTCTATAAGCAGTACCTAGCGTCAAAAGAAAGTTTATTGCTCACAGCTGCAAAAGTACTGACTGCTGATTTTGGCTTTAAACAAGCGGTTGCTACCAAAGATGCAAATACCATTAGTAGCGCATTGTATAATCATAGTCAGCGAATCAATGCTGATTTAATGCTGCTTCTAGATCTGTCAGGAAAGTTAATTTCTACTAATAAACAGCAAGATTTTAATAATAACTTACAAGAATTAATGAATGAGTTGCTCAATAATACCGAGCAATCTAGTTTTGTAGTGCTACACGAACAATTGTATCAAGTCATTTTACTACCAGTTAAAGCCCCGCGTACTATCGCCTACAGTTTAGTCGGTTTTAAAATTGATGATGAGGTTGCGGTTGAACTAAAAAACTTAACAGGTATGGATGTAAGCTTTATAGCTAAAAGCGATAA
Organism: Pseudoalteromonas sp. SG44-17; assembly: GCF_014164235.1. Lineage (NCBI taxonomy): Bacteria > Pseudomonadati > Pseudomonadota > Gammaproteobacteria > Alteromonadales > Pseudoalteromonadaceae > Pseudoalteromonas > Pseudoalteromonas sp. SG44-17. Next base: position 229,156 of record NZ_JACJEV010000004.1, on the reverse strand, counting down.
TTTGGTTAAAAGCTCTTTGTTAGAGCGTCCAAGCCCATTTATTCCAAACGAGTATTTTCATAATTCCACCACAAAACGTATTTTTGGTGAACAATTGGTATATCGCAATCGCGATGTACATTTGCCTTCACTTGACGATCATCCCGTTAATGTATTGCTTAGTGCTGATCTAACGCAGAGTTACAGTGAATTTGAGAGATTGTTTTACACGTTAGTCATTCTTGCGTCTTTAACGATTTTTATCGGCGTTATTACCAGTAGTTTATTGGCCAAAAACTTAACCATGCCGTTATCACAGTTGGCGAGTTTAGCGCGGCAGTTTGCGCGAGGAAACTACAGTGTTGATGCGATGAGTAAAAACCAAAGCAATGAAATAGCTACATTAATTGATGCTTTTAAGAACATGGGTAATGATATCCAAGAGCGTGAACAACAAATTAGCTTTGCCGCAAAGCATGATTCTTTAACTGGTTTTTATAATCGTTCTGCAATGCTGGAAGTGTTGAGCGAAAATCTTGAACAAAACCAAGAATACACCTTAGTGGCAATCGATATTCGTGGTCTTAGGCATATTAACGATAAGCTAGGAGCTCGTATTGGCGATGACTGCTTAAAAGCTGTGGCTTTACGTATTGCTGAGTTTTCAGATGAGTTTGGTGGTTTACATGCACGTATTGGTGGTGATGAATTTTTAACCGCTTTTCCTAGTGGTGCAGGGCGTAATCTTAAAAGTGGCATAGTCGGGTTAATGGCGCAGTTACAAGCTGGTTATACTATTCAAAAGCTTAAAATCAATTTACGTTTTAGTGCTGGTGTGGTGGAGTACCCTTCACAAGGGTTACAAGCGGATGATTTAATGCGTCGGGTCTTGATTGCTGTGGATAGTGCCGCAAGTGCTCATGAAAATATTCATTATTACCTGCCTGGAGAGGATGAAGCGCATCTTGATAGGCTCATTATGATCGATGAGCTCAAGCAAGCGATTAATGATGACGATGGTCAATTGTTTATGACCTATCAGCCTAAATTACATATCGCTACACAACAAATCAATAAAGTGGAATCGCTTATTCGTTGGCAACGCAAGGATGGTAGTTGGGTATCGCCGGAGCTATTTATTGACCTAGCTGAACAATCGGGATTAATTGTTGACCTTACCGGTTGGGTGGTAAAAACAGTAATAGCACAGGTCGGACTTTGGCAACAGCAAGGCATTTATATGCAAGCTGCAATTAATGTTTCAGCCCAAGATATCGCTTATCCCGGCTTTCACTCCAATTTAATTCGTACATTAAAACAGTTTTCAGTTGCACCTGCGCTTATCACGATTGAATTAACAGAGCGCGATATGATTGAAAATGAAGAAAAAGGTATTCAAGCGTTGGAAAACTTGAAAGCAATCGGTGTCAAAATTTCTCTTGATGATTATGGGGTTGGGCAAACATCGCTAGGGCGCCTGAAAATGTTACCTATTGACGAGCTGAAGTTAGATAAGTGTTTCATTCTTAAACTAGATAAATCTGAAAAAGATCAGTTTATTGTTGAATCTACGATTACCTTAGGTCATCAGCTTGGCTTCTCTGTGGTAGCCGAAGGGGTTGAAACATTAGAGTCGCTAGAGCTGCTACAAAAAATGCAGTGTGATCATGTGCAAGGGTATTATCTAAGTCGTCCACTCAAAGCAGACGTGTTTGAGCAATGGTTGGAGCAGTATAATGAAAAAGCTTAAATTATTATGTTTAACTGTTATCGCATTATCTGCATTTAATACTTTTGCCTCAAAAGGCAAGCTGCTAGCAACGCCAGGAGTATCGCAAGTAGAAGGTAGTGGTGGTGGTGGTATCGTGCCTTGGGCGCAGCTTGCGGGTTATGCCAGCGAGGATGAGTTTTCTATTAATGGCTTTTGTAGTCGGGCCGATGTTACCGATTACAGCTTAGATGTATGCGGTGCACAAGTTAACTTATTTAATCGCGTTGAGCTTAGCTATGCACAGCAAAACTTTGCTGTGCCGGCGCTAAATACCGAGATAGAACAAGAAATCAGCGGTGTTAAGATTAGGCTCTATGGTGATATTGTTTATAGTGACTGGCCTCAAGTTACCTTGGGAGTACAACATAAATCACTTGATGATGGCGCAGTCGCTATGTTAGTCGGGGCTAAGGATACCTCCGGTACGGATATTTACCTTGCTGCAAGCAAGCTACATTTAGGGGCCATTGCAGGTTATAATTGGTTTTGGAATGTTACCACGCGTTATAGTGAAGCAAATCAGCTTGGCTTACTCGGATACGGTGGGGCGAATAGCAATGAAAAACTCTTATTTGAAGGTAGTACTGCCATTTTTCTTAGTCGAGAAGTTGCTGTTGGAATAGAGTATCGTCAAAAATCAAATAATCTCGGATTGGGTGAGCAAGATTGGCAAGATGTGTTTGTTGCTTGGATACCAAATAAATACGTAAGTGTCACTGCAGCATACCTTGATTTAGGTAGAATTGCTGGGGCAAAAGACCAAACCGGTTGGTACTTATCGGTAACAGGATATTGGTAATGGGAAAAATACTAACAACGATAGTGTTAATAGCCAGCTTAGCAGGTTGTTCATCGGCTTCAAATCTAACGTTGTATCAGCAACTTGGTGGTCAAGCCGGGCTACAAAGACTGGTTGATAGTTTCATTAATCAAATCGGTAATGACGAACAAATTATTCATTACTTTGAGCATGCAAATATTAGCCATTTCCGTGAAGGCTTTATTAATCATTTGTGTGTACTAACTGATGGGCCCTGTGAGTACACGCGTGATAGTATGGTTGATATTCATACTGGCATGCACATCACGGAGGGTGACTTTAATCATGTGGTTGATTTGTTAATCAATGCCATGAATGAACAAAATATTAGTCATACAGTGCAAAATAAAATACTCGCGAAAATGGCACCACTGAGAACCGAGATTATTAAGATTTAAGCAAAAATAGTCGTTGTTATGATAGTTTAGGCTGAAATAAAATTATGGTTTCTGTACAATGGCATTTGTTTTTGGTTAAATTAATGTAAATTATGTTCGTGTATTTTGATGTTTTGCATATTTATTATATCCCTCAATACTTACCAGTTATAAAAAAGCTGACCAAAAAAGGGCATAAATGTGTATTGATTTTTTATAAATCGCAGGATGCGAAACTAATTTCTGTTTGCAATAAGTTTATTGCAGACAATCGGCTATCAGCAGTTTGGCTAAATGATACCAGTCAGGCTTTTGCTTTTTACCAAAAAAGTGAAGTTGATTGGATTATATTTGGTAATGCATTTCCACAAAGCGAAAAGTTAAATAAAAAAACAGCACTGATGCAACACGGAATTGGCCCCAAACAGTGCTACTACGATGTATCAAATGCAGGAATGACTGTAAGGTTTGTTGAAGGGGTACATCGGAAAAATCGATTACAAAGCCTTTATCCTAACGGTACTTTTATTGACTCAGGTTATGCGAAGTTAGATCCTCTATTTGACTACAGTGTTGAAAAAATATCACTGGAAAAGCTCGGTCTGGATCCTAATAAAAGAACATTGCTATATGCGCCTACATTTTATCCAAGTTCAATTGAGTGTATGAGCGACCATTTTGCGGATGACTTTGCAGATTATAATATAATTATAAAACCACACTTTTTTACGCTTACAAAACCACGTTATAAAAAACAACGCTTTAAATTAGCTAATTGGAAAAAACACACAAATGTTTATATTGCGGATGAAAATCAATTTGATTTAACACCATTTATTGCGGTTGCCGATATTATGCTTTCAGACGCATCGTCAGCTATTTTTGAATTTGCTGCACTAGATAAACCCGTTATATGGTGTGACTTCTATAAATTACGCTGGAGTTACCGTGGTATTTTTTCATTTCGTTTGAAAGGGCGTTTGGATGATGATATTCATTATTTTAATGAAATTTGTTACCCTGCTAAGCATTATCAAGATCTCGCCAATATGATTAATCAATCTAGTTACGAGAGTGACGTTTTCAAAGAAAATAGGGCGAGGCTTATTAAGTTGCTCGCTGGTAAAATGGATGGCTTATCTGCTGAGCGCATTGCTAACTATTTAGAAGAGAATAAATGAGGCGAGTAATAACTTTTGGGACGTTTGATATTTTCCATGTTGGCAATATTAATATATTAGAGCGAGCGAAAGCACCGGCTGATTACTTAATTGCAGGTGTGCTTTCAGGTGCTCTTAATATGTCAAAAAAGGTCGTAATCCAGTTTACAGTGAAGCAGATAGAGTGAGAATAATCAGTTCATTGCGTTGATGAGATGTTTATTGAGCAATAATTAGAGCTTAAAGGTGAGTACATTACTGAACATAATGCTGACTTATTAGTAATGGGGGATGATTGGGCTGGACGTTTTGATGAATTTAAAAGCTTGTGTGATGTTAAATACCTTATTCGAACCCCATCAATTTCAACCACTGAAATTATTGAAGTGGTACGTAATCCATTATCGCAATAAATGTTGTAAGGTGGGGCTTGCCCACCTTCGATTTAATTACTTTAATTTCATATAGTTTAGCGCTTTACGGATTTTGTATCTGCGCAGTAGATTAAGCGGCTTTTGCATAACTCCGGTCTCAATAATCTGTGCAGTTGCTGCTAGTATGCGTTGAGCGCTGTTTCCATCAGTAAAAGGATGTACTTGAGTTATATACTGGTTAATTTTCAGTTGCTGCTCATCGCTGAAAGATAATGCTTGCTCTAGCGCGTTAGTTAATTGCTCTGCAGCTGTGATATTAATTAAAGCATCTTGAGGTTGGCTATTGTTAAAGGTGATAACGGGTTTGCCTAATAATAATGATTCATCGACGGCACTTGATGTATCTGAAATAACCACATCAGCGTGTTGAATTAATGGGATTAAGTTATCGTTTTGGCAAATTTCAAAATGTTCCATTTCAGCCAGAGTCAGATAAAGCTTTTGCCACTGAGGTTTAGTTTTTGGATGAAACTTCAGTTTTATATCGTAATCACCACTACTTGCAAGTGATTTTATTTGCTCAAATAAAATCTCGAGAGAAGATAAATTTGGCGAAAATGTTGGCGCATATAAGATAACGGGCTTCTCATTTTGTCTTTTTTCGTAATTAAAATAAGGATCAAGTTTCGGCCAGCCAGTTTCTATCACTCTAAAATAACGGTGTTTTTCTGCTAAGCGTGTAAATGGTTCCGTTGTAAGAGGACCGTGAGTACAGTACAAATCAAAAAAACCTCGAATCGCAAAATGACCTTTCTTTTTATATTCTAAGCCATGAAAAACTTGCACTTTCACACCGGGGAAAAAATCTGGGACTACATTTCCAGGTACGAACACTGCGCAGGGATTAAAGTTTTTGACATCTTCAATATTTTTAAGTTGTTGCTCTCCTTCTAACAAGCCGTTGGCAATTCCACTTCTTTTTGTAATAAACCAGCAGGCTTTATCTCCATTTGCTCTAATTGCATCTTGAATTGGGCGTAAAATAGCAAAGCTGTAAGGTTGTTCTACATAAAGCAGGTAATGTTTAGGCATAATGGGTCGCTTTTAGACTTTTAATTGGTAATTCAATATGTGGCAGAAGAATTAGATAACGCCATCTTATTTATTAAGTTTTACCGCCTATAATACAATTTTACTACAGTAAAATAAATCTATGTGATCTGCGTCTTTTAAGTAGCTAATAAAGTATTGTAACGCTTCATTCATAAATAAGTCATTATTACGGCTTAGTATTTATATCAAATATTAAAATTGGTATAAGCACCCTATGCACTTTTTATTCGTATCTCGTCGCAATGTACATGCTCGCTACTATAAAAAGTTAATCACTCAACTAAATTTAAGTGCTAGTTTACATATTTTTGGTAAGCCAATACTGCGTGCATTAAAGTACTTACCGGAGGCATTTAAAGCGTCTTTTGACGATATAATAGCTACTCAGATAAAGCGTAAACAAGCAAAGCATGCTATTTGGCATAGTTACTTGTTAATCTTACCTTATTACCTTCTACTCAATTTTGTCGAGCGTTGTCGCTACGCTAAGTATTTGGCGTTACTTACTCGGGAAAAACCAACACATCTGGTTATTTGGAATGGTCATAAACTGCCTAATATCACAGTAGTAAAAGCGGCGAAAAAGCTAGAAATTAACGTTTTTTATTATGAAAATGGCTTGCTGCCAAATACTAGCTGTTTAGATCCTAAAGGTGTTAACTTTGCATCTGCAATTAAGCGTGATCGAAATTTTTACCTTAATTTTGAATCATCATATGCATCTGATTTAAGCGCTTTAGCGTTAATGCCTCGATCAAATCACAAAAAACGTAAAGCATTTTTACAGAGTAAGTTACCGCCAAGGTATATTTTCGTGCCTTTTCAGGTTCCCCATGATACGCAAATCGTTTGTTATTCGCCCTGGATTAATTCAATGGAGATGTTATTTACAGAAGTAATGACAGCGATTGAAAAACTAAATGATCCAGAGTTAAAAGTGGTATTTAAAGAACACCCCTCTTGGCATAAACACTATTCTCATTTATATAAAAAGCACCCTCAGGCAGTATTTGCCAACGGCAATGTGACGGCTGATTTAATAGAAAATGCACAGGCCGTGATCACGATTAATTCTACCGTCGGACTAGAGGCGTTATTGTTAGGGTGCCGTGTTATTACGCTTGGGCAGGCTTGCTATAACATTGATGAATTGGTTTTACATGCGCGCAATAATGAGGAGTTAAGTGAAAAAATATCGCAAATGAACCAAGGTTGGCAATTCAATGCTCAACTTAGAAATCAATTTTTCAATTATTTAAAGCATGTTTACAGTGTCCAAGGAAGGTGGCAAGATTGCTCAAAAGAACATGCTGATGCTGTTGAAAAACGTTTGTTAGGATTGGATGTTTTTTCTCAGCAAATTAATGAAGTAAAGGATAACAATGAAAAACATCGTAACTTGCCAGTGGTTGAACGAGCACTTAAACGACCCCAAGCTGATTATTTTTGATGCCGGTATGGTGCGTCCAGGTAAGCTGGGAGAGTATAAACCAGAAGCTAAGTTACCTAATGCGCAGCGTTTTGACTTTAAAAAGCAATTAGCCGATCAAGACAATCCGCTACCGCATACCATGTGCAGTGCGGAGCAATTTACTCAGCAGATGCAGTTAATTGGGGTTGATAAAGATTCCTTAGTTATCATTTACGAAGACCAAGGCTTATTTAGTGCTGCAAGAGGTTGGTGGATGTTTAAAGCCATGGGCTTTGATAATGTCAAAGTACTCGGTGGTGGCCTTGCTAAGTGGCAGTCGTTGGGTTATTTAACTCAAATTGAATATAGCCGCCATTATCATAAAGGTAACTTTGTTGCCAAACCGCGAGTTGGTTACTTTATTGATGCTGCTGCAGTCTTTCAGGGCATAGATGATGAACATACCGTACTACTTGATGCACGAGGTTATCAGCGTTATTTAGGTGAAATGGCAGAGCCGAGAGCTGGGATGCGCAGCGGCCATATTCCAAATAGCCGCGCTTTACCTTTTGTTGAATTATTGGATGATGGCGAAGCAAAACCATTCGCTGATATTAAAGCTGCTTTCGAGGCTGTACTTGGCGATCAAGCAGATCTGCAAACTACCTTGCAATTTAGTTGTGGCTCCGGCGTTACTGCATGCATCTTGGCGTTATTTGCCGATGAGTGCGGATATGAAAATCTGCATGTTTATGACGGCTCATGGAGTGAGTGGGGCGGCCGAGACGAACTACCTATCGAAACGGGTCCTTGTCCTTCGCGTTAAACGCAAATCCGTAGTGCTGCCAGTAATCAATGGCTTTATTATTGAGAGGCTGGCGTACTTGTACTTTGCTTGCTGTTGCCGACGGGCTATGTTGCTTATGAAAATCCAGACACTTAACTTGCCAAGGTAAATCACAAAAATCATAGAGCAGCTGCGTGCTTGTGATTGGCTCTGATACTAATGTTTCGTATTGCATAATCATCACATTATCCGGGTGTTTTGCTGCAAAATGATTTATCAAAGAGCTGTAATCTTGATAAAAACTATCGATGTCTTGCAGGTTATAGCTATAGTGATGAAACGCACTGGCTGGGCTGTACAGTTGGCGGTAATTAGCTATACAGCTAGCTTTTCGGCCTCGTTGCATGCAAATGATTTTAGCCTTCGGGAAAGCCGCTAAAATTAAATCGATATAGTAAAAATTAAATGGCTGTTTGTCGCAGCTGCGTAGCTGTGCTGCTACTAGTTGACTAATACGCTGTTTATACTGACTCAACTTCGCCATTAACGCAGCATTTTTATATGCGTCATTGAGCACCACGCTATTTAATGCCTGAGCATTATTACCTTGGCAAACCTGGGCAATATCATTGAGTTCACCAACACCTTGCACCAAATCTGATTGATTCATTATTTTTTCTAGCAAAGTAGTCCCTGAGCGCGGCATACCAACAATAAATATCGGAGTAAAATCGTTGTCGCTTAAGGACGGCGTATAACTGTGACTTAAGGTTATCAGTTGCTGGCTAAATGCTTTGTGAGCTTGCGCATCATATTTTACATGCTGACAGATCGCTTGCTTACTTGTAGTAAAGTGGGCAAAGGCTTGCTTATAATCAGCGCAGTGCTCGTAATTGAGTGCAATCGCATGGTGCAGAAATTGTTGCTGCATCGGCGTTTTAGCGTATTCGGTTAAAGTTAACAGCTGTTGTAAATGCTGCTTGGCCTGCTTGTTATTGTTAAGTTCAGCTAGCGAATAGTGAGCTTGAAAATGTTGCGGATACTGTTTAACAAGCATTTGTAGTAGCAGTATTGCATCACTAAATTGCCCCATTATTTTATATGCCACTGCTAAGTTATAACAGATTTGTGGATTTTCAGGAGCATGTTGATAGGCCCGAAATTGCCACTCGAGCGCCAGTGGATAATGGCCTAAACGAGTCAGTACATTAGCAATTAAATCGCATTCAATAACTTCATAATATGGATGTTTTATTGCTTCAGTTATATATTGCTGCGCATCTAACAGCTGCCCGCGCAGTACGGCAAATTTGGCTGAGTGAGCAAAATATAAAGGTAGGGGCGCAATACTAATCGCTTTGCTTAAGAGTTTATGTGCCTTGCTAATATCATTTGCTGCAACATTTACTTGCGCTAGCAAAAAATAGCTAAAGTGATCATCTGGTGTGTTTTTAATATTATTGATCAGTAATAAGTGCGCGTCATTAAGCTTGCTATGATTAATAGCGTGCTCAATTTGTTGTTGTAGGTTTTTTTGTATCGATGTCAACATGGCAATAAGCATAAAAGCCTTGGCGTAAAACACCAAGGCTTTTTTAATTTATAGATAACCGTTATTACAGTTCAAAGTTATACGTAAACTTCATGCCGATAGTGCGCGGCGCTGTAGTGTAGTGACCATACACACGTTGTAGTTCAGGGAGCTCTTTATTTAGCTCTTCATATTTTGCCATACCTGCCCATGATTTATCACGGCGTACCGAAGTAAAGGCATACTTATCGAATAAATTATCAACATAAATAGTGGCGGACCACATATCACCCGTTAGCTTGGCAGATAAATTACTAAGCGCATAACCTGCAAGTGTTTCACCATCGGCTTTTAAACCAACTTTAGTGATCACGTCACTTTGCGCGGTCATACCGTAGTTAATGCTCAGTAGTTTATCGTCTAGTACATCTTGTTCATAACGCAGGCCGAATGAAAGCTGATGCTCAGGTGCGCCTGGTAGGCGGTCTCCATCAGTACCATCGTAGTATGCTTGATACTGTGTATATTTTTTATCTAATGTACCTAATAAACCTGGTGCATCCTCGGTTAGCTCAGCTTTTGCATAGGCGTAAGTTGCGTAGGCCGTCCAGTTATCAGCAATTATAGCGCGAGAAGAAATTTCCACGCCTTTTGAATTGGCAGCACCTGCATTAGAGGTGATCAGCTCTTGACCATTCACAGTTGCAGTACCAACTTGCGCATCTTTCCAATCAACATTAAACAATGCCGCGTTAAAGTGTAGACGATTTTTAAACCAGCTCGATTTAAAACCCAGTTCATAGTTTACTGTTGTATCTGGTTTATAATCTTCTTCATCTGGGTATGCACAAACAATTTGTTGATCTGGCAATACATCTGGGCAAGGTGCAATACCGTTACCACCGCCGATTCTAAAGCCTTCACTTACGGTAAAATAAGCAAGCACTCCTGAATCAAAGGTGTAGCTGGCATTAAATTTAAATAGATTACCGTTGTCGCTAGCGCTTACGTTCTCCATCGCTAAATCGTCAAGAGAGTCAAAGTTAAGCGAAAATAACGGTGTTGCAGAACCCGCCGTGGTTGATACATCATATTCGTAAAAACGCGCACCAAGGGTTACATTGAATTGATCGGTAAACGCATAACCTACTTCACCAAATAGCGCTTTTTCAGTGGTTTCAGAGTCACTGACTAAAATATACTCGAGATCTTGTTGTAGATTAGGAATATCATCGCCCCCAAACTCAGTTAAACCGGGTGTGTATTCGCGATCATCTGAGTGAGTTTCAAGCTTGTTGTAGTAACCACCGACAATCCAGTTAAAAGCGCTATCAGAGTTAGACACTAAACGAATTTCTTGAGTGAAACTATCACGTTTTGATGTATCCAAGGTTTGCGCAACAAACGCTGGAAATTCTGCATAACCAGTCCATATGTCGTAAAGCAAGTCTGTTTGGTCGCGTTGCCCAGATTGCTCATAGCTTGACCAACCAGATGCTGATACAAGTTCAGCAAAGCCTAGATCCGCTTTAATTTCCAAGCTTAATAAGTCGTTTTCTTCTTCACCAGGCTCAAGTATGCGGGCGGCATTTTCGTATTGACCCACCATACCTTGTAAGGCACTGCTGTCACTTAATGAATTATATTGCGATGTAGAATTACCGCCATTTTCTTGTTTTTGATAAAAATAGTTTAGCGTTGCTTCTACTGCTTCGTTGGCTTGCCAACGCAAGGACACACGACCTGTGGTAATTTGCTCATCATTTACATCACTGACACTGCGCAAGTTAGCACTAACATCCTGTGGGTTGGTAAAATCAGGATTTGGGTTTGATACGCCTGGGTTTTGTACTACGAAGTTATAATCGATATAACCTGGGTTGGTGTAGTAATTGACGCTAGCGCGGATTGCCAATACATCGTCAATTAACGGCGTATTAAATACTAAACCAAACTCACCGCCAGTGCCGTCACTTTCGTTTAAGCTAAACACATCACCAGTGACTTGCCCTTCGGTAATATCGAGCTGAGGTTGTTTTAATAAGTAACGAATTGCACCACCTAATGTTCCCGCTCCGTATAATGTACCTTGTGGACCAATAAGCACTTCAACACGGTCTACGTCTGTTAAGCGTAAATCAATATTTAGTGGAATTTCACCCACGTAAGTCGCTACTGTACCACCATCAGAAATACGATCAGAAGTATTGGTATTTAAGCCACGGACAATAATTGGTGAACCTTCACGGCCACCTTGATCAGAAATAGTTAAACCTGGCACCCAGCGTGCCACATCTTCAAGATCACCAATGTTTTGATCTTTGATCACATCACCATCAAGGGCGGTAATATTAAGTGGTGCTTCTTGCACTGAGCCCGCACGACGAGTCGCGGTTATTTGAATTGTTTCAATTGCTTTTTCTGTTGCAACTTGTTGCTCCGCTGCAACAGCATGACCGGCAGTAAAAAATTGGGCGGCTATTGCGCAAGCGACAATATTAGGCTTGAACTGTTTCATTGATTATCCTGTTTTTTGTTTATCTGGTTGTCATTTTCTAATAAGAAAGCATGTTATAAAAAGATAAACAAGATGGCTGAAAGGGTACGGAAATTAATATGCAATTATATAGATAAAATATTCATCAAAAAACGTTTTTTAGTGCTTTAAAGAGTTTTTATTGCATATTAATATTTGTATGAATTTTTTTCTCTTTATGGTTTTTTTGCTATTTTGCATCACTTGTTAATTTTGTGTTTTTGAATGGGCAGTTTTTACAATTGTTTTTACAACATGTACCACGTTTTAAAAAGAACCAGCGTGAGAACACCATATAGTTGTTCTGCATTGTATAATCGAGATTTTCTATTAGGGGATTATGGCTAGAGAAAGAGGCTGCAAAACTAAGCTGGTTTTTAAGTGGTTGCTGATAGAGGGCATTTAAAAATAGATTGATTTTAGTCAACGTACAATCTCTGCATAAACAGCTGGTGGTTGTGCTATCAAGCGGTAAAATAGCAGGCAGCTCATTGCACCAACAGGCATTGATATCATCAACATTGCAGTTAAGAGTCGCTTGGCATTGCGAGCAGGCTAAAATAGTCATTAGATATATTTTAATCTTTAATGAAATAGTCAGTTACAGGATAACAGATAATTAAAAATGAACAGAGCACAAGCGTTAGCAGAATTTGTCACTTTTGGTAAATACAAAGACGAGGCAATAAGTATTATTGTTGCATCAACAATAGATAACCAAGGCCCAATTTACATATTGACGCTCGCAACTGTTTTGGATGTGCTCACTCGCTGCCAAGCAGATGAGATTGATTTAGACGATCTGGAGTTGTGGGCGAATGTTATAGAATCTAGAACCGACATCGACTACAGCGGCGTCGAAGGGGTTATCTATGCCCTCAGCAACAGCGAACAAATGGGCGAGCTTGATAAGAGTAAAGTTGCGAAGTTGGTTGAATTATTAGCAAGTTAGTAGGGGCTAGGTGCTAGGGATATTGCGGCTAACTTCGCCTTGATATGGCTGAAAATAAAAAACGCGGCATAAAGCCGCGCCTACGATGTGATTGTTATCTGAGGAAATCACTTTCCTAGAGCCTTTTACCTAGCTCCTCTATCCTAAAGTCTATTACTTATGATATCCCAAGCAGGTTTCTACTTCGTTTTTCGAACCTAAAATCACCGCTACGCGTTGGTGGATGGCGTCGGGTTGAATATCCATAATGCGTTCTGTGCCAGTTGAGGCGATGCCGCCGGCTTGCTCGATCAGCATAGCCATTGGGTTTGCTTCGTAAAGTAGGCGTAGCTTATTTGGTTTGTTTGGATCTTTAGTGTCGGTTGGGTAGGTAAAAATACCACCGCGACATAACACGCGATGAACATCACCGACCATGGCGGCAATCCAGCGCATGTTAAAGTTACGCGCTCGTGGGCCTGTTTCGCCAGCCATTAAGTCATTTATGTAGTTTTGCATCGCAGGCTGCCAATGGCGTTGATTTGACGCATTGATGGCGTATTCGTTGGTCTCTTCTGGTACTCGGGCAAAATCTTGAGTTAATAAGAAGCTGCCGTGTGTTTTATCTAGCGTGAAGAAACGAGTACCTTTGCCAGTCGTTAATGCAAGCACTGTAGATGGGCCATATAATACATATCCCGCAGCGACTTGGCTTTTACCCGGTTGCATAAAGATACTTTGATCTGCAGGATCTGAGCCTTCAGGCGCTTTCATTACTGAGAAAATAGTACCAACCAGTGAATTGATATCGGTATTTGATGAGCCATCAAGTGGGTCAAACGCAACGATATATTCTGCATTCGGGTTACCAGCTACTGTGTAGTCTTCTTCTTCTGAGGCTATCGCTTTTACGTAGCCTGACTCCAGTAAAATATCTTTAAGTAGTTGGTTGGTCAGAACATCGAGTTTCTTTTGTGTTTCGCCTTGAATGTTTTCATCAAGCGTTGAACCTAGTACACCGGACAGGGCACCTTGGCCGACGCGGAATGAAATTTCTTTACAGGCCGCTAAAATCGTTCTGATCAATGAGATTAACTCTCTAGGGCAACCGTCTTCAAGTAATACCGGAGGTAGTCTACGCATTCTATTTTCCTGATAACGTTATGGGCCATGATAATCATAGGGTGAGAGGGATCATCACAGCAAGCGCTGAATTTCGTCTTAAATAACTGTATTTTAGGTGCAACATCCTATACTGGACACACCTTAACCGTATTTAAAACGCGAATAACAAAGATAAGATTATGCAAAAAATACCATTGATACGTTACATACTCTTTACTGTGTTGCTAACTATGATAACCCAAGCGCACGCAGCAATTAAGTCTATTAATGATTTTACTGAACAAATGAATCATTTTCCGGGCTACTTCTCTTTTTATTACGACACTCAAAACGGTAAAATTTATTTAAAAGTTGATAAACTCAAGCAGCAATTTTTATTACAGCAAAGCTTGCCTTATGGTGTCGGCTCTAACGATATTGGCCTTGATCGCGGCCAGTTAGGCAATACGCATCTAGTACAGTTTGAGCGCTTTGGCGATAAAGTGATGTTACGGGCTATTAATACCTACTACCGTGCAAATACCAGCAATAAAGCCGAACAAAAAAGTATTCAAGAAGCCTTTGCATCAAGTATTTTAGCGGGTTTTAAAGTGGTTGCACAAAGCCCGCAAGCTGTCTTGATTGATTATACGCCCTATTTACTGAGCGATGTACATGGTGTGGGTCGAACGCTTGCTGCACGTAAACAAGGCAATTTTAGCCTTGATGAAAGTCGCAGTGCAGTAAATATGGATCGCTCAAAAGCGTTTATGAAAAATACTGAACTTGAAGCTGTACTGACATTTAATGGCACTCAACCGGGTGAGTATATTCGTCAGGTCAGTGCTGACCCTTACGCATTAACCGTGCATATGCATCACTCTTTAATACAGTTACCTGATGATAATTACACGCCACGTGCGTTTCATCCGCAATCAGGTTATTGGAGTATTGAACATAAAGATTATGCCGCGCCATTAAGTGAATCAATGTTGGTACGTTATATTCCGCGTCATCGTCTAGCGAAAAAAGACCCAAGCTTACCTATTAGCGAACCCGTTGAGCCGATTATTTATTATTTAGATCCTGGCGTACCAGAGCCGGTAAAAACAGCGTTACTCGATGGCGCAAAATGGTGGGATGATGCGTTTTCTCAAGCGGGTTATAAAAATGCATTTATTGTTAAAGTGTTACCAGATAACGCGGATCCTATGGATGTGCGTTATAACGTGATCCAGTGGGTGCATCGTGCAACGCGCGGTTGGTCTTATGGCAGCTCGGTGATCGATCCGCGTACAGGTGAGATTTTAAAAGGTCACGTTACATTAGGCTCACTGCGTGTGCGCCAAGATATTTTAATAGCTGAAGCACTTGCAGCGCCTTATTTAGAAGGTAATGAAGTGGCAAAAACGTTACAAGCAATGGCACTTGATCGTATTCGCCAGCTCAGTGCTCACGAAATTGGTCACACACTTGGTATAGCGCATAATTTCTCTGCGTCAGTGGCTGATCGTGCTTCGGTGATGGATTATCCGCACCCACTAGTGGGCTTTAATGACCAAGGTGAACTCGATGTGAGCCGAGGTTATGCACAAGGTATGGGGCAGTGGGATACGCAAGTTATAAAGTACGGTTACAGTGATTTTCGTAACCTTGATGAAGATGCAGAACTAAGTGCAATTTTAGCGGATAACCAGGCTAAAGGGCTGGAGTTTATTTCTGATAGTGATGCACGAGCGCAAGGTGGCGCGCATCCAACAGCACATTTATGGGATAACGGCAGTTCGCCAAGTGAAGAGCTATTAAGAGTGCTTGACGTAAGACAACAAGCACTCGCTAAATTTGGTATTAACAATATCAAAGAAGGAACCTCACTATCTCAGCTAGAAGAGATGCTGGTGCCGCTGTATTTATTCCATCGTTATCAGGTCGAGTCTGCTGTAAAACTGATTGCAGGTGTTGATTATGATTACGAAGTACGTGGTCAAGGTATGGTAAAAGGTGCACAAGTTGTTGCAAAGGCAACTCAACAGCTCGCTTTAAAGGCCATCTTAACTACCCTAAATGCTGACAATTTAGTATTACCAGAATCAGTGTTAGCGCTAATTCCACCCAAGGCCTATGGCGAATCTAAAAGCCGAGAAAGCATTGTTGGCCGCACTGGCTTAACCTTAGATGCAATGGCGCTACCCGAAGTGGCTGCACAACATAGTTTAGCGTTATTGCTAAATAGCCAACGATTAAATCGTTTAGCACAGCAACAAGCGCGCAGTGATGCATTTTTTAGCTTAGATGAACTGCTTGCAAAGGTTTATCAGCAGGTGTTTTTGATTCAGAGTAAAAAAGGCATGGCAGGCAAAATCACTCAGCGGGTGCAGTTATTAACAGCAAAGCAGTTTGCTGATTTAGTCGCCAGTGATAAAGTTGCTCCAGAGGTGCAAGCTCAGTTGCGTTATTACTTAGTAAAACTGAGTAAGGCGTATCAGCAAGAGTCTTTACTTAGCAGTGCTGATGTTGGTGAAAGTGCGTTTAAGCAATACTTAGCCGATCAAATTAAACAGTTTCTGGCTACCGGCAATTGGCCTACAAATTTTACTGCATTACCAATCCCACCAGGATCACCAATTTAAATGTTATCTATAAGGCCCTAGAAGCTAGGGCCTAGTTTCTCTTGCATAAAACTGGTTTTTTGTTAACCTAGCCGCCTTCCATTTTTAGTCTTTTTGAGGTGTTTATGGCGTTTTTATCTCGTTCGATATTGGCGATGTCCATAGCACTATCAAGTCTTAATGTCAGCGCTAAAGCCGTGTGCGAAGTAGAGCTAAGGCATGGTTTGATCATCACTGATGATGTCATTCGTATTGTTGATAAGGGCCAAACCCGCGTACAAATAAATAATGATAATCAACTCTTTATCCGTGGCTATTGGATTGATCTAACGTCAGATGAAACCCTAGTGTTAAAACAGTTTAGCGCGGGTATTCGCGATACGGTGCCTGAGTTGGTAGAGTTGGCAACTGACGGTGTTAATCTTGGCTTAAGTGCGATAGAGCAAGTTGTTGAAGGTATGTCGGACAAAGAGTCGGAAGTGCTAAAAACGCAACTGCAATATGTTGAGCGCGCTTTAATGGATAAATTTAAACGCGGCGATGATTTCTTTTTTATTGCCCCACAATCACTATCCAAAATTGATGATTTTTTTACCGAAGAGATCAGTCAAAAAATTCACTCTGCAGTTCATGGCTCTCTCGGCGCTATTTTAGTTTCTCTAGGTGATGCATTTAAGTCCCGCGAAGGTAATATTGAAGATCGTATCAATGACATGGGACAGCGCATGGATATTATTTCAAAAGAAATCGATAAGTCATTGCAGAAAAAAGCTCAACAGTTAGAGTTAAAAGCCTCAGAATACTGTGAATGTTTAAACTCGCTTGATGTCACCGAATCACGATTACAAATGATAGTACCAAGTATGGCTGATTTTGATTTAGTACAAATTAAATCTTAACTTAATCAATTCAATTAAAAAGCCCGCGTAATTAACGCGGGCTTTTTAGTTTTAGGTAACCAATTACTAGGATCTAAACTTGCCGGTTTCAGCTTCTAAATCGCTAGTCAGCCCTTTTATCAAGTCCGTTGCGGCATGGGCTTGATGCGATAGGTCTGCGGTCTGTGAGGCGGTGTCAGAGATGGTCACAATGCGTCTTGCTGTGTCTTCCCCTGCATCGAGCTGCTCTTTAGCTGCAATGGCTATTTGATGGCTCATTTGTGCTATGGCACTCAAAGATGCAGCAACACGCTGCAACTCTTCACTGGCATCTTTAGATTTCGCTACGGTTTGTTCACTGGTGGCAATACTTAAGTTAACTGAAGTTTTTGCATCTTTAGTGGCGGATTGTAATTTACCGATCATAGTACGAATTTCTTCTGTGCTAGTTTGCGTGCGCTGCGCTAGTTGACGTACTTCATCCGCAACGACCGCAAAGCCTCTTCCTTGTTCACCGGCACGGGCAGCTTCAATGGCTGCATTGAGTGCTAACAGGTTAGTTTGCTCGGCAATACTTTGAATAACAGTAAGCACATTTGCAATATTATTTACTTCATCATCAAGGAGTTGGATGTTATTACCAGCGCTGTCAATTTGTTGCTCTAAAAGAGCTATGGTATTTGCTGCCTCAGCAGTTAAATGACTGGCATTTTGTCCTTGGCTTTCGGCTTCTTGTACTGAAAAGGCGGCTTGCTCGGCATGCTCAACCACTGTTTGCGCAGAGGCTGTTAGCTCAGTGATAGCTGATGCGACCATATGGGTTTCTTCGTTTAGGCTGCGGGTCAGTTTATCAAGCTCAGTTGAGCGGGATTCGTTATCTAAACTCTGATTTTTTAGACTATCAGTAACATCTTTAATACTGCCAACTACACCCCGTAGCCCTTGTTGCATATAGTGCATGGCAGCAATAATGCTTTCAGGTTGGGCGTCAGTACGAATATGCGAATTTAAGTTGCCACGAGAAACTTGCTTAACAATACCAATTACCTCAGTGACTTCACCGCCTAACGCGTTGCTTAAAGAAATACCAAAGCGAGCAATTGCAGCAGTTAAAGCAAGGGCAATAAGTAGTGACAAGCCTAGTAACCACTTAGCGGTATTCCAGTAACGCTCATCAACTTCTTTTTCGCTGATCCCGGTACCAACATACCAACCAAAGTAAGGGGTTTTTTGCACCACAGAGGTTAGGTCAACGGTTTCACCATCACGGACAGAATCCCAATGATAGGTAATAATTTTGTTGGTTTGATTACCGACTAATTGTTCAACCATACGACCAATACTGTTACCGCTGGCATCTTTGAAATCATTAAAACTGGTGTTGTGTAGCTGCGGATCGTGAGGTGTAGCAATAAAGTCGAGTTTATCATTCACTACGTACACATATTCACTGTCGTGGTATTTGTTTTCACGCAACATTTGCGTGGCAAATTCACGCGCCTGTTGCTCGGTTAGTTGCCCATTTTTAGCAAGTAACTCAAATTGCTCGACAATATTTGTCGTGCTTTTCATGAGTTGATTGATACGGGCAATATTATCGCTTTCACTTGCGTGGCGAAGAGATTGTAAGCCCAGTAATGCAATAGCATTGAGTGCTACAAACATCGCTCCAGCGAACAAAATTATTTTAGTTCTTAATGCTAAACCTGACAGCACATCGCGCCCCTTATTATTTTTATGACCATGATTTTCTACCATGTTTGTCGGCCAGATGTTAGCTTTAATTAACAATAATATGGGAATTAGACGTGACTTTTACTCAAGTTTCCATTACGGGTAAATTAAAGCGTGATTTCTGCTGCGCTTAAGAGTCGATATTCTCCGCTAGCAAGAGCCTCATCAAGCTCGATATTTGCTACTTTTTCTCTATGTAATTCAACGACCTTATTGCCTACTGCAGCGAGCATGCGTTTAACCTGATGATATTTACCTTCGCAGATCGACAGACGCATACGATATGTGGCAAGTTGCTCTGCAATTGCGGGTCTGGTTAGTTCTTTTTCGTTGTGTAATTGCACTCCTTGGCGAAGTTTTTCCAGCGCATCATCCGTTAGAGGTTCTTGTGTTTCAATCAGGTAAGTCTTAAATTTGTTATGTTTTGGGGAGGTGATTTTATGTGACCAATCGCCATCATTGGTAATGATCACAAGCCCAGTTGTATCGAGATCAAGCCGACCTGCAACATGAAAATCACTCATGTTAGGTTCATCGAGTAAATCAAATACCGTTGGGTGTAACTCGTCACTGTTGGCGCATACATAACCGACCGGTTTATTCAGCATATAATAGCGTTTACCTAGAAAAACTAGCGGCTTACCTTGCCATAATACGTTATCTGTCGCTGTGATTGGATGATCATAAGCGCTGATCACCTCGCCATTTACGCTGGCATCTTTACGCTTTATTCCTGCTCTCGCTTTGGTGCGTGGCGTTTCTGCTAGATGGCTAATAAATTTATCTAGGCGGCAAGGGAATTTCATTGGGTTCACACTTCTAGTCGACTACAATGGCGGCGAGTATAACGGATCGTGATAACGCATGACAGTACACAGAGGACAAATATTAGCATATTATCAACAGCAAATAGCCACCGGTAAATTGCAATTTGATGATGCCCAATTAGCAGCGGTGAATGCACTAGACAATCTCGCAATTGCCATTGATAAACCGCATCATTGGTGGCAAAAATCGGTATCTTTGCAAGGCATTTATTTGTATGGACCTGTTGGACGGGGTAAATCGATGCTAATGGATGTGTTTTTTGAGACTGTAGCAATTAAACAAAAAACACGTTTACACTTCCATCATTTTATTGCTCAAGTACATACTCGTCTAGGACAGTTGCAAGGGGTTAAAAACCCGCTGGATAAAATAGCAAATGAGTGGTCAGAAACGCTTAAATTAATTTGTTTTGATGAGTTTTTTGTCTCTGATATTGGCGATGCTATGATCATGGCCGGCCTATTTAAAGCCTTGTTTGCCAAAGGCATCATTTTGGTTGCTACGTCAAATTGTCAACCTGAGCAGCTTTATTATAACGGCTTGCAGCGAGCGCGCTTTTTACCCACCATAGCGTTAATTAAAGCGCATTGTCATATTATTAATGTCACAGGCTCTGTTGACCACCGATTTCGTTTTGGTAAGCACGCAACTCATTATTTTAACAGCTCGGCTAACTCTGAACTGGATGCTGATTTTTTGGCTTTTGCAGATAACTTACAAACAGCAACTGATATTTCTATTTACGGGCGTAAACTGGCGTGTTTAAGGCTCAGCAATAATGCCATTATGTTTGATTTTATGGCGTTGTGCTCAGGCCCGCGTAGTACCGCTGATTATATTCATTTAGCAAAGTACTATCAGCGTGTGTATATCTGTAATGTGCCAGTAATGGGCGCTGCGGCAACAGGTAAGCAAATAGTGCATGGTATTGAAGATAGCTATCAGCGTGAAAAACAAGATTTACAAGAACATACACTAGACGATGAAGCGCGACGCTTTATTGCTTTAGTGGATGAATTTTACGACCGTGGCAAGTTATTGATACTGAGTAGCGAGGTTGGCATTGCTGATTTATATCAAGGTAAAAAGCTGGCATTTGAATACGCACGCACCGAGTCAAGATTAATAGAAATGCAAAACTGGTTCTAGGTTTAAATAAAAAAGGTACGTTCTTGCGATACGTACCTTTGACAACAACCTAGTAGTTATAAAACTAACGAATCATTAACACTTCGTTAGCAATAAATTTTAGACGCTATCATTTAAAAACTATATTGCGCACCTAAGTACATATAACGACCAGTACCACCGCCATATCCACTGTAATAATTACCGTTGCCACTTGGGTAGAATGCGCCTTTATTATCAAATATATTATTAATTCCACCAAACACGCGTAAGTCGCTGTTTGAAGTTAAGGCCATAGTGTAAGAAGCTGATAAACTATGCTTTATATATGAGCCGTAGTCTTGATAAGCAAGAGGCTCTGGGTTGGAAATACAGTCTGCACTTGCAGCGGCACAGTTTTCATTGTTTTCTAACACGGCCGTTAGGTAATCTTTTTCATCTTGTTGATCGGCTTTAAAAGAGCCCAAGAAGTTGGTACGCCAACGAATACGCAAGTCATCCAAACTCCATGCAATTGACATCGCGGCTTTGTCTTTACTGCGACCATATCCAGCATAATGAGTAACTACGTTATTGCCATCTAAACCTTCATAGGTTTGTGAGTTTTCAATAACGTGATTGTAGTCAAGCTTTAAAGATACTTCGCCATAACTACCAATATCAAAATCATAAGTCGCGACTACATCATAACCACGGGCTGTCAGCTCATCTAAATTATATTCACGCTGTAGAATTTTGATAATGTTACCTTCGTTATTTCGGGTGATATCATTACAGAACTCATTATTGCTACCCCAAGCTGCTTCAGAATCGTAACATTCATTCATAATATTTTCGTTACTGATCTCATCAATCGCATCAATAATGGCAATATCGTAGTAATCGATGGCGAGATTAAAACCACGGAAAAACTCCGGTGATAGTGTTACACCAAAGGTATAGGTATCGGCCGTTTCTTCTTTAAGGTTAGGGTTACCTGTACCTGGAGAATAATTGTTATCTTCGCTGTCGAATTTAAAGTTAGGATCCTCAGCTAGCTGTTTAGCAAGAGTTGGCTCTAAACGACAATTATCATGACCTGGCTTAGTTGAGGTCGCCGTTAAGCCATCACAAATATCATCATATGAGTCGAAATCGCCACGCGGTGGAGACATCAATTCGGTAATCGTTGGAGCGCGCTGTGCGCGAGCATAATTTGCGCGTACCATGTAGCCATCAACTGGCTGCCATAGTAAACCTAGTTTATAGCTGGCTACAGTATTGACGTTTTCCATGCTGTAATTAGCTAAGCGTAACGAGGTTTCAGCGGATAAGCTTTTTGCAAGAGGGGCATCTTTTAGTAGTGGAATCGCCAATTCTGCAAAGGCTTCATAGACTTCAACTTCACCATAAAACGAAGGAACAACGTTAAACGTAATACCGCCAACTTTCATGTCCTCACTGGTATCTAAGCTTTGGCTATCTTTACGATATTCGCCACCAAATACCGCAGAAACACTCCCTGCTGGTAATTCAAATAAATCACCTGTGATGTAACCCATCACTGTATATTGCTGAATCTTTGTATCAATAATCGGGTTGCTACGGATCCAGTCGGCCATATCTGGAGTAATTGAACCTTCACCAAATAGATTGATTGGTACACAGCCTGCTGCACGGGCTGCTTCATCTATACATTGAATAGAGCCATCAGCAAGTTTCTCCGCTTGTAATGCTTGATTTAAATTTATTACATTCAGTTCATTATTACGGATTTGATGCTGTTTAAATTGCCCATATCCGGCTGATACATCCCAATCCCATTGGTGATTAAACATAGTACCTTGTAGGCCTGCCCATGTCCGGATAGTGGTACGGTCATTATCAGTACTGATATTACCGACTTCGCCAAAGCGACGATCCCAATAAATGCGGTCTTTGTATGGATTTGCGTCTAAGATTTGTTGTGGCACATACGGGTTATTAATTGGAATGTAGCCCGGTGCGATATCTGCGATTGGATCGCCTGTTACAGCATCATAACGCGGTACGAATGCACCCTCATATTCATCTTCAGGTGACTTACTGTTGAACGAGCCACTTTTACTATATTGCAGTTGGAAGTAACTCATGATGTCGTCGCTGATATCAAAATCGATTTTTACAGCTGTTGACAGGTTATCACTTGGTACATCCAGCATTACGTACTGATTTGAGTTAATACCGTATATTTCTTCATTGCCTTTCCAGTCATCACGCAGTGTTTGACCGTCATACCAAAATTGCGTTTCGTTGTTATTGTTTTCTAGAAAAACGCCGCCTAAGGTGCCATCACTTTTACTTACCCAATCAGCTTGAGTAATGTCACGCATACATTTAGAGCCACTTTCGGTCATCATTTGATTGCACATAAGAGTGTTATTATAGCTATGTGCGGCTTCTATTTTTGCACGATCGCGATCATAGTAACTAATGCCAAAATCGCGGTCCCAGTTAGCACTAAAAAACACATACCCTTTATTATTAGCAAATGAATCGCCGTAGTTTAAATCAAGAGTAAACTCTTTGCCGCCACCTTCAGTGGTTTGGCCACCACGAGCCTGAAAATCAAAGCCTTCTTTTTTTGATTGGGTAATTATATTGACGACCCCAGCGACTGCATCGGCTCCATAAGTTGCAGATGCGCCACCACTGATTATTTCAACACGTTCAACCATGCCACTTGGAATGGTATTTAAGCTTACATAGTTACCGCCATAGCTATTTGACACTACACGGCGACCATCAATAAGAGTAAGGGTACGATTAGCGCCTAAGTCACGTAATTGAACGGTTGAAAGGCCAGTGCCAGAAATACTCGATTGACTTGTATTGTTGCCTATACTTTGGCTAAGTGCAGGCATGTTATCAACAAGAACATCAGATAAGTTACCTAAACCAGTGTCTTGAATCGCCGCGCGATCCATAGTCACTAGTGGTGTGGCAACAGAAAAACTATCACGCTTTAAGCGAGAGCCAGTCACCACTATTTTTTCAGGGGCTTCTTGTTTCTCTTCTTTTATCGTTGTTTTATTTGGCGTTAATTGATGTTCAATTTGTTTATCATTTGCAATTAATTGGCCTGAAAAGCTTGCTGTGATCGCCAGTGCTAATGCGCATTTTTTTGTTAATATACTGCTCACAGATTTCCCTTACATATTGAATCTTGATAAAACTAATGTATTAGTAATCTTTGAAGGGCAGTTCAAAGTACAGCAACTAATGCATTAGCGAATGGGTTTATACCCAAACCAGCTCAGATGTGAGTTTCAGTTAGAATTAAAAGCGATTTAGGCAAGGCATTGATTGGCTCTATTGTTAAAATCAATAACGAAGTATAAATCCGCTTTTAAACCAACCCTTTGGGCGTTTCACAGACACTTACTCTCTTGTTAAAAGGGACTGTCATTGTTGCAAAGTAATGCCTTGATATTAAGCTCCTGTAAAACGCTGAATTCTGCATCTTGAGGTGATTTGGGTATATTCGTGAGTTGTTTTAAATAATCGTGAACAAAAACACAATGAAAGGTATCTCGTTTATATCCCTATTTTACATCTATTTTATATCTATTCCTTTATTATCATATGGTTGAGTTTATTCAATCGAATGGTTGGTAAATTGTAATTATGCTGTCTATCGCGTTATTTTGCTTTTTGTGCCAATAAAAGGTTAACCTTCTAGACTTCTAAATATAAGGTGTAAATACGTTATTTATGAAAACTAACCAGTCATTTTCCTTAGGGCAGTGCGAAGTTAATACAATTGAAAATAAGCTGTTATGTGGTGAGAGTGAATGTGTATTGCAACCTAAATTTGTCGAGTTGCTGTGTTTTCTTGTTATGCGTTATCCAGAACTTGTTACTCGTGAAGATCTAATCGATGGTGTCTGGGATGGTAATCAATTTGTCGGTGAAAAAGCGCTGACCAATGCAATCTGGCATTTGCGTAAAACCTTTAAAGAACTAGACCCTGCTCATGATTATATTGCTACAGTTCGCAAAACAGGCTATCGCTTGGCACAGCAACCAGTATTTTTAGATACTCAAAAGCTAAAATCAGAAGTAAAGCCGCAGTTAACGCAAATAAAAAAGAGTAAACAAGTACTTTTTAGTAGTGTTAAAATTGCAGTCATGGTGGCTACCGTTATGGTATGTCTTGCGTTTTTTTATTTTAAGCGGCAAATTCCGAGTCTTGAGCCGTTAAAGTTCACATCTTTATCTGAACATGTTGAAACCATTACCACGAGCCCAGGTCGGGAGTTATTTCCGGCAATTTCAAACGACAGCCATTTTATTGTTTATTCTTGGCGTCGCCCTGGACAGCAAGCAAACCTTTATCTTCGAGATTTATTTTCACCTGAACAAGCGGCTATAGCCTTAACTGAGAGCTCATTTCTTGAGGGACGTGCTGTATTTAGTCATGATTTAAATAATATATTTTATTATCGGCGAGATGAGCAAAGGCAGTGTGAAATAGTTAAACAAAATTTAACGACAGCAGTAACAAGGGTGTTGGCAACATGCGGTCAAGGCCGAAGCACCGATCTTGATATTAACGCCGCAGGTAATCAGCTGGTATTTATCAGTGATGATAAAAATGATCACGCACAAACACAGCTAAATATTGTTGATCTTCAATCAAATGAGTTAGCAATAACACGAGTGCCTTGCTCTGGGAACTGTGATTTTAACGATGAATCAGTGGTATTTTCGCCGGATGGTAAGCAGCTCGTGGTATCGCGAAATTTAGCCTCCGGCTACGAAGAGCTATTTTTAGTTGAAATTGCTACTGGCAATGCTAAGCAATTGACCTCGGGATTTGTTGATATTCGTGGTGTGGATTGGCACCCGAGTAAAGATTTGTTGGTTTTTTCTGGGGTTGATCAAGGTAAGCGGCATGGTTATTTTTATGAATTAGCAACTGGGCGCTTAGTTGATGCGCACATTGACGGATTAAGTTATCCAGAATATAGCCAAGACGGCAGTTTGTATTTTCACCAATGGGATATCGACTCTACGCTGATGCGAGTTGAAACAAATAATGTGGTGGCGAGCTCTCCATTTCCTGTTTTATCTACACATTTTAATACGCGTTTTCCTGATTACAGTGCTACTAAAAATAAATTGGTATTTGTGTCAAATGAATCAGGCACGACAGAGTTGTGGATTGCCAATAAGGATGGCACGCAACGCAAGAAACTAACTCAGTTAAATGCCACTATTTATAGTCCTGTTTGGTCACCTGATGGACGTTATATAGCATTTGTCGTATCTAAAAATGAAGTGAATAGCCTTCGAATTTATGATTTTAATTCACAAAGTAGCAGCCAAATAAATACAGGCCTTAATTATCATGGCAAACCAAGCTGGGCGCCGGATAGTAAGAGTATATTGACCTCAAATAATAATGAGTTATACCGGTTTAATCTCAAAGGCGATAATTTAGGTAAAGCGATTGAGCAATCAACAATGTATGCGTATGAGGATAAGCATGGAGCGTTAATTTTTGCAGATATTGCAGCCAAACAATTATGGATAAAACAGCCTGATAGTGGCCATGCGCAATTACTTGTTGAATCTATTAATTTGTCTAATCATTCATCTTGGTACTATGTTGAGGGAGCAACTCAGGCGTTATCAAGAGTATATTACTTCAATGTAGAACGGGACGATTACCGTTTGAGTTATTATGATTTTTCTACGCAAAGTCAGCATGATTTGATGCGTTTACCTGAGCGTGCATTTAGCCGCAGCTCAGGTTTGACCTATATCGAAAATATAGGCTGGTTAGTGTATACCTCGTATAAATCACCACAAATTGATATTAAGCGTATTAAAGCTGAATATTTACCCTAGAGGCTGTTTAACACTTTCGGTAAATTTCGTGTTCCATATCGTGAACGTTAACGCTTAAGCTGTCTGATTCTCGGCAGTATATTTTTAAACAGTCTAACAACTGCTCGCTGAGTTGTTGCTTTTGTTTAATCGTACGTCCTTGCATAATGTGTGCGCCAATATGGATAAAACCTTCCTTACCATCGCCCAATTGATAATGTGTATAGGCTATAGCGCGAGTTTTAATCGTTGCTAATTCAAACAAGCCACTGTTAAACGTTGCTTGATGAATTTTTTCAACCAATACCTGCGGTAATACCGGTAAATCTTCAGAATGTTCAATGATGATATGTGGCATGTTATCTATTTGCTCCCCTAAAAACGATATGTGAAACCTAAGCTGGTTTGAAACTGATTGAGTACATCACCATCAAAATGCCACAAGCATTGCTTGTTTTCGTCTGTTGGTAATGTACATGAAACGTTACTGGCATTATTGACGATTGTTGCAAGCCAGCGAGTTTCAAATAAGATGCGAGCTTGATCGCTAAATAAGTATTCTAAACCGCCATACAGGCCGCTGGCAAAGAAAGTATCAGAGCTGGCGAAGTTAGGGCTTATGTAATTTGCACCAATTTGTGCGCCGACATAACTATTAATGTGGTTACTTAAAGGGACTTCAACAGCACTTTGAAACATAAAATACTGCATTTCAACGTTTTTATCAGGGGAGGATTGAAAGTCACTTTCGGTGTTTGAAAAGTAAAAACCATAACGAGCTGAGTCAATTGTTCTATCAATACTAAAAGCAAGATGGTTACTATCTTTGAGCTCTATTGCTAAACCGTTTTTAGTTTCTAATGATTGATTAAAGCTTTTACCAGTATAAATACTCAGTGAGTAACCAGCTAACGCACTCTGACTTACTAACAGTAAGCACAGTAAAACAAATACTTTTTTCATGGTGTCGTGCTCGTTGTTGTGATTAATTTAAGTTAGTATTGAAACATAGCTGAATATTAAATGTAAGCCACGAATCGTTTACCCCTACATGGAGCAAGTAATATATGAAACCTATAATGATAGGCGTATTGACAGGTTTATTGATCACCTTAGCGGGCTGCTCTGATGATGTTGCATCAGTTAGTTTGGGATTATTTACCACTAAAGATATTAAAGTTAACTCGCAACAAGACCCTCTAGTAAAAGGCGTAACCTGTCATATTAGCCATATCGAAGCAAACTTAGATTTTGCTGATCCTTCTGATATGTCTATTTCGTGTCGCCAAACTGGACCAATTACTGCCGACCAATTACAAGCGATTGACCGTAGTAAGTCGGGTGAGGTGGTATTTAAATCATCAAAAAGTATTTTATTTAAATCATTAAAAGTGCGTCGAATTTATGATGCGCAAACGCGAACTCTGTTATATCTGTCGTATTCAACTAAAGAGTCAACCGGCAGTCATCATCATGCGTTATCCACTGTGCCATTGTATAACACCCAAGCATGGGCATGGGCACAAGAGCAAGAATAAGCAAAAGAGCAAACTATGTTAGCGTTATTTAAAAGCAAACCTTTATTAGATGAACAAGAGCAGCAATGGCTGATTGATACTTTTGTGTGGGCGGTGGAAAATTTTGACAGCGACTATTTCATTAATAACTCGCAATTAGTTTTGCCAAACCACCAATGCTTTCCCGATGCGGTTTCAAGCATTGAAGAAATGGCCAGTAAAGTGTTTGAGCGAGTGGTTGGCTATGCGGGGCTGCAAGCTTGGCCAATTACGCTGGTGGCTCCACAGCAATTGCAGCCGCAAGTATTTCCTCATTTTGCTTTTAGTAATCAGTTACGTGGTGATAATAGCCAATTAATTGTGCCGCCAAGCCATACGGTTAATGTGTCATTTAATCCAAATCAAATTAATCAGCCACAAGATTTAGTGGCCAGCTTTGCCGGTACTTTAGCGACAATTATGATCCACCATGTGGGCGTGTTACCACCAGGCGGTAAAGAGTTTTTACCACAAGCCGCCGATGCCGTGGCATGTTTTTTAGGTTTTGGGGTAATGATGAGCAATACGGTGTATCAGTTTAAAGGGGGCTGTGGCTCGTGTTACAACCCCTATGCGAACAGGCAAGCTGCACTTAGTGAACCGCAAACCTTATTTATGCATGCCCTTATTTGCCACTTTAAAGGCTATAAAGATTCTAAAAAGCATTTAAAGCCGCACTTACGCAGCCAATTCAAAAAGGCGCAAAAAGAAATAAAAGCCTTAGTTAATAGTACTGCTAATCCGTTGCTGTTAGCGCTTGATGATAAAAAAGCGGGGTAATCGTGGCTTATTTAGATGAGTTTTTATTGATTGCACTGGCGCACTTTTTTGCTGTAGCAAGCCCCGGCCCAGATTTTGCCATTGTGCTTAAACAAAGTGTTCAGCAGGGGCGTCGTAATGCATTGTGGACCAGCTTTGGGGTAGGCCTGGCTATTTTATTACATGTTAGTTACTGCTTACTCGGGGTTGCGGTTTTATTAACGCAATCGCCAAATGTATTTATGGCATTAAAATATTTAGCGGGTGCATACTTGGCCTACATTGGTGTGCAAGCGCTTAGAAGTGCTAGACCGGCGCCAGCGCAGCAAGAAACTGTTTTTCAATCTCAAGGTGTTGAATCCAGTTGGATTGCATTTCGTCGCGGCTTTTTAACCAATGCGTTAAACCCAAAAGCCACGTTATTTTTTATGTCGTTGTTTACTTTAGTGATCAGTCAATCAACGCCATTAATTGTGCAAGCAGGTTATGGGCTGTATATGGCATTGGCAACGTGGGCGTGGTTTTCGTTTCTATCCTTGGTGCTATCAAAGCCTAGTGTTCGCGGTTTTTTTCAAAAAAGTGGCTATTGGTTTGACCGTGGTATTGGCGTGATTTTGATTGCTCTAGCAATAAGAATTGTAGTGTAAGTATTGTTTTAACAGAAATCTGTAGTAGGTGAATATGGCTGTATATAATTTTTCGTTTGGTTCAAATATGTCGTCGAGTCGTTTGTTGGCGCGTTTACCAAACGCTACTCGTATTGGTACGGCAATACTAGCCGGTTACGAGTTAACCTTTGATATGGTAAGTACTGATGGCTCAGGAAAAGGCAATGTACGCCCATCAAATGATAAGAACGCGCAAATATATGGCGTGGTATATCAACTCAATGACGCAGAAAAAACGATGTTAGACGCCATCGAAGGGCCCCGTTATGACTGCGTGGATATTCAAGTAACATTACTTGATGGGCAACAAGTCGCGGCGCATTGTTATATTGCCAACACCACTGATGCGCAGATACTGCCTTACGATTGGTATATGCAGCACGTTCATCGCGGTGCGCTTGAAGCTGGTGTGCCAAATGCGTACAGTGATGCCATAAAGTCTCGGCCAACCTGCCAAGATAGCGACAGTGCGCGTGCAGCCATTGAGTTTGCTGTACATCAAAAATAAAAACTAAAATGATAACTCCAAGGATTGTTATGAAATTAACTAAACTAGCGATTGCGGCCACCTTATTAGCGGGCTGTGCATTTAATAGCTACGCCGATATTGATACCAAGCACATTAATCAAGTGATTGAAAATTCAATGGCGCGCTTTGATGTGCCGGGTATGGCCGTGGCGATTGTTGAAAACGATAAGGTTATTTTTGCTAAAGGCTTTGGTGTTAGTAACTTAGATACTGGTAGCAAGGTGAATAAAGACACCTTATTTGGTATTGCATCAAATACTAAAGCATTTACGGTTGCGGCATTGGCAAAATTAGTTGATGAAGAAAAGCTCAGTTGGGATGACAAGGTAATTGATCACCTTCCTGAATTTCGTTTATACGACCCTTATGTAACCCGCGAAATGACGATCCGTGATTTATTAAGTCACCGTAGTGGTTTAGGGTTAGGCCAAGGGGATTTAATGATTTGGCCTGACACCGATAAATCAATCGAAGAAATTCTCGCAGGCCTTAAATATTTAAAACCAGCTAGTAGCTTTCGCAGCACATACGCTTATAACAACTTGATGTTTGTGACCGCTGGCGAGGTAGTCGCGCGGGTCTCAGGTATGAGCTGGAATGATTATATTGAAAAGAATATTCTCCAGCCTTTGCACATGGATAACTCACGCGCCGGTTTTTCGCGTATTCCAAAAAGTAATAAGAACTGGGCAACGGGTCATATTCCAATGGATGGTCAATTACATCCATTTTTCGTTAATTACTTAGAGGATTTTCGTGGTGCCGGCGCGATTGCATCCAGTGTGAATGATATGAGCCAATGGCTACGTACACAATTAGCCCATGGTAAAATGCCAAATGGCGAGCAGTTGTTTAGTGAAAAACAACAAGAGCAAATGTGGCATCCACATATTACCTCACTGGCGTCAAAAAGCGCTTATGAGGCTTATCATCAGCAATTTAGAGGTTATGGTTTAGGTTGGAGCATTGAAGACTACCACGGTATTAAAAAATTAGGCCATGGTGGTGGTATTTTAGGAATGGTATCGCAAGTTACACTGCTTCCTGAAAAAAACTTGGGTATCGTTATTCTTAGTAATCAACAAGCATTTAGTGCGCTATCAGCTATTACCCATGAAGTGCTTGAAGATGCACTCGACTTGGAAGATAAAGATTGGGTTGAAGATTTAGCTAAAAAGCACTTTGAAGGTAAACAAGAAGCGTACGCAAATGCAAAGCCGGACGCTCCTGCAGACTATCAACCACAGTTACCAAATATTAGCTACACCGGCACTTTGCATGATGATTGGTATGGTGATGTTATTATTGAAGAGCTGGACGGTAAGCTACGTATTGATTTCACGCATACCAAACGTTTAAAAGGGCAGCTTGAGCATTACACGGGCAACACATTTATCGTCAAGTGGGATGAAAAGCTACTCGAAGCTGATGCGTATATTAGCTTTGATATGAGCACTAAAAATCGTGTGAATGAAGCGACAATGCGTGCAGTATCAACAGCGGTGACTGATTTCAGTTTTGATTTTAGAAATCTTCATTTGCAAGCTAAATAGTAAACCAAAGTCGCAAAGCCACCAAAGGGTGGCTTTGTTATAGTTACAGTCGTTAACTCATTTGGAGCATTTATGCGTACTGCGATTATTTCTCATCCTTTTTGCCGTAAACACAAAATGATCGCGGATCATCCAGAGTGTCCTGAGCGCTTAGATGCTATTACCGATCGTCTTTTGGCCAGTGGCTTGGATATTGCCGTGCAGCAAAAGCAAGCGCCTAAAGCATTACGTGAGCATTACTTATTAGCCCATGATGAGGCCCTTGTATCGCTGGTGGAAAACACCCTCCCGGAACAAGGTTTAGTATCACTTGATGGCGACACTTGGTTATGCCCAGAGTCATTTTTGGCAATTGAGCGGGCGGTAGGGGCAGGGCTATTAGCCGTCGATGAAATATTAGCGGATAACCTCGATGCCGCATTTTGCTCCGTACGGCCACCGGGTCATCATGCAAACCGTACAACCTCTGCCGGCTTTTGTGTGTTTAATAACTTAGCAATTTCGGTGAAGTACGCGCAAAGTAAAGGGATTAAGCGCATTGCGATTGTCGATTTTGATGTTCACCACGGTAATGGCACGCAAGACATTTTTATCGATGATGACAATGTGTTGCTTTGCTCATTATTTCAGCATCCTTTTTACCCTAATACCGCCGTTGAAAATAACGATACATTGGTTAATTCACCGTTGCCCATAGCCAGCGATGGCAATGATTTAAAATCGGTGTATAACCAACAGTGGTTACCTAAATTAACTGAATTTAAGCCTGATTTATTATTTATCAGCGCAGGGTTTGATGCCCACCTTGAAGATGATATGGCAAGTCTCAAATTTGTTGAGGCCGATTATGCTTGGTTGACACAGCAGTTGTGTGACATGGTAGAAAGTACTGGCTGCAAAGGGATTATCTCTTATTTGGAAGGAGGATATAATTTATCTGCGCTAGGGCGAAGCGCCGTAGAGCATATTAGAGTGTTTACACAAGCAAAAGAGTAGCTTTATTGTCATTCTACAATTAAGTAAATATAGGTCTAACATTGTTGTATGATACCAATACCACTAATTAAACAAGGAAGATAATGTCTTTAGTAATTAATATCTTAGTCACGTTGGCACTGTGCTTTTGGGGGAGTATGATGATGATGTCGCCGATGATGTTTGGCGCTCCCGACGCGACGAATAACAAGCAAGCGGTATTAACAGCCTTATTATTTTTAAGCTATCCGGTACCGTTATTTTTGTTGATTGGTTTATTTGGTGGTAGTTATTTTGGCATTAACAGTTACAAGATGGCGCTGATAAGTGCCGTTGTTATCGGATTTTTATTTACGATATTTGGCTATACCAGTATGGTTAAGAATCTGCTTCAAGGTATTGCCAATGGTGGCTACTGTGTGGTCGAACAGCGTGTTTACTATAATGCTAAGTTAATGGAACACGCTGATGCTGAAAGCTTTATCAGTTACAGTCAAGCTGATTTAAATACCTATGATGCTCAACTGTACGCTAAAGATAAACAGCATCTTTACTACAGCGGTCAAGCTGTGAGTGGTGTTAACCTTGAAAACTTGCACGCTAAGATAATTGGCAGTGATCTTTATTGGCTTAACGATACTCAGGTGATTAAAGGCGAGCGTATTGTTGAGGGCGCAGATCCTAGCACTTATTCAGCATATGATTATTATAGTTTTTGGAATATCTCAGGGCATGAGGGAAATCAGGTCATTTACCATCACGATGAACCCATGCATAACATAGATGCGCAGTCATTTGTCCCTATTGATGATAGTTATGGGAAAGACGGGCAACATATCTTTTATCAAGGTCTCGCTATTTTAGCGGATGTTGATATTGATACCGCCAGGTTTTCACGATTAGATGAAAATTTTGCCAGCGATAATCAGCATATTTTTTACTTAAATGGGGAAGATAGCCATATATTGATAGGCGCTGAACCTGTTAATTTTGAGGTGTTTGAGCGCAACTACTACAGAAGTGGTGAGATTGTTTATTACGTTACACAATATGAGTCAGCAAAGCCGATGCCACAGATACATGCAGCCAGCTTTACGGTCACTCAATATGATGAACAAACGAATTCGGATGCTTACGATAAAAATAATTACTATCTTCGTGGTGAGGTTGTTGTAACGCGCTAAGGCGTTGCGATAAACGAGGTAATTTGCTGTTGAAAATGATTAAACAGAAGGAAGTTTATTCATACTCTCGGGTAACTTGCCTACGTTGGTTTGCGTTGCATCAACTTGGTTTATATCGATAAAGTCAAGTTGCCCATTTGCTATGATCTGCTTACCATTACTCAGTTTTAATGGTGTACTTCCTTGATTCTGCAAAGTTGTGGTGATTATTGACTCTTTTTATCGGTTATCTATGAGCAATATTTGTAAAAACACAGCAAACATTACTTATCCTCACTCTATAAAACAAGACAAATTATGATTTACGAGATCAAGTTTTGTTTTTTAATTTTTGCGCATGTAACACGTTAAGATATTTACGTAGGTTTAAACTAAGCCAATATAGGGTTAGCGTGTTCTAAAATGTTACATGCCCTAAAAATTACCACGGTTATTCTTTTAACCACTGTGCAACTTGTTTTGTATAATAACTCACTATTAAATCAGCGCCTGCACGTTTGAAGCCGGTCAGTGTTTCAAATACCACTTTCTTTTCATCAAGGGCACCTGCTAATGCTGCAAATTTAATAGCGGCATACTCACCACCAACTTGGTAGGCAGCTAAAGGTAAGTTTGTTTTCTCTCTCAAGCTGCTAAGGACATCAAGATAGGGCGTGCCTGGTTTCACCATTAGAATATCAGCGCCTTCTTGTTCATCAAGAAGGGCTTCTTGAAGCGCTTGACGAATATTTGCGTAATCCATTTGATAGCCTTTGCGATCACCACTTAATTCACAATCAACAGCAGCTCTAAATGGACCATAGAAAGATGAAGCAAATTTAATGGCGTGAGCTAAAATGGCAACATGTTCAAACCCTGCATTGTCAAGGCCTGCTCGAATAGCTTTAACTTGACCATCCATCATCGCAGATGGGGCTAGCATATCGGCACCTGCTTTTGCTGCGCATACACTCTGCTTTACAAGGTTAGCAACAGTTTGGTCGTTACAAACTTGATTATCTTCAACAACGCCACAGTGTCCATGATCTGTATATTCACAAAAACAAATGTCGGGTATTACCATCATCTCGGGGCATGTTTGTTTGATTGTTTTAATCATACGTGCCAGTAAACCATCATCGTGCCATGTATCACTGCCAACACTGTCTTTATGATGCGATATGCCAAAAGGCATAACATACTGAATTCCTAATCTATGCAGTTCAGTAATCTCTTGGGCTAATGCATGTTCAGGAATGCGCTGTATACCAGGCATAGTGGATATTTCTAGACTTTCAGTTAACGACTCTTCGATAAAAATAGGATGGATAAGATCGCCAATATTAAAATCAAATTCGCGTACTAGCTGTCGCATTGCATCACTGTGGCGAAGCCTGCGCATGCGTCTTGATAAATTAGGTGTACTCATTGCTATCTGCCTTACTGAGCTGAGTATAACGAGATGTTTATAATATCATTTTTATCACTGTAAACGATATGCGTTAAATCAATATTAAAGGCGTGTTCATGGTAGTAACCTTTTTCTTTATTTGTAATAAATAAACTGTAAATACTAGGTTACCGGTGTAGAAGTCGCTAGTGGGGTTTGCTGATCTTTATTGTTATCGCTGCCACCACACGCGACTAAACTCATGGATAAAACGGCTGATGCAACTAAACGTGCTATTTTATTCCTAATAGATCAAATGCTTGTGGAGCTGTTAGGCTCGTTATTTTAGTTAAGCAGCAGTGTCCTTCTTGTGCTAAGTGCTGCGTTACTCTGCGAGCTAACTCTATGTTAGTCAGCGGTGTTGCAAGGTTAAATGCTAAATCAAAATATTCGCCTTGTTTATTCAATATCACACAGTGTTGCTGTTGTTCAGCGGTTAAACTGTGTAGATAGTCATTTAAATCTCGTTGTTCATTAATAATTTCTAGCTCGTTGTCACTACATATCAAGTAAGGGAAGTAAGTATGCATGCATTTATTGTCCTGTATCAAATAGCGCGAGCAATATAATAATATAATTATAGTTCGTATTATACTAAGGACGAATATTATGAAACAAACTCGCCACCCTCAACAGGTATCAGATATTTTTTCTAGGAAATTAGTATGTTGTTCCACCGATACCTCTTTAGTTGATGCTGTACGGTTGATGCAGGTTCATAATATAAGCGCAATTTTTGTAAAACGACAGCAAGCAATCGTTGGTATTTGGACAGAAGCCGATTGCATTAAACTAGACTTTACTGACAGCAACCTTAAACATATTGAAATTCAAAGCGTAATGAGCAGTCCGGTATTGAAAATCTCCTGTCAGCAATTATTGTGTGATGCCGCGCTTATTTTTTATCAACACAATGTTCGCCATTTATTAGTTATTGATAACAATGATCTACCATGCGGCGTTATTAGTATCAGTGATATTGTACGTAATCAAGGGCTTGATCACTATTTACAATTTAGACCAATCAAAGAGCAATATCATAAAAATGTGTTAGTGGTACCTAGTTATTTGATGCTCAGTGAAGGCGTTGAAATGATGCGCGAGCGAACCGCCCAAGTTATTTTAGTGTATAACCAGCAGCAAGACGAACATGGCATTATCACCCAGCGAGATTTACTGCATTTGATCGTCGAACCCGATAGTAATGCGTCATGTTGGAGTTTTGCAAGTTGGCCCTTGTATCGGGTAAGCTCAAAAAGCAGTTTATTCGATGCGTATCGATTAATGTCTACCAACAATGTGCGTCATTTAGTGGTCACTGATGATTTGGAGATTAAGGGAGTGCTCGCCATTGAGCATCTTGTTAATGAAATAGAAAGCGCCTATTACAGTGAGCTTGAAAAAGTACTTGAACAACGTGATATAGACCTTCAGCATTCACAGCGTAATTTGTATCTCGCGAATAAAATAATCGATGCCTCGCTAGATGGTATTATGATCACCCAACAAAATGGTGTGATCATGCAGGTTAATCCTGCTTTTACCGCGCTTACCGGCTATCAAGAATATGAAGTGGTCGGCAAACACCCTAGAATTCTAAGCTCCGGAAAGCACGGTAAAAATTTCTACGTAAAAATGTGGCAATCAATTACCCAAACTGGTGTGTGGCAAGGGGAAATATGCAATCGTAAAAAAAATGGTGATTTGTATGTTGAATGGCTAACTATTATTGCTATCCGCGAGCCAAATGATGATGAGCTAGTGTATGCGGCGATTTTTAGCGATATCACTGAACGTAAAACTGCAGAAGACAAAATTGTTCAGTTAGCTTATTTTGATGAGCTAACAGGCTTACCTAATAGACGCTTATTTAATGACAGATTAACCATGGCATTAGCTGCTGCACATCGAAATAACGACATGTTAGCAGTGATGTTTATTGACCTAGATCGGTTTAAAGAAATCAATGATAGCTTAGGGCATAGTGCGGGGGATGAGTTATTAAAAATGGTGGCAATACGGCTGCAAAACGTATTGTGTGAAGGTGATACTTTAGCGCGATTAGGTGGCGACGAATTTGTGGTGCTATGCGAGATTGATGATATTAGCGCAGTGATTAGTTTAGCCGATCAAATTTTAAATAACTTAAACACTCCTTTTCAGCTCGAAGGTCTTGAGGTAGGCGCGACGGCATCAATCGGTGCTGCGGTCTATCCTGATGATGGTCTCGATAGTGAAACTTTACTAAAACACGCTGATATTGCCATGTATCGCTCTAAAGAAGTGGGTAGAAACTCATTTCAGTTATTTAAGCCATCGATGAATGCACGCTCTTTAGAGCGCTTTGCGATGATGAGCCGGTTTCAATATGCGCTCGAAAATGATGAGTTTGAACTGTATTTTCAGCCTAAACAGTGTTTAAGAAGTAAAGCTATCAAAGGTGTTGAAGCACTCTTACGTTGGCAAGATCCCGCGCTTGGCATAATATCGCCTGCACAGTTTATCCCATTGGCGGAAGAACTAGGTCTAATTGTAAAGCTGGATCTCTGGGTGCTCAATAACGCTGGCATGCAATTGGCGTTATGGCAACAACAAGGAATAACGGCTGGTCGGTTGGCAATTAATATCTCAGCTTGCCATCTTAGTCAGGGGAGTTTATCAAGTAGCGTTGAGAAAATGCTCCAGCGCTATAATTTATCGGGAAATTGTCTTGAAATAGAGTTAACAGAAAGTAGTTTTATTAGCTCATTTAGTCAGGCGAAAAGAGAATTGTGGCAACTTAAAAAAATCGGCGTACAGATTGCGCTAGATGATTTTGGTACCGGCTATTCGGCACTGAGTTACCTTACAAAATTACCCATAGATACACTAAAAATAGATGCCAGCTTTATTGCTAAAGTACCCGATGAATACGGTAATAGTGAGATTGTTGCCGCGATAGTGGCAATGGCGAATAGTCTTAATTTAAAAGTTATCGCTGAAGGGGTTGAAAAGCTTGCTCAGTATAGTTACTTATTGGAGCTAGGCTGCGATGTGATCCAAGGCTATTACTATTGCCGCCCGTTAACGCAGCGGCAATGGTTAGAGTTTTATCAGCTGCAAAATCAACCTACGGTGATATCGTAAGAGGTAAATTTACGAATGTTGATAACGCCAGTATCAAAGATCAAGTACTGGCCTTTAATACCGTTTAGAATACCACTCACAACTGGCTCTTTATCAAAATTAAAAGAGCTAATTTTAGTTGGGTAGGCGGTAACAGGGAACTCTAAATCAACCACTTCTTCATCAAGTTGTTCTATCGCAGTAGCACCAAAGAGCTCTGCAAGTTCATTTAGTTTATCGGCAATTTGTGGAATAAGTTCTGCCGCAGCAGCTTTTAAATCAAGGACATCGCTTTGTCCTTTGAGCATATTACGCCAATTGGTTTTATCGGCAATAAATTGTGCTAAGGCAACTTCAACTAATCCAGATTGTAAGCGCGTTTGTACTTTGAATATTGGCAGTGCTTGCGTTGCACCTTGGTCAATCCAGCGGGTTGGAATTTGTGTATGACGGGTGATCCCCACTTTCAGCCCTGACGTGTTCGCAAGATAGACATAATGTGGGATCATACAGTTTTCTTCGCCCCACTGTGGTTCACGGCAAGTACCTTGGTCAAAGTGACATGTTTCAGGTTTCATAATACACATATCGCAGCTAGCAAGCTTACGCATACATACAAAACAATGACCTTGCGAGTAACTTTTTTTGGTTTTTTTACCGCAGCTAGAACATACAATAGCGCCATTAAAAGTCAGTGTAAGCTGCTTGCCAATATAGGCATTAAGATCGACCAACTCATCACCCACAGGCAAATGATACTGAATCGGTTGTGTTAGCGATGATTTTAATTTTTTGATAGTGCCTTGCATCTTTACGCCCCTAAAGATGTGAAAAAGAGGATTCTATCAGTAATCCTTAAACATGTGGCAATTTTACTTAATTCGCTTGTTTATTTTCAGCTAACCACAACAAATAGTCATCCACAGCGATGGCTTTGGAGTAATAGTACCCTTGCCCGTAGTCTGCCTCCATGGCCTTTAAAAGTTGTTGTGTTGTTACATCTTCAACTCCCTCGGCAGTGACTTTTAAACCTAGGCTATGAGCCATTTCTATCGCAGCCTTAACAATTACTCTATTAGCACTGTGAGTAGGGAGACCTATAATAAATGATTTATCTATTTTTAAGGTTGAAAAGTTGTAGCTAACAAAACAATTTAGTGACGAATAGCCAGTACCAAAATCATCTAAAATCACTTCAATACCAAGGCGGGTTAATTGTTCAACTAAGTGAATCATTTGCTGTTGGTTTGCAATTAAAGCTGACTCAGTAAGTTCAAACTTAAGTTGTTTGGCAGGAACATTGTGTTTGAGTAAGGTGTTTTCAATTTTTTCAATTAAATTATGGATCATTAAGTTTTTAGCACTTAAATTAACGCTTACTTTATGCTTAAAAAAACCTGCGTGATTAAACTTAGCGATATCTTGGCAGGCTTGCTCTAGCACCCACAGTGTGAGTTTATTGATAAGACCAGTACGTTCGGCTAATAGGATTAAAGCCTCTATATTGATTTGCTCATAAGGTGCATTAGGCCAGCGCAATAAGGCTTCACTGCCAATCGTTTGGCCGGTGCGTAAATCTATTTGCGGCTGATGATAAATAGTTAACTGGTTCGTTTTTAAGGCATTTTGAAATGCAGCCGCTAAGCTAATGTTCATAGTGACAGGTATTAATTTTGACTGATTATTTGGATAGCTTGTTTGTGGCGCTTCGGTTAGTGAAAAATAGCCATTTTGCAACCATGTATCAAAGCCACTTTCACCGTCGAGAATACAATATCCCATTGCGTAGCTTAATTGTAAATCAAACCCTTGCACCGGATGATGTTTAGGTAAGCTTTTACGAATTTTGGTTAACTTATCATGCAGTGATTGTGCACTTTGAGTTTTAATTGAAATGAATGCCAGCACACCGTTGCTCAAATCGGCTATCCGCGGACAGGTATCTAGATTGCTCTCTAAATTGATAAATTCACGCTCTTTACTCAGTTGCAGCTCAAGAGATTTAGCAATAGCAACAACAAGTTGACTACTTTGAGTTTGATTTAAAATATGACTGAGTGAATGAAAATCAGTAATTCTAATTAAGCATAAGCTTGCTCTGCGCTGCTTGAGTTGTAAACTCATATAGGCTTGTTTTAGCATGGCACTATTTAATAGTTTGGTTTGCTCTGTATGAGTGGCGTGATACAGCGCCTTTTCTCGTTGATAGCGCACTCTATCCGCAAGTGCCATAGCCATTAATACCACCTCACATAGTATTGCAACTAAAAATGCGTGGCGTATAGCAAAGCTATAAGGTAATACGCCAGTTAATTCAAGCGGTTGAATGGCTGCACCAATAATAAGAGGTATCCATGAAACAACATAGAACTTAGCCCATCGGAAGCCACTACGTAATTTTCTGTAAATCATAATAATACAGACGATGTACAACAATACCAACACAGCAAAAAATATCGGTGCAGCAATATTTTCAGCTATGAAAAAACAACTTATACCTAGACAAAACATTAAAAGCATTAAATATATACTGAGTTTATAACGCCAGCATTGCTCTTTATGGTAACGCAAAAACATAGTGCAGAATGCTAAGGTAAATAAAGCAATTGCATAGTTGCTAACAACAATATATTTTTGAAAAAATAGCTGCCAACTTAGTGGCCAAAGATAAAAACCAAAACCAAGTACACCCCCCATTAAAATGATGGCACTAATAATGTAACCAATATAGATTAAGTACACGCGATCTTTAATACCAAAAAACAGCACTAAGTTATAAAGTGCCGCCATAATAAGTACACCCACAAATATTCCCCAAATAGCGGTTTGTGAGCGGGTTAAATCCTGAAACTCTGCTTCGCCATATAAATTGACAGGGGTTTTACTTATGCCGGTTGTATCAACTTTCAGTAGTAGCTTTTGTTTACTCTGCGCAGTAATTGTTAGCCGAATATGCGGCACGCTGTATTGAAAAAGAGAGAGTTCAGATTCCAAATCACCAAGTCGAGTGGTCGTTATAATATTATTGTGACTATCTAGGTGATAGACAGTTAAATGATCAACCATTGGATTATCAAAATGAGCGACAATTTTTTCATTTTGTTGGCTACGATTATCTAGATCTACTAGTAACCAGTAATTACGTGGCGTGAAGTTCCAATCGATATGCTCAAAAGGTTTTGCTGTAAAGCTATTTAGGTTGTCTAAAATCTGCTGAGTATGCAGATTTTTTGTATCATCAATGAGATAACTTTGGGATAAATATATGGGAGTTGTTTTGTCGATTGTATATCTAGTGGGCGTGACTAAATGACTTGCGAAATTAGCAATTACATAGAACAAGAAAAGTAGTATTAAAACGGCAATAAAGCGATAGCGAAGATGGTTATTTTTCAATTGTCAGCGTTCTTTTTTTAGTCCTTGAAATTAGTGTAGCACTAAAAAGCGCAGATAAACTGCGCTTTTATTAAATAGTAACTGGTTATACCAATGCGCTATTTTTCCCGAGCGATAGCGCGATAAGCAATATCTGTACGGTATTCCATACCTTGCCAGCTAATTTCATCAACTAGTTGGTAGGCACGTTGCTGCGCTTCGGTCACTGTGTTACCTAGTGCCGTTGCACATAATACTCGGCCACCGGCAGTCACTACGTTATCGCCGTCTTGCTTAGTACCCGCATGGAAGACTTTTTCGCCTTCTGGGTAGGTTACTTTTAGACCACTGATTGCATCACCTTTTGGGTAGTTATCAGGGTAGCCTTGAGCTGCAAGTACCACACCCACTGCTGCGCGTGAGTCAAACTCAATCGTCGTTTTATCAAGTTCAACACGATTAGCTGCTTCAATCAGTTCAACTAAGTCAGACTGTAAACGAAGCATCATAGGTTGTGTTTCAGGATCACCAAAACGACAGTTGTATTCGATTACTTTAGGGGTCCCAGAGTCATCGATCATCAAACCAGCATAGAGGAAGCCAGTGTAAGGATGGCCTTCGCTTGCCATACCTTCTACTGTTGGGTAGATCACTTCGTTCATAATACGCAGGTGGATTTCATCAGTTACCACCGGCGCTGGTGAGTATGCACCCATACCGCCAGTATTCGGACCTTGATCGCCATTATAAGCGCGTTTGTGATCTTGGCTGGTAGCAAAAGGTAATACGTTTTTACCATCAACCATCACGATAAATGAGGCTTCTTCACCTTCTAAGAACTCTTCGATTACCACGCGGCTGCCAGCGTCACCAAAAGCGTTACCGGCTAGCATATCGCGAATAGCATCTTCAGCCTCAACTTCGGTCATGGCAACAATGACGCCTTTACCTGCGGCAAGACCATCAGCTTTGATTACAATCGGCGCGCCTTTTTCTTTTAAATAAGCAAGTGCAGGGTCGATTTGTTCAAACGTTTGATAATCCGCAGTTGGGATAGCATGACGAGCTAAAAAGTCTTTAGTGAATGACTTAGAGCCTTCTAGTTGCGCAGCGCCTGCTGTTGGGCCAAAGATAGCTAAACCGTGCTCACGGAATTTATCTACCACGCCAAGTACTAATGGTACTTCAGGTCCAACAATGGTTA
Source organism: Pseudoalteromonas sp. SG44-17 (assembly GCF_014164235.1). NCBI lineage: Bacteria > Pseudomonadati > Pseudomonadota > Gammaproteobacteria > Alteromonadales > Pseudoalteromonadaceae > Pseudoalteromonas > Pseudoalteromonas sp. SG44-17. The sequence continues at coordinate 185,895 of NZ_JACJEV010000004.1, read as the reverse complement.
GCTCAACATTATTGTTTTGTGCAAAGCTAAGTAGGCCATCGAGATCTTCAACGTTAATGGCAACATTCTCAAGCTTGGGTTCAAGCGCTGTACCGGCATTACCTGGTGCAACATAAACAGTGTTTACTTTTGTATTTTGAGCGGCTTTGAACGCAAGTGCGTGTTCGCGGCCGCCGCTGCCAATGACTAATACATTCATGGCGAATATCCTATTTAAAGCGGTTTTTTAAATTTCAGCGTCATGCGGTCGCTTTCACCAATTGCTTTATATTTAGCGGCATCTTGCTCGCCAAGTCTAAGGCTTGGTGGAAGGGTCCATACCCCTTTAGGGTGATCGGCTGTATCAAGAGAGTTTGCATTTATGTCACTGCTTGCTGCCAGTTCAAAGCCTGCTTGTTTAGCAAGTTCGATTACCACGCTTTGTTTCATATAACCTGATGACTTTTGCATTTCATCAGCTTGCGCTTCAGGTAGGCGATGTTCAACCACACCTAAAGTACCACCTGGTTTAAGTGCTTTGTAAAAAGACTTAAAGGCATTAGCTGCGGCATCTTTATCTTTGCTCATATACCAATTATGTACGTTGCGGAAGGTTAACACCATGTCTGCGCTGCTCGCCGGGGCAATGTCTAAATGTGTTGAAGGAGCGAATTCAGTCAGCTTTACTTTATTGAATCGCTCATCTTCAGCAATTTTCTTTTTAAAGCCAGCTAGAGCTCGTTGGTAATAACCCACCGATGAGTCAGCAGGGAAATGCGCGGCATAATAAGTGCCTTGCTCTTTCAGTGCTGGCGCTAAAATTTCACTGTACCAGCCGCCGCCAGGCGCAATCTCAACAACAGTCATAGTTGGTTTAAAACCAAAAAACTCTAATGTTTCGACAGGGTGGCGGTATTGATCGCGATCACTGCTGCGCTCGCTTGATTTAACTGCATTATTTAATGCTGAATCATGGCCATGCTCATGGCTAATAGCCATAGTTGATGTCATCGCAAGGGTGGCAACAAGTAGAGATTTTAGTGCAAATTTCATCGTCTGTTCCTTCACATTATATTTTTAGAATAGGTTATAGAATAAGCAGAATACGTGAATTTGGTGCAAACAAAAAGAGCTAACTGATGCAGTTAGCTCTTTGTGTGATTAATGGCGGAAGTGACGCATGCCAGTAAACACCATTGCCATACCAGCTTCGTCAGCGGCAGCGATAACTTCTTCATCGCGCATTGAACCACCAGGTTGGATCACAGCTGTAATACCAGCCTCTGCAGCTGCATCAATACCATCACGGAATGGGAAGAACGCATCAGATGCCATTACTGAACCTTTAACTTCAAGGTTTTCATCAGCGGCTTTAATTCCGGCAATTTTAGCTGAGTAAACGCGGCTCATTTGGCCTGCGCCTACACCAATGGTCATACCGTCACGGGCATAAACAATGGCGTTTGACTTAACAAATTTAGCTACTTTCCAGCAGAATAATAAGTCTTTAAGTTCTTGCTCAGTAGGCTGGCGCTTAGACACAACCGTTAAGTCGCCTTGCGTTACCATACCTAAATCACGGTCTTGGATGAGTACACCGCCATTAACGCGTTTGATGTCATGACCTGTCGCTTTGCCTGACCATTGGCCACACTCTAGTAAGCGTACATTTTGCTTAGCCGAAATAATTTGTGCCGCAGCTTCTGATACTTTAGGCGCAATGATCACTTCAACGAATTGACGAGACACAATTGCTTCAGCGGTATCAGCATCAAGCTCTTGGTTAAAGGCAATGATGCCACCAAATGCTGACGTAGGATCGGTTTTGAATGCGCGATCATAGGCTTCAAGGATGTTGTCACCGATTGAAACGCCACAAGGGTTAGCATGTTTAACAATAACACAGGCTGGTACATCAAATTCTTTCACACATTCAAGAGCTGCATCTGTATCAGCAATATTATTGAAAGAAAGTGCTTTACCTTGCAGTTGTATGGCAGTTGCAACAGACGCTTCTTGAACGTCGTTTTCAACATAAAAAGCCGCATCTTGGTGTGAATTTTCACCGTAGCGCATGTCTTGTTTTTTAGTAAACTGCATATTGATAGTGCGTGGGAATTTAGTTTCCTCAGCTGCTTCATCAGTGTAATCAGCAACCATCTTACCGAAGTAGTTAGCAATCATACCATCGTACTGCGCGGTGTGCTCGTAAGCTGCAATGGCAAGATCAAAACGTGTTTTGTATGTAGTTGAACCATTGTTGCTTTGCATTTCGCTGATCACGCGGTCGTAATCTTTGGCGTTTACTACAATAGTCACGTCTTTGTGGTTTTTAGCCGCGGCACGTACCATCGTTGGGCCGCCGATATCAATGTTCTCAATGGCATCTTCAAGGCTGCAGTTTTCTTGAGCGACTGTATTCGCAAAGGGGTATAAGTTAACTACAACGATATCGATAGCTGAGATGTTATGAGCGTCCATTACATCTTCATCTTGACCACGACGCGCTAAAATGCCGCCATGAATTTTTGGGTGAAGAGTTTTTACGCGACCATCCATGATCTCAGGGTGACCTGTGTGGTCAGATACTTCAGTGACTTTAATACCGTTATCGGCAAGTAATTTACAAGTACCGCCAGTTGATAAGATGTCTACGCCTTGTGATTCAAGAGCGCGAGCAAATTCAACAATACCGGTTTTATCTGACACACTTAGTAGTGCGCGACGAATTGGACGATGTGTATCCATTGTAGTTTGATTACCTCAGTGTTTGAGCTAGCTTAGAAAGGCGCTATTTTAACTGAATATCGCTTAAAAAACGATATTTATACACAAGTCATTTGGGTATACAGAGTGAGGATTTTGCAATTAGACGCTTTTTTGAGGATTTTTAAAGATATAAAAAAAGCACCCGAAGGTGCTTTTTCAAACGAATGTTGTGATAAATCACAACTCGGTATTAGTTCATGCCGTATTTCTTTAGTTTCTTACGTAAAGTACCGCGGTTGATACCTAGTAAGATTGCCGCACGTGTTTGGTTGCCACGTGTGTAAGTCATTACTTCTTCAAGTAATGGTGCTTCTAGCTCTGAAAGAACAAGGTCGTAAACGTCTTGCACATCTTGACCGTTAAGCTGTTTTAAATAGTGATGAACAGCTTTCTTCACTGCATCGCGTAATGGCTGCGGTTTCTCGTGTGACTGAACATGAGGGTTAGTGATAAATGGAGAAGTCACGTTTTGTTCGAACATTGTTTATATCTCTTTCTTTCTTAGTTAGCTGCTAGTGTTTTAAAGTATTGCTCTAATGTCTCGATTTGTGCCTGTGGATTATCGAGAGCATTAAATACTCGCCTAAACTGACCGTCACTGTCATGGGTTTGCAAATACCAAGATACATGTTTGCGAGCGATGCGCGCTCCCATTGGTTCGCCGTAAAACGCATGAAGGTTCACTAAGTGTTCCATCAAAATACCACGTACTTCCGTAATTGGAGGCACAGGTAAATGTTCACCGGTTCGCAAATAGTGGTCTATCTCCCTAAATATCCAAGGGCGACCTTGGGCGGCTCGACCAATCATAATGGCATCTGCACCCGTATAGTCCAAAACCTGTTTTGCTTTTTCAGGAGATGTAATATCACCATTAGCAACCACAGGTATCGACACTGAACGTTTTATATCCCTAATTGTGGCGTATTCAGCTTCACCTTTGTACATACATGCGCGTGTACGCCCATGTACGGCCAATGAAGCTATGCCATAACGTTCAGCTATTCTCGCAATCTCAACACCGTTACGGTTATCCTGATCCCATCCTGTGCGGATTTTCAGTGTTACAGGTACATCAACAGCGCTAACCACCGCATCTATAATCTCTTCCACTAAACCAGGAAACTGCAAAAGGGCGGAGCCTGCGAGTTTCTTGTTCACTTTCTTAGCTGGGCACCCCATATTAATATCTATGATCTGTGCACCATTACTTACATTGAATTGTGCAGCCTGCGCCATAAGCTCAGGATCAGCTCCTGCGATTTGCACCGCGCGTATTCCCGATTCACCACTGTGATCCATACGGTTCATCGATTTCTCGGTTTTCCATACCAAAGGATTTGACGATAGCATTTCAGATACAGCTAGCCCCGCACCTAAGCGGCGACAAAGTTGTCTAAATGGTCTATCTGTAATTCCCGCCATTGGCGCCACAATTACATTGTTTTCTAATTGATATGTTCCGATACGCACTGTATTCAATAGGCCTCTTTTCAAGGGGCGCTAAGTTTACGGTTTTTTTGTCGAAAATCAAAGGCTATAAATTGAACAAAAGTGACTTTTTTTTGACTTTTGCATATTGACATTTGATAACAGTTTGACGAACGGCTCTATTTGTGTGAATTTTATACAGAACTAATTTGTGATAAGAAATCATTCAGTTTTTTGGCGTGTAAATAATAGGTAAAGCCTGTTAATTACAGGCTTTACATGAAGGTTTTGCGTTAATACTCTAAATTGCCGAACCCAGCAAGTTAAGCTTTTTTCATACCACTTACACGTGTCCATTCACCTTCAACAGCGATATCATCAAGCGCTAAAAAAGGGGCATAAACATCTGCTACCGACTGCGCTTGTTCTTCTAAAATTCCCGACATAGCAATTTTACCACCTGGTTTTAACAAGCCTAAAATCACGCTGTGTAATTCACGCAGTGGCGCAGCTAAAATATTGGCCACCACGATATCGGCGCTAAACTCAGGCTGATTTTCTGGCAAGTATACTTCGAGTTTATCTGCAACGCCGTTTCGCTGTGCATTATCTAAGCTTGCTTCAAGGGCTTGAGGGTCTATATCGATGCCGATCATGCGCTCAGCGCCAAGTTTGATAGCTGCGATACCTAGAATTCCAGAGCCACAACCAAAGTCGACCACAGTTTTACCGGTCAAATCTTGGCTTTCTAGCCATTTTAAGCACAAAGCGGTGGTGGCATGGGTGCCAGTGCCAAAAGCAAGGCCAGGGTCAAGCAGTACATTGACGGCATCAGGATCGGGAATATCACGCCAGCTTGGGCAGATCCATAGTTTTTCACCAAACTGAATTGGGTGGAAGTTATCCATCCATTCGCGTTCCCAGTCTTTGTCTTCAAGTTGCTCTATTTTGTACACTAAGGTGTCTTTTAACTCGTCGTGGCGCTGTAATAGAGCTATCACCGCATTCATATCGTGGTTAGCTTCGAATAAACCAATCACAGTCGTGTCAGCCCAAAACACCACAGTGCCGATTTTTGGTTCGTAAATAGGGGTGTCTTTAGCATCAATAAAGGTAACAGACGCACTGCCTGCTGCCATTAATAGATCACTTACTGCATCTGCGGTTGCAGCATTAGCATTGATACGGATTTGGATCCAAGCCATAATTATTTCCTGTAAATAGAAAAAAGGCCGCTACAGCGGCCTTTTAAATTTAAATCTGTATTTGCTAATTACTTAGCATCTAAGAAGCTTTTCAATAAGTCAGAGCGTGAAGGGTGGCGTAATTTACGTAGTGCCTTCGCTTCGATTTGACGAATACGCTCACGCGTTACATCAAACTGTTTACCTACTTCTTCTAAGGTATGGTCGGTATTCATATCGATACCAAAACGCATACGCAATACTTTTGCTTCTCGGGCTGTTAGGCCTGCAAGCACATCGTTGGTAGCACCGCGAAGAGATTCCATTGTTGCCGAGTCGATTGGCGAATCAATAGTAGTGTCTTCGATAAAGTCGCCTAAGTGCGAATCTTCATCATCACCGATTGGCGTTTCCATAGAAATTGGCTCTTTAGCAATCTTAAGTACCTTACGGATTTTATCCTCAGGCATCATCATGCGTTCTGCTAATTCTTCTGGATTTGGCTCACGACCCATTTCTTGCAGCATTTGACGAGAAATACGATTAAGTTTATTAATCGTTTCAATCATATGCACCGGAATACGGATTGTACGCGCTTGGTCGGCGATAGAGCGTGTGATTGCTTGACGGATCCACCACGTAGCATAAGTTGAGAACTTATAACCACGGCGATATTCAAACTTATCAACAGCTTTCATCAAACCAATGTTACCTTCTTGGATTAAATCCAAGAATTGTAAACCACGGTTGGTATATTTTTTAGCAATTGAGATTACAAGACGTAAGTTCGCTTCAACCATCTCTTTCTTCGCACGGCGCGCTTTTGCTTCACCAATGCTCATACGACGGTTGATGTCTTTAATACGCTCAATGCTTAAACCTGTGCTTTCTTCGATTACACATAGTTTATTAATACAGCGGATGATTTCTGGTTTGATTTCTTCTAATTTTGCAGAATGTTTTTCATTCGCAGCAATCTCAAGATCAATCCATGCAGCATCAGTTTCATTATTAGCAAAGTGCTTAACAAAAGTTTTCTTCGGTAGCTTAGCGATTTGTACAGCTTGTTTCATGACGATACGTTCTTGAACACGAACTCTGTCCATCATTTCACGCATGTTGTTAACCATACGATCAAACTGTTTCGGCACTAGTTTAAAGGTTTTAAACAGCTCACCAATCTCAAAAATCGCAGCTTGCGATTCTGGATGTGAACGGCCTTTACTATCAAACGTGTCGCGTGCTTTATTGTAAAGATCACGAAGGTTTTCAAAGTGTACACGAGCCTCTTCAGGATCTGGGCCAGTATCTACTTCTTCTTCGTCTTCATCATCGCTATCAGTATCATCGTCATCTTCATCATCAAGTTCTTTTTCGCTTAATTCAGAACCGATATGGGTAGCAGAGATTGGCGCAGCATCTTCATTAGGATCGAAAAAACCAGAGATAATGTCGCTTAAGCGCATTTCTTCTGCTTCAAACTTATCCCATTGCTCAAGCAGGTATGTAATTGCTTCAGGGTATTCTGCAACCGAGATTTGTACTTGGTTGATCCCTTCTTCAATACGCTTAGCGATAACGATTTCGCCTTCACGGGTAAGCAGTTCAACAGTACCCATTTCACGCATGTACATACGAACCGGATCCGTTGTACGGCCGATTTCTTTATCTACAGTAGCAAGCGCAGCGGCTGCAGCTTCTGCTGCGTCTTCATCTGTTGTTGTTTCTTGCATCATCAATTCATCGGCATCAGGCGCGTTTTCGCTAACCTTGATACCCATATCATTGATCATACTAATGATATCTTCTACTTGATCTGAATCGATAATATCTTGTGGAAGGTGATCATTAACTTCTGCAAAAGTTAAATAACCTTGCTCTTTACCTTTTTGAATCAGAAGTTTTAATTGTGACTGAGGAGTTGGATCCATAGAGATTGTTTCTTCCACTCTGATAAGTTGATACAACAGGCGCCAGCTCGCTTATTTATTAAGCCAAGCTAAGTATTATTTGACGCAGTGAATAGCACAGTATAACAGCATAATTCATTTTTGACTAGCTGTTAGTGTCTTTTCGACCCTTTTAACGCTTGAGTAAGGGCTAAACATTCTAGCCTTTCTTCACTCGTAAGCCCTTGGGTCTTGTCTTTTATTAATAAGGTCTCGAGTCGATAATTTAAACACTGATCTTCAATAAATCTGAAAGTATTTTTAAATTCGTCCTCTAAACGGTCGTCATTGATCTCATGACGCCAAGTAGCGAGCTTAATGAGCGCTTCATACTCGGGTGTTTCTCGAAATGATTCAATTAATTGCGCTGTAGTAATGTCACTATTTTGTAAGGCGCAATGTTGTAGCTTAATAAGTAAGGCGATACCAGCAATATTCATTTGTGCTAAATCAGCTAAATAGGGCACTGTATTGGCTAACTTAGGATGCTGAATTAGTAACCCAATTGCGCGACGCATTGGCGTAATTTTAAATTTTCGCTCAATCGCATGCTGCTGTTTAGGTGTTTTTAAGCGATTGTTTAACTGCTCTTTAGTGCGGCCTATTAATCGACCTAAGTGCTCTAATAAGTTTTCTTGATAAAACTGACTAGGGATTTTTTCAATCAACGGAAGCACAGCACTAAGAAGCTTAGCTTTACCTGCATCGGTAGTTAAATCAATCTCTTGGCTGAGTTTATTAAACAGCACTTTGGTAAAATCATCGGCTTGAGATAAACGTAGTTCAAACGCTTCTTTGCCTTCTTTTTGTACTAATGAATCGGGATCTTCACCGTCTGGTAAAAATACAAACAGTAGCGCTTTGCCATCATTTAAATAGGGCAGGGCATTTTCGAGTGCACGCCAAGCGGCATCTCGGCCAGCGCGGTCACCATCATAACAACAAATTACTCGGTCTGTGGTTCTAAACAATGTATGCATGTGCTCAGCGGTGGTGGCGGTACCAAGCGCAGCTACTGCATATTCAATACCTTGCTCGCTCAGTGCTACTACATCCATATAGCCTTCAACTATGAGCACATGTTCAAGTTTTTTATGCGCTTGTTTTGCTTCATATAATCCATATAGTTCAAAGCCTTTATGGAAGATACGGGTTTCTGGCGAGTTTAAATATTTAGGCCCTTGATCCGCTTGCATCACACGGCCACCAAAGGCAATAACACGACCACGTTTATCGCGAATAGGGAACATTAAGCGATCACGAAAGAAGTCAAATTGGCGGCCAGGGGTTTTCTCTGAGGCCAGCTTTAGCTCAACTAATTGCTCTTTTTGTTCTTTATTGCGGCCAAGTTGTTGGCAAAGGCCTTCCCATTCACTGGGGGCATAACCAATCATAAACTTTTTAACTGTTTCGCCACTTAGGCCTCGGCCTTTTACATAGTCTATTACGGTTGCTGAATTAGCATGATGTTTTAACTGGTGTTGATAAAAGCGCGCACTATGGAGCATTAAATCGTAATCTGAGCGTTTTTGTTCTGCGGTACGCTCTGGACCATTACTGGTGCCTTGCTCGCGGGGAACATCGAGATTTAGGATGCTTGCAAGTTCTTCAATGGCATCAACAAATTCAAGCTTGTCGTATTCCATAACAAATGAAATAGCGTTGCCGTTCGCACCACAACCAAAGCAATGATAAAACTGTTTGTCTTGAGATACAGTAAATGATGGGGATTTTTCGTTATGAAAAGGGCAACAGGCTTGGTAATCTTTGCCCGCTTTTTTTAAGCCAACTTTGGAGTCAATTAGCTCAACAATATCGGTTCTGGCAAGTAAATCATCTATAAAATTACGTGGGATCTTTCCAGCCATTAGTAAAGTGTAGTCCTGAGATAAATAGAAAATAAGGTGAACGAAATATCAGATAATTTAGTTCTACAATTTAGATTTGAACACAAATGCTATTTTTATTAAAGCGAAAAACGAAGAAACCGAGCACATGGCTCGGTTTGCTTAAATCATACATCTGTATGTGGGAGTATTAGGCAGTTAATCGTTGCTTAATTAAACCAGAGATCTTACCTAAATCGGCGCGACCTTCAGCTTTGCTTTTGATTATACCCATTACTTTACCCATATCTTGCATACCTGCTGCGTTAGTATCAGCAATAGCCGCATCAATAAGAGCTATGATTTCTTCTTCACTCAATTGTTGAGGTAAGAATTCTTCAAGAGCTGTAATCTCATTGGCTTCAATTTCGGCTAAATCTTCACGGCCAGCATCAGTATACTGAGTGTAAGAATCACGGCGTTGTTTAACAAGCTTCACTAATACTGCGGTAATACCGTCATCATCAAGTGTTATTTGCTCGTCAATTTCACGCTGCTTGATTGCAGCAAGCACCATACGAATTGGGTTAAGACGAGATTTGTCTTTCGCTCGCATCGCATCTTTTTGCGCATCTTTTAGCTTTATTAAAAGGCTCATTTATACAAGACCAATACTGATCAATATAATTTAACGCGACGTGCGTTATCGCGAGAAAGCTTCTTCATGTGACGCTTAACCGCTGCAGCTTTTTTACGCTTACGCTCAGCTGTTGGCTTTTCATAGTGCTCGCGACGACGAACTTCTGAAAGGATACCTGCTTTTTCACATGAACGCTTGAAGCGACGAAGTGCTACGTCAAACGGTTCGTTCTCTCTTACTTTAATTACTGGCATTAAAAATTCACCTACCTAAATAATGAGCGTTGCTCAAGTTGATCAAACAATGATCAAGTGGTTCAAAAATGGTGCAGTATTGTAATCCGAAGCCGCACCACATGTAAAGGATAAATATTGTCTGCTCCAAGTGGAAACAAAAAATATTTCTATGTTACTAATTTTACTGTAGTTCATAGAGGCGGCAAAATACTTGTCCCGCCGCTTTTTCTTTCAATAACAGCCAATTGCTGGGTGTTTGTAACGCACTCATCTCGCTTTCAACTTCAACATAAATGAGGGCGTTTTTACTTAACCAGTCATTTTCAGTGAGTAAATCACAGCATTTTTGGGCTAAACCTTGGCGAAAAGGTGGATCAATAAACACTAAGTTAAACTGTTGTTGCTGAGTATTGTTACTTAAATAAAGCAAACTGTCGGTGCAAATTACTTCAGCATTAGTGAGTTTTAACGTGTCAATATTAGTTTGTAATTGGTTGGCGGCTAGTTTATCCATCTCTAAAAAGCGTGCACTGAGAGCAAAACGAGAGAGTGCTTCAAAACCTAATCCACCGGAACCTGCAAAACAATCGAGTACTCTAGTATCGCGAGTATCTTGCATTAACCAGTTAAATACCGTTTCTTTGATACGATCTGTGGTTGGACGAAGACCTTGTACATCTTTTACTGGTAATTTACGGCCACGAAATTGCCCGCTGATGATCCTAATAACACCATCGCTGGCTTTATTACTCACTTGTTTTTGTGGTGATTTATTTCTCATTTAGCTCACTAAAAAATGGTATCTAGAATCCAGCTCAGATAATATTGCAATCATATAGTAGCGTGTCATTTTTCAACTGCGCTAAAAGTGTTACTATGAGCATCTTAGACAATATGTTGTGGTTATTAGCGGCTTTGTTTTAAAGCAATGCAGCGAATACACAAAGTATTACCGTTAGTTTATCAGATTTTTATAAGTGGTTATTAGCAAGTATGGCAAAAAAAAATAAATTCCTGTCTTGGTTTGGTTTTGGTAAGTCAGATAAAAACCAACAAGTAGAGCAGACCGCCCAAGAGGCCGATAACCAACAAGCGGAAGTTGAGCGCTTAGAACAACAGCGTATTGCGGCAGAGCAAGCTGAAGCTGAGCGTTTAGAGCAACAACGAATTGCTGCAGAAGAGGCGGAAGCTGAGCGCGCAGAGCAACAGCGCATTGCTGCAGAGCAAGCGGAAGCTGAGCGTTTAGAACAACAGCGCATTGCTGCAGAGCAGGCAGAAGCAGAGCGCTTAGAACAACAGCGCATTGCTGCAGAGCAAGCTGAAGCTGAGCGTTTAGAACAACAGCGCATTGCTGCAGAGCAGGCAGGAGCAGAGCGCTTAGAACAACAGCGCATTGTTGCAGAGCAAGCTGAAGCAGAGCGCTTAGAACAACAGCGTATTGCTGTAGAGCAAGCTGAGGCACGTGATGCTGAACGCCAAGCTATCACAGATGCTGAATTAGCAGCAACAGAACAAGCAGAACAACAACGCCGCGATGAAGCCGCTCGTTTAGTACAGCAAGAAGAAGCAATGCTTTTAGAGCAAGAACGTATTGCAGCAGAACAAGCCGAAGCTGAGCGTTTAGAGCAAGAGCGTATTGTTACTGAGCAGGCTGAAGCTGAGCGTTTAGAGCAAGAGCGTATTGCTGCCGAGCAAGCTGAAGCTGAACGTGTAGAACAAGTGCGTATCGCAGCAGAGCAAGCCGAAGCTGAGCGTTTAGAGCAAGAGCGTATTGCCGCGGAGCAAGCCGAAGCTGAACGTGTAGAGCAAGAGCGTATTGCTGCAGAGCAAGCCGAAGCTGAACGTGTAGAGCAAGAGCGTATTGCTGCAGAGCAAGCCGAAGCTGAACGTGAAGAGCAAGAGCGTATTGCTGCAGAGCAAGCCGAAGCTGAACGTGTAGAGCAAGAGCGTATTGCTGCCGAGCAAGCCGAAGCTGAGCGTGTAGAGCAACAACGCATTGCCGCAGAACAGGCGGAAGCTGAACGTGTTGAACGCGAGCGTATTGCTGCAGAGCAAGCCGAAGCTGAACGTGTAGAGCGAGAGCGTATTGCTGCCGAGCAAGCCGAAGCTGAACGTGCAGAGCAACAACGCATTGCCACAGAGCAGGCCGAAGCTGAGCGTGTAGAGCAACAACGTATTGCCGCAGAGCAAGCTGAAGCCGAACGTGTAGAGCAACAACGTATTGCTGCAGAAGAGGCGGAAGCTGAGCGTTTAGAGCAAGAGCGATTAACGGCAGAGCTTGCTATCGAGGAAGCAAAAACAGCTGAAAAACCTAAGAAAGAAGGTTTTTTTGCTCGTCTTAAAAAAGGCTTATTAAAAACCAAAGTAAACTTAGGTTCTGGCTTTGCATCGATTTTCACTGGTAAGAAAATTGATGATGAATTATTTGAAGATCTTGAAACTCAGCTATTAACAGCCGACTTAGGTGTTGATACCACCATGAAGCTGATCGATCGTTTGACTGATGCGGCTAACCGCAAACAGTTAAAAGATGGTGATGCATTATATGAGCTAATGAAGCAAGAAATGGCGGCGATGCTTAAAACGGCAGAACAGCCATTAGAAATTCCTGCTGATAAAAAACCATTTGTTATTTTAATGGTGGGTGTTAATGGAGTTGGTAAAACAACGACCATTGGTAAACTTGCTAAGCAATTTCAGGATCAAGGTAAATCAGTCATGTTAGCTGCAGGTGATACTTTCCGTGCAGCTGCGGTTGAGCAATTACAAGTATGGGGTGAGCGTAATAAAATCCCAGTAATTGCACAGCACACCGGTGCTGATAGTGCCTCAGTGATATTTGATGCATTTCAAGCTGCCAAAGCGCGTAACGTTGATGTGTTAATTGCAGATACAGCTGGTCGCTTGCAAAATAAAGACAACTTGATGCAAGAGCTTGAAAAAATAGCCCGAGTGATGAAGAAAATTGATCCCGATGCACCGCATGAAGTGATGCTAACCATCGATGCTGGCACAGGGCAAAATGCAATTAGCCAAGTGAACTTATTTAATCAGTGTGTTGGCCTTACCGGTATTACATTGTCTAAGTTAGATGGTACAGCCAAAGGTGGGGTTATTTTTGCCGTCGCCGATAAATTTAATATTCCGATCCGCTATATTGGTGTTGGTGAAGGCATTGATGATTTACGTGCATTTAATAGTAATGACTTCATTGATGCGCTATTTAGCCAAGATGAGGACGAAGTTTAAATTTCAAAGGGGAGCTTGCTCCCTTTTCAGCTGTGGATGATTGATAACTAAAATGATAAATTTTCAGCAAGTCAGCAAAACATATCCCGGTGGTCACCGAGCACTGGAAAAAGTTAATTTTCATGTTAAACCGGGTGAATTGGCTTTTTTAACTGGTCACAGTGGTGCTGGTAAAAGTACCTTACTTAAACTCATTAGTTTAATGGAACGCCCGTCGGCGGGTCATGTTTTTATTAATGGCGTTGATTTAAATGCAGTAAAATCGCGGCAAATTCCTTATGTCCGCCGTGATATTGGTATCATATTTCAAAACCACCGTTTATTAGAGCGCCACACTATTTTTGATAATGTTGCCTTGCCGCTAATTATCGAAGGTACGCATCATAAGCAAATTGAAAAGCGTGTGCATGGCGCACTTGATAAAGTTGGCTTGCTAGATAAAGTAAAATGCCACCCTTCAACACTCTCTGGTGGTGAACAACAGCGAGTTGGGATTGCCCGGGCAATTGTAAACTCTCCGCCATTATTACTTGCAGATGAACCAACAGGTAACCTAGATCCTGAGCTTTCCATGGATATCTTGCGTTTGTTTGAAGAATTTAATAATCATGGCACTACAGTCTTAATTGCCACCCATGATTTAGGGCTGATCTCGCGAATGAAATACCGTAGCTTAACCTTAAAAGATGGTCGCATGAGTCAAGATCCATTGGCAGAGGCAACACTATGAGTTTGTTATTCAAAGGCCGAAAAAGCCAAAATGAACGAGTAAAAAAATCAGTTTTTGCAGCCGGATATTTCTTTGTGCTGAATATATTTCGCCAAGGTGTATATAGCCTAGGCGAAATGTGGCGCACACCGATGGCGTCAATGATGACCATTGCGGTGTTGGGTTTAAGTTTAACCTTACCAGCGACCTTGTATTTAGTGGTTAAAAATGTGCAGCAGGTCAGCAGTGGCTTTGAAGAAGCTGCAGAGATTTCATTATTTGTAAAAGAATCTATGAGTGAACAAGAAACACAAACGCTTGTTAAACGCTTAGCACTCTACCCTGAAATTGATAATGTCACTTTTATTTCTAAACAAAATGCGCTCATTGAATTTAAAGAAGTATCAGGGTTTGGCCAAGCACTTGAATATTTAGATAGCAATCCTCTGCCAGATGTTGTTATCGTCACGCCGACTTCTCGCCATCGTCAACCAAACGCCGCGCAAGCATTATTAAAAAAGCTTGAAGCAGAGCGTGAAGTCGATTTTGGTAAATTAGATATTGCCTGGCTTGAACGTTTAAATGCATTATTAAGCCTGTTAAAAGAAAGCGTGATCACCATCGCGTTGTTATTACTGACTTCGGTAACTTTGATCATAGGCAACACTATTCGCTTATCAATTATGGATAAGAAAGAAGAGATCCAAGTGATGAAGCTAGTCGGTGCAACCAATACCTTTATTCATGCGCCATTTTTATGGACCGGCATTTGGTATGGCATTGTTGGTGGTTTGTTTGCTTTTATATGTGTGGCCCTCATGATGTGGTGGCTTGGATCTGCAGTCACCCAAGTCGCTGGAGTGTATCAAACTAACTTTAATTTAATCGGCTTAAGCTTAGGCGAGTTTGGTGCGTTAGTGCTGCTTGCAACCAGCTTAGGGTTTGTTGGCTCCTACTTATCTGTTAATCGATATATAAAAGAAATCGAACCCGATAAAGTGTAACAATTATTTTTTATAATCATTGATTAAGTTGGTTGTGGTGAATTGCTTTATCATAACCAACTCACCGCAAAGCTAGAATTCATCGCTTATTCAGGCGTTTAAAGTAGAATAAAAAACACTGAAAAAACCACTTGCTTCAATCGAAAAAAAGTTTTACATTGAAGTTAGCACTCTAAGTGAAAGAGTGCTAAGATGGTTTCAAATGTTTATCACTGAGGTGAAAAATGAGTAAAGATTTATACGCAATGGCACTCACAGTTGGACAGCAAAGCGCAAGTATGGACGGTTACCTTCAAGCGGTAAGCACTATACCTATGCTAGGTGCTGAGCAAGAAAAAGAGTTAGCGACTCGCTTACAGGAAGATGGCGATCTTAACGCTGCAAAGCAACTCATCATGTCTCACCTTCGTTTTGTTGCACATATAGCTAAAGGTTACTCAGGTTACGGTCTACCGCAAGCTGATTTGATCCAAGAAGGCAATATCGGCCTGATGAAAGCAGTAAAACGTTTTGACCCATCAGTGGGCGTACGTTTGGTTTCATTTGCAGTGCATTGGATCAAAGCCGAAATACACGAATTTGTACTTAAAAACTGGCGCATTGTTAAAGTTGCGACCACTAAAGCGCAACGCAAATTGTTTTTTAATCTTCGTAAAAACAAAAAACGTTTAGGTTGGTTTAACCAAGCTGAAGTTGCTACCGTAGCGAGTGAGCTAGGTGTGAGTGAAAAAGAAGTTCGTGAAATGGAATCGCGCATGAGCGGCCAAGACATGGGCTTTGATTTAACCGGTGACGACAGCGATGACGCACCAACTAGTACCTATTCGCCTGTGCAATACTTAACTGATGGCAGTAATGATTTAGCTGAAGAAGTTGAACAGCAACAATATCAAGAGCAATCTCATACACGTTTATTTAGTGCGTTAAAAACCCTAGATGAACGTTCACAAGACATTGTTAGTGCTCGTTGGTTATCAGACGATAAAGCAACACTGCAAGAACTGGCTGAAAAATACAGCGTATCTGCAGAGCGTGTTCGTCAACTTGAAAAAACAGCAATGAAAAAGTTACAAGCTGCAATGAGTTAATCACAGTTTTACAAAATTATTAAAAGCCCTGCATGAAAATGCGGGGCTTTTTGCGTTTAGGGAAGTTACAAGTTTTAAGTCATAAGTGGCAAAAAGCAAGACAACCAATCTACTTTGATACTAGTATTACAAGCGCTGAGATTGATGGAAAAGCGTTACTACTAAAAATTAATGAAGAAGATAAACCGTTGACTAGAAAAACCCTGTTAAACCCTTTCACAGATGATGATCAGAAAAGTAGAGCTATAATATGGATTTCATACAGGGTGACTGCTCCGTCGTCACGGCTTATTACTTTTGCTTAATTTAATATAATGACTAGGCGTTACAATTATTTTAAATAATAATATACGTGCAGTATTTATACCGTGCTATTTATTTACACTCGTTAGGTTATTAATTTAAGTTTTACATTGAATTAATAATGCTTCTTTTTATATTCTCTTAAATCTTTGATTTTAATTTATTATTTAAATCTTGTATGCGAAAATAGAACAAGATTGAGAATTGTCTCTCAATTCATACTCTAAATTAAGCTAACCCCAAGCTGTATTTATATCCGTATTTCAATTTAATTAAAGTCAGTATTAGCACTCAATATGAATTCATATTCACTAAAGAAAAAAATATTATTATCGGTTGTTCTCGCCCTCGTAATTGTTGTTGTATTATTGTCATGGTATAGCTACTCCACGCAAAAAGCGTTGTTACTGCAAAACAGTGTTGATAGTGTGAGGCAAGCAGGTAAACAGCAAGCCGCGCGTATCGAAGCATGGTTAACCGATCGTCAGCGAGTGATCGCTTCTGTCGCCACTAAAGTCGAAGGTGATACGCTTAATGCATTGCAGCAAGCACAGGTATCTGGCGATTTTCAATTAACCTATTTTGGTAACCGCGACGGGCTGATGGTGGACTCTGATCCCAGTATTGACCGCTCAGGTTATGATCCTAGAACACGTCCTTGGTATCAGCAGTCACAACAAGCTCGTAGCAGCATAATTACCAAGCCTTATTTGGATGTGGCCTTTAATCTATTGGTCGTTACCATAGCTCATCCAGTGCGCAATGGTGTGGTTGGCGGTGATGTGTCAATTGCGAGTATTGTCGATAGCGTTAGCAATATGTCTCTACCGGCAAACGGTTATGCCATCATGATGCATGAAGACGGTACTGTGATCGCCTATAAAGACTCAAGTAAATTGATGGGTAAAATTACCAATATTGAGACTAAATTAAGCAGCCGACTAATCGAATCAAGTAGCCAAACAGGCCAACTTACGCCTGTTTATTTTGAAACTGAAGCTCGGGATAAGCTACTTTGGGGGGAAAAAATCCAAAATACAGATTGGCAGCTAGTTTTTGTACTCGACAAACAAACGTTAGAGGCACCATTAGTAAGCTTGATGGTCACCCAGTTAGGACTGGCAACGTTAGCACTGATCATTAGTGTATTATCTATTTCTTGGTTGTTAAGTTTGCTACTAGGGCCACTAAGTCGCGTGTCGCAAGCGTTATCTCGTATTGCTGCAGGCAATGGTGATTTAACTCAGCGTATTACAGTCGACAGCCAAGACGAAGTCGGCATGTTAGCTGATAGCTTTAATAGTTTTGTAAGTAGTCAACATCAGCTGATCGGTCATATTCGTCAACTAGCGACTGATCTAGACTCAGATGCAGAGAAAAGTCTGTTAACCAATCAATCAAGCGTTAATGAACTACAGCGCCAACAGCAAGAAGTTACAATGGTTGCTACCGCAGTTACAGAGATGTCCAGTGCTACTCATGAAATTGCAGCTAACGCTGAAAATACCGCTGCCGCATCCCAGCAGTCGGCGCAAAGCAGTATTCAGGGGAAAAGCTTAGTTGATAAAACCAGAACCACGATTAACTCATTGGCATCAGAAATTGATGAAACCACAGTAGTGATCAGTGAGCTGAGCCTGCATGCACAAGCAATCTCAAGTATTTTAACGACGATTCAGGAGATTGCAGAGCAAACTAATTTACTAGCATTAAATGCTGCGATTGAAGCGGCGCGTGCCGGCGAGCAAGGCCGTGGTTTTGCAGTTGTCGCAGACGAAGTTCGGGTGTTATCACATCGAACTCAAAACTCTACTGCAGAGATTTATACCACGATTGAAACGTTGCAAAATACCACTAAAAAAGCGGTTAGCTTGATGGATAGCAGTAAAAGTTTAGCTAATAATAGTGTTCACGATGTCAACGCCGCAGCACAAGCTTTAGAAGAGATTACTCAAGCAGTGAATGAGATCTCCGATATGGCGGGACAAATTGCCGTTGCAGCCGAGGAGCAAACTCAAGTAACAAATGAGATAACCAGAAACACGGTCGCGATAAAAGATGTCACTGATGAAATCACTTCGTCGGCGATGACTCATTTAAGTCAAGCCAAAATGCTTAAAGATCGCGCAACTGACTTAAACGAAAAAGTTGCTACCTTTATTCTGTAATGTGACATTTTTGCTTTGAGGCTGAATACCAGCTAATCAAAATTGAGTAAGTTTGTATGAGGGGGTTTCTCCCTACAGACTTACTCAATCGTAAATTAAAATATTAACTTGAGAGGGGAGGAGGAAAGGAATTTTAACTGTTTTAAATTATATTCTGTGTCTTTTAAAATGACTTTGACTAATACCATGAGGGAATACTTCAGACTTTATGCATCGAAATTCGAGAGTATCTTTCAGCTGACCAAATAACGAAATACCAGCACCTAATAAAACAGGAATTGTGGTAATTATCATTTCGTCTATCAGATCATCTTTTAGGAAGTTTTGAATTGTCACACCGCCATCTATATATAAATTTTTATAGCCATCATCTTGAAGTTTTGTAGTTAACTCTCGTAAATCACCTTTTACTATAGAAAATTTACCTTCACAGCTTGCTGGCACACTGCTTAGGGTATTACTTAAAACAAATACAGGCTTTGAATATGGCCATTCACATTCTAGCGTTAACACTAATTCAAATGTGTTGCGGCCCATAACTAAGGCATCAATACTTTGCATATGCTTAACAAATCCCATATCTAAATTATTAGGGTTGGGGATTGAATATAACCAATCAATTTCATTATTTTTATCTGCAATGTAGCCATCCAAACTTGTTGCTATAAATGCTAAATTAGCCATAGTTGTCTCTTATGTTGACTCTATATTAATATCGAATATTCTACACTGTAGAATATTTTTGTAAACTTCAATAAATTAGGCAGGGTTATGACGGTTAAAAAAAGAGGCCGGCCGCAAAAAGAATCAAAGGTATTAAGCGGTGAGGAAATAATAAAAACGGCTAAAAAACTGATGTTAACAAGCGGTAAGATACCGAGTATTCGATCTTTGTCGGCAGAGCTTCATGTAGATGCAATGGCAATATATTATTATTTTAAAAATAAAAACGTGCTGTTAGAAGAGCTAACAACATCTCTAATTTTTGAGATGTATATACCTAAGAATGATTTAGAGTGGGAGGTAGAGTTACGAAAGCTCTCAAAAAGCTATGTTGCACTTTTAAGTAAATATGATGGTTTGCTGCAAACATTGTTGTCTATGAATTCTACAAGCCCAGCTAACGTTTTTATTGATAGATTTAAAATAATTACAAAGGATTTAAATCTGGAAGTATCAGCAGAAAAGGCTTCACTAAATTTACTTGCTGATTATTTACATGGTTTTTCTATGTCGATGAGTTGTGATAGTACAGCTCAATTAACAGTTGATGATGTTGATGGATCGCTTGATATTATATTTGCTGGAATCAATGCTTCATTGAGCATGAGTAACCAGTAATTTATTGATAACAGTTTATTTTTGATTGGAGCCCTTTAATTGTTTAACTGCCATAATATTTAGTTAGTAAGTACTTTTACTTGACGCTTAAAACAGAGGTGCAACGTTTTGATAGCAGATATCAATTCATTTTGATTTTAGCTACAATACGCGCCGATCAATTTATAGGTAATCGTAGTGACTAATACCTCAAGTAATTCAGTACTGGTTTTACGCGCTCAACAAATTAGTGAGTCTCGTCGTGAGTTTAATGCCCGTGGCGGTAAAATGGATCGCTGTGAACGATGCTTAATCGCGAAACATTACTGTATTTGTGATGGTGTAGAGCAGGCTGATAGTCATGCGGCGGTATGCTTACTTATGTATCACAACGAGAGTTTTAAACCCTCTAATACAGGGCGATTAATTGCTGAAATTATTCCTGATAATCATGCTTTTCGTTGGGACAGAACTGATCCTGACGATAAACTATTAGCCTTATTAAATGACCCGCAATATCAACCTATGGTGATCTTTCCTGCTACAGATGTTGAAGATACCGCACGCGTTATTACTGATGTACAACACCAGTCTAATAAACGTCCCTTGTTTATCTTTTTAGATGGCACATGGCGTGAAGCGAAAAAAATGATCCGCAAAAGCCCGTATTTAGACGAGTTGCCAGTCCTCTCAATTACCGCAGAAAAACTGTCAGATTATCGCTTACGTGTAGCCCCTCACGCACACCAACTTGGCACCGCTGAAGTGGCCATTATGGTTTTAGCACTAGCTGGGGAGGTTGATGCAGCAACTAAGCTTGAACAGCATTTTATGAAGTTTCGCGACGCGTATTTATTAGGTAAGCGCAATAAAGGCAGACCTGAGTAATTTGTTTTCCCCATGTTGTACCTCGAAAAATCGCGATATAAAATCGCTGCTACGGGATGTGCAATATCTCGTAGGCGCGGGTTTACCCCGCGCAATTAGATTAAAGTTCGTTCAGTGATTAATTCACCACCGAGAACACAGAGAAGAAATAAGTGATTTTTTACTTTGGTTTCTCTGTGTAGCGCGAAGCGCCTTTGTGCCCTCAGTGGTAAATAATGGGCTTTATCGCGAGGTAAACTCGCTGCTACCAATATGTAGGCGTGGGTGGTTTACCGCGCGCAAATGAAAAGTGTAAGCTCGGGGTAAAATTAGCCGCGAAACAACTCCTGTCGCGATATAAAATCGCTGCTACAAATTTGTAATATCTTGTAGGCGCGGGTTTATCCCGCGCAAATGCAAAGTGTAAGTACGGGATAACATTCAGCCTCGAAACAACCTCTGTCGTGATATAAAATCGCTGCTACGAATGGGCAGTATTTTGTAGGCGCGGGTTTACCCCGCGCAAATGCAAAGTGTAAGTACGGGATAACATTCAGCCTCGAAACAACCTCTGTCGTGATATAAAATCGCTGCTACGAATAGGCAATATCTTGTTGGCGTGGGTTTTCAGCGTAACATGTAATAAAAAAGCGCGCTGTAACTTAATACACCGCGCTTTTTTAAACTTAAAACTTACAGCTTATAACTTAAAGCTCAGCTCTCAAATCAATGTGATACCACAATTAAGCGAATGGCATCTAGTTGCAGCTGGGCTTTGCCAATATAAGTTGTTAGTTCAGTGCGTTGCTTGTCGTAGAAGGTAAGCTCTTCTTCACGAATATTTGGGTTTATCTGTTTTAAAGCAGCTAAACGCGCCTGCTCTTCACTGAGCGATTGTTGCATTTGCTCAAGCGCCGCAGTGCGAATGACTTCTAACTTAGTTTGCGCCATTTCTTGTGCTGTTTTAAGCATTGGGTGAATCGCACTTTGTAGTGCTCCAGCAAGTTTACTGGCTGTTTGACGGCCTACCGCAGAAAGCTGCTGATTAAAGCCATCAAAACCTACATTATCGCCTAGGTTATTACTGGCTTTGTCGAGCAAAATACGAATCGGCGTCGGCGGTAAAAAGCGGCCAACTTGCAGCGCTTTTGGTGCCATGGCTGCTGCTACGTAAATTAGCTCAACAAAAAAGGTGCCTGGTGGTAATTTTTTGTTTTTAAGTAATGCGACTGACGCAGTACCAAAGTCATCATCACAGATCATGTCTAAGGTGCCTTGCACCATAGGGTGATCCCAGCTGATGAAATGCACATCTTCTTGTGCAAGTGCAGTGTCACGGTCAAATGTGACTGTCATGCCGTCATCTTTTAAACTTGGGAATGACGGATTTAGCATATGCTCAGTTGGCTTTAAGATAATAGTATTTTCACCTTTGTCTTCTTGGCTAACGCCAAAGGTATCAAACACGTTGATCATATAACTTGGTAGTTCAAACTGGTTGTCTAGTTTTTCAATATCAACAACCAGCGAGTCTGCTGCACCTTGGCCTGATGAGTGTAACTCAAGCAAACGGTCACGCCCGCTTTCCATTTGTTTACGCAGGACTGCGTTTTGACCGGCTACTTGCCCTAGTAATGGCTCTAGCTCTTCTTCATCACAGTTATGGGCGGCAATAAACTCAAGTAGCTCATCTTTAAACTCTTTATACAAAAGTTGCCCGGTGCTTGAGGTGGTTTCAAAGGCATCTAAGCCTTCGTTATACCAACGCAGTAATACTTCTTGTGCGCTGTTTTCAAAGTACGGTACATGGATGTTGATATCTTGAGTTTGGCCAATACGGTCAAGGCGACCAATACGTTGCTCAAGTAAATCTGGGTTCAGTGGTAAATCAAATAACACTAAGTGATGAGCAAATTGGAAGTTACGACCTTCTGAACCAATTTCAGAGCACAATAATATTTGTGCATTGTCGTATTCATCAGCAAAGAATGCGGCGGCGCGATCTCGCTCAATAATTGTCATGCCTTCATGGAACACTGAGGCTTTAATCGCTTCGCGTTCACGCAGGATTTGCTCAAGGCTGATAGCGGTTTCGGCTTTAGCACAAATAAGCAGGACTTTTTCCCGTTTAAGGGTTTTTAGGGTGTCGATCAACCATTCTACTCGAGGATCAAATTGTCCCCAGCTAGCGCTTTCGCCTTCAAACTCTTGGAATATTTTTTCAGGGAATAGGGCGCGTTGCGCGCTAAGCTCTGCATTTTTAATGCCGCTCATATTGCCCAATACTGAAATTGCCGTTTTATATTGTTTCGGCATCGCCATCGGGTAGGCGTGTAGTTTGCGACTAGGGTAGCCGTCAATGCCGCTACGGCTATTTCTAAACAAAATACGGCCTGTGCCATGGCGATCTAATAACATCGCCAAAATCTCTTTACGGGCCGCTGCATCGCCATTTTGCGCTTGTTCAAGCACCTTACTGATGTCGGTTTCTTTTAACAGCTCAATTAGCGTGGCTTTGGCGTTGTCATCAAGGGCTTGCTGTTGTAATAATTGATTAGCAGCCTCTGCCACATGCTTATAGTTACTTTCTTCAGCAACAAAGGCATCGTAGTCATAAAAGCGATCAGGATCGAGTAACTGTAGGCGCGCAAAGTGGCTGCGGTGACCAAGTTGATCCGGTGTTGCTGTTAATAGTATCAGCCCTGGAATATCTTGGCTAAGCTCAGCCATACGTTGATATTCAGTGCTTGGTTTACCGTTGGTAATACTTAAATGATGCGCTTCATCAACAATCAGTAAATCCCAATCAGCCATTGTTGCTTGTTCAAACCAGCGTTTTTTCTTGGTTAAAAACTCAAGGCTAGTTAGTACTAACTGTTCAGTGTCGAATACATTTGGTGAGTCGGCAAATGCTTCATCGCAACGCTCTTCATCAAAAATTGAAAAGTGTAAATTAAAGCGACGCAGCATTTCAACTAACCACTGATGCTGCAAGTTCTCCGGCACTACGATGAGCACTCGGCTTGCGCGACCACTGATAATTTGTTGATGTAAAATCATCCCTGCTTCAATGGTTTTACCAAGGCCTACTTCATCAGACAATAATACTCGAGGAGCAAACCGTTTACCGACCTCTTGTGCAATATAAAGCTGATGCGGAATTAAGCTTGCGCGCTGACCAATCAAACCCTTAATAGGTGATTGTTGGCGTTCAAACTGGTGTTGCCATGTTTGATAGCGCAATGTATAGCGATCAAAACGGTCAACTTGACCGGCAAATAAGCGGTCTTGTGGTTTATTAAATTTGATGAAGTGATCTAAAAACGTTTCTTTTAATTTTGCTTTTTCACCGTTATCAATACGAGTGCCGTGATAACAAAGTAAATCACCGATAGGTTCAATTGACTCGACTTCAAGTTCCCATTCTTCAACGCTTTTGATCACATCACCAGGATTAAATGCCACACGGGTAACCGGTGCTTCTAGCATTGAGTAAACACGGTTTTCGCCACTGGCGGGAAATAAAATGCTGACCTGACGGCCCTCAAGGGCAACCACTGTGCCTAATCCTAAATCTGACTCTGTATCACTGATCCAACGCTGACCTAAGGAAAAATTCATGTATGTCTCGTCTATGAAGAAAAAGGCGGCTATGTTACCTGTTACCTAACACCACTGCAAGGCACGAACCAGCTGACTTTTAATTAATTTAATAACTGTGAATTATTCCTATTAAAGCTGCTGCAATAAGGATTAATTCAAAACAAAAAAAGGTTTGTCATAAAACAGACTTTTATGACATCTAAGCTAAACTTAGAATATACCTAGCAATTAAGTTTTTCAGGGTGAGCGTTCACCCGTTTTACTTGATTAGTTGTGTATAGCATAAAAATCATAAAACGTAAGGAAAGTGCTATGGAAAAAGCTTCGAACCTTGATAGTAAAATGTATGTGCTAGATACCAATGTATTACTTCACGAACCCCTCGCGTATTTATCATTCCAAGAACACGATGTTGTAATTCCCATGACAGTTTTAGAGGAACTGGATCATATAAAAGATCGTAAGCATGATGTCAGCCGTGATGCCCGTGTGGCCATTCGTGGTTTGGATGAAGTACTCAAAGATGCCACACCAGAACAAATGCTCAAAGGTGTCGCTCTACCTAGTAATAAAAAGGCCAAAGCATCTTCGGCTGGCACACTTATTATTGTTAATGATCATTTATTTGCCGATTCTATCTCAGGTTTACCTGGCAACGAAAATGACCACCGTATTATCAATTGTGCCGTGCACCTACAAAAACAACATCCTAATAGCAAAGTGGTGTTAGTTACCAAAGATATTAATATGCGTTTGAAGGCCAAAGGCGCAGGGCTTAAATTTGTTGAAGATTATCGTACCGATCAGCTGATTGATGATATTGCTTTGCTCTCCAGTGGTTATAAAAAAATTGCTGGCGATTTTTGGCAGCATGTGGGCGAATGTGAAACACAACAACATGGTCGTGATGCGTTTCATAAAGTGGCAAAAAGTTTGATCCCCGATGTATTTTGCAATGAATATTTACTTGATGACAGCGGTCAGTTTGCCGCACGAGTCAAATCTTATGATGAGCAGCATATTATGCTCAAAGATATCGGTGTTGAGCGTTTAATGCATCAGTCGGCATGGGGAGTAAAGCCAAAAAATATTTATCAAGGCATGGCAATGGATGCGTTACTCGATACCGGTATTGAATTAGTTATTTTAACAGGTCCTGCAGGATGCGGAAAAACATTACTAGCGCTTGCCTGTGCTTTGGAAATGGTGGTTGAAAAAGGTATTTACGATAAGGTAATTGTCACCCGAAATACTCCTGAAATTGCTGAGTCGATCGGTTTTTTACCAGGTACCGAAGAGGAAAAAATGGCACCATGGTTAGCTGCGATCACCGATACCTTAGAGGTATTACACAAAGGTGACGAAAATCCTATTTCAAGCCGTAACTATATTATGGAAAAGGCCAACATACAGTTTAAATCAGTTAACTTTATGCGTGGTCGCAGCATTCAAAATGCCGTGGTCATTTTAGATGAAAGCCAAAACCTTACCGCCTCACAGCTGAAAACTATTATTACCCGTTGTGGTGAAGGTACTAAGTTAATTTGCTCTGGTAACCTTGCGCAAATAGATAGTAACTACTTAACTCCAGTTACTTCTGGTTTAACTTATATTGTGGAGCGCTTTAAAGATTTTGAAGGCAGCGCCACGGTTAACTTAAATGGTGTGGTGAGAAGCCGTTTAGCATCGTTTGCGGAAGAAAATTTATAACTTGCGCAGTCCCACTTGGCTCGCTAACCTTGTTGACAAATTTAGCGCCAAGCATCGGATTGTAGATTGAATTTTCTACCTTTAAAACATTACTATCGTTCACTGGCTGTGGCACTTATTGTGCCGCTGCTGGTGGCTTTTCTATTATGTTTACACTTATATAATATTAAATTAGATCGCGCCGTTGCTAAACGTGAAGCGGATTTTGCTAATATAGCAGCGCAAGTTGAGCATGCTATGAATGGTGCTGATGGCTTGATCAACACACTGTTCTCTTTATACGAGCAACCTTTGTCGTATCAATTTGAGCCGCAATGGCTTGAAGATATTAATCAGCAAGAGAATTATTATTACCGAAAAATCCCTGATGGAGGCGGTGAAATTGTCGGGCAAGGTAAGTTTTCGACCACTCCTAATGCGATAGCTCAATGGCAGCAAGTGATCGCCTTGGGGCCTGCTTTTAATACCTCATTATCGTTAATTCAATCCTTATCGGCAGTTGCTTATGTTAATGAGCAAGGCTTTGTTTATATAAAACGTCGTCGTGACGAAGATAGCCTAATGTTAACTCAAGTATTGGATGGCCAGTTGCGCCCAGCACTGGCTGACAATTCACTGACATCAAGTGCTATAGTAGAGGTGGCAGGTAAAAACTACTTATCAATAGGGCGTGCGCGTGAGCAGGGCGGTGAAGATTATATTATTTTGATTTATGACTTATCGGCAGTATCGCAATGGCTAAAAAAAATATCGCCGCGCAGTGGCGAATATATATTTTTAAATAGTGCGCAGCACGTCATTATCAGCTCACTTTACGATATTGAAGAAGACACGCCATTAGCGGAGTATTGGCCTTCAGCTAAAGCGCCATCAGAATTAGATAATCAGGGTAATCTCACTCTTTTACAAGCGCAAAAGCAGCTACCAATTTATGCGGGTTATTTTGCATCGCATGATGAATTAGCCTCACCGATTGTAACTGATGTATTAATTGAACTTACTTTTTTGAGTATGTTTTTAGTGATGATGTTCAGTACCTTGTTATGGTTAAGCCAGCGTATTTTTGTGAAACCCATGACATATTTAATGGCGTATCTTGAACAAAATGAGGAGCACTATAAAGATTATTCAAATTATCATATACCAGCAAACTGGCAGCCGTGGTTTAGCCGAATCAAGTGGGTACTTAACAAAAATCAGCAGTTGGTAAACTCATTGCAGCAGGCAAATAGTGAACTTGATGACCAAGTAAAAATAAAGACCCGTGAACTCGCACGCAGTTATGAGGCTAAAGAACGCCATTTAGCATTATTGAATACTATGCTCAATAGTGTGCCAGATCTTATTTATTTTAAAAACATTGATGGCTCATTCTTAGGATGTAATCGTGCTTATGAACAATACATAGGTATTGAGCAAGGGCAGTTAGTTGGTCAGCAGTTATGTGATATTAGTGATGATAATGGCCAGATCAGTGAATTAGAGCAACAAGTTTTAACAACCAAAATGAAGGCTGAGCAACGACTTGAAACCCAGCTACAAACCTTTCAATTAACCATCGCGCCATTTTATAACGATCAAAATCAGTTACTAGGTTCAATGGGAATTGGCCGGGATATAACCGCCCAACAACAAGCTCTTTTGGCATTAAAAGCGTCAGAGTCTAAGTTTCGCAGCGCCATAGAGTATGCAGCTAATGGGGTGATTTTACTTTCACTTGAACAGACAGTATTACAACTTAATCGAACTGCGCGAAAGATTTTTAAGATTGATAAAACTGAGCAGGATTTATTATTAGTGGATTTATTTCCACGGCAACAGTGGCAAGAAATAGCAACGCTTTTAGCTTTATTGCTGAGTGAGAAAAAGAAAGTTTACCATCTTACTTTAGGACAAGAAGAGCTAAATTGCTGGTGGCAGCTGAGTGTCTCTTTAGTATGGGATGAGCAACAAGCACCTTACTATTATGTTATTCATATTCAAGATGTCAGTGCATTGACTCAGGCCAAACAAGATGCCGAGCGGGCAACCGAGGCCAAAAGCCGATTTATTGCTAACTTAAGCCATGAAATACGCACGCCACTGCATGCTGTGACAGGCCTTATTGATATGGTAACTCAGCAAGGCTTAACAGCGCAGCAGCAACAGCATGCAGTTCAAGCAAAAAATGCTGCGCAAAGTTTATTAACCATGCTTAATCGAATGCTTGATTTTGCGCGAATCGAAAATAACCAAGTGCAATTAGATTTAGTTGATTTTGCTGTAGTTGCACTTGTTGACAGCTGCGAGAGTGTATTAATAGGGCTCTGCCAGCAAAAAGAGTTGGCTTTTAATATCGATATTGATCCGCTAATTGCTCCGCAGTTAGTCGGCGATTACATTCGCTTACAGCAAGTGCTCGGTAATTTACTAACCAATGCCGTGAAATTTACTGAACATGGCAGTATCACTTTGAAAATAACAGCCGTTGAATTGACGCCAACACAACAAACCCTGTGTTTTAAAGTGATCGACACCGGGATCGGTATTGATAAAGCTGATCAGAGTCGATTATTTGACGCATTTACGCAAGGCGACGAATCACTCACTCGTACCCACCAAGGCGTTGGTTTAGGGCTTGCTATAGTCAAACACGAAGTGGCATTAATGGGAGCTGAAATTAAAGTTGTCAGCAATAAAGGCCAAGGCAGTGAGTTTTTCTTTACTATAACCTTTAATGTTGCCGCTCAAATCGATCCTATCGTCTGGCACAATACTTTAGTGATTCATTCTGAGCGGGGAATTAATTTACCTACCGCATTAGCGCCATTAAAACAGCTAGAATTTTCTGAGTTAGCTGAATTAACAGACCACGCTGTATTAGCAGATTATCAGCGGATCATCATTAATGACGTTGATCTACCGAGAGTAATAACGCGAGACAATATAAAAACAGCATTGATGAGTAATAACACGCAGCTTTATGTTGTTAAAAATGCTCCAAATACTCCGCTGCCTACTCTTAAAGGTATGCAAATGTGCAGCGTGAAAAGTTCTGCATTAGTACAACGAATACAGCAAGTTGAGCCGATATCTAAACGCCCTGATGTAAATCTGACAACGGCAGAGAGTAAACTCAACGTTGCGGGCTTACTAGTGTTAGTTATTGATGATAATCAGCTTAATTTAGATATTATTAGTAATATTTTAAGTCAAGCACATATTAATGTAATGACAGCAACTTCGGCGATGGCAGGGATAGATTTGGTTGCACAAGTCATGCCTGATCTGATCTTAATGGATATTCAAATGCCAGAAGTCGATGGGTTACAAGCAACCGCTTTATTGCGACAAAGTTATGAACAACAGCAATTACCTATTTTTGCGCTAACTGCGCATTGTGAAGCAGCTGACGAGCAACGCTCACTTGCCGTAGGTATGAATAAACATTTAACAAAACCAGTGGTTGCAGCAACGTTATTAGCGGCGATCAATGAACTACAAATTACCGGCGCTGTTTTTTATAATCATTCTTTTGCATTAGAACAATTCTCGGGTAATAATGATTTATTGCAGATTATGCTGGATAAACTTGCTAAGTTGTGTGTAAGTCATCTGCAGCAATTAAAAGTACCGATGCAAGCAAAAGCTTTGGAACGGTTAGTGCATAGTATTAAAGGTGTGTCAGGAAATCTTGGCTTTAATCGCCTAAGTGCTACCGCTCAGCAATTAGAAAGTAGACTACGCAAGACACCAGACGTAGGGCAAATATCCCTGAGTCAGTTAGAGTTCGAACTAGCACAAGTAAATAGATATATTCAAATACAAGGCTCAGTAAATGTTGAAGAAAGCCAAAATACTGATCGTTGATGATGACCCATTAAATCGATTGGTGTTGGAAAAAACATTAGTGAATGATCACGAAATATTTTTAGTTGAAAGTGGTGAAAAAGCCCTGACATTTGTTAAATCAACTGCGGTTGACTTAATTATACTCGATATTGTAATGCCTGGCATTAATGGCTATGAGGTATTAATTCAGTTAAAAGAAAATTCAACTACGCACGCTATTCCAGTTATCTTTATTTCAGCTAATACAAGCCATGATGATGAAGCAAAAGGGTTTGAATTAGGCGCAATGGACTATATTGCTAAGCCATTTAGTCCCGCAATAGTACGTGCACGAGTGCGAAATCAATTATTGATTAAGCAAAAAAATGATTTGTTAGAAATGCTCGCCTCCATTGATGGGCTGACAGAAATACCCAATCGGCGTTATTTAGATGAAAGCTTATCGCGAGAATGGCGTCGCAGCCGTCGAGCTGGTACACCGTTATCGGTGCTATTAATAGATATAGACCATTTTAAGCGTTATAACGATTGTTACGGTCACCGTGCCGGGGATGACTGCCTTAAACGTGTTGCACATGCATTAGTTGTAGCGTGTGAGCGTGGCACTGACTTTGTTGCGCGCTACGGTGGAGAAGAATTTGCCGCAGTGTTACCCGATACCAACCAACACGAGGCATTAAAATTTGCTAATAAACTCAGAGATGCTGTTAATACGCTAGCTATCCCGCATAAAGCATCACTCAATGCCGCTCACATTACGATAAGTATTGGGGTTGCTACAACTGAGTTTGGTCAAGTTTATTCTGAGCATATATTACTTGAAGAAGCCGATTTAGGTTTATATCAAGCTAAAGATAGTGGCCGCGATAAAATTATCGCTCGAGTTATTGACGCAAGTTAGTAAAGTCAGTTACTACAGCAAATAAAGAGTGAATATGCTCCACTCTTTACTGCTTTAGTTTTGTGTCTAAATGGCGCTAAGTGAATTATAAATACTATCACCCACACCAATCAGTTTCTCGTTTTTAAAGACCAGTGGAGTACATTCATCTTTTGTCATTTTTCCGTCAGAGTGAATACTGTGGGTGGCATAAAATAGTACTTGGTATACATCACCGTCTTTTTTTAATAATTCTGTAAAGTCGGGAGTTTTTAATTTATTTAATACATTTTGATAGCTGGTATCTAAAGTGAGCCCTGAGATGCTTTCACGATTAAATTGATGATGTTCTTCCCAGCTTGAACTATTACCAGCCCAGTGTGTTTGTGCTTCACCATCGGATACTGCAATTACACAACCAGTAAGAAGAGGGGCTGCAAGCGCGGCAATTAAAAGTACTTTTTTCATTATTTTATCCTGGATACTAAATATTGATTTTAATTTATCTATTAGCTAGCAAAGAACTAGCCAATATTTTATGTTATTTAAAATCAATGAATTAGATTTTTTTGTAAGGTGGTGCATTATATTTAACCACCTTTTATAGCGTGACTAACTAAAAGTTAGTTGATTAGACCAGTCTATTTAAACTTTCACCTTGGCTAAATGCGCTAATATTTAAGCTGACTTGCTTTACTAAGCGAATGATTGACTCTTCACTGGCCCATGCAATATGTGGAGTCAGTATTAAATTATCACCACGATAAGCGGCCAATGGATTATCCTTCGCAGCTGGTTCTTTACTCAATACGTCAAATCCCGCTCCTGCAATTTGGTTATTGCTCAGTGCGTTGGCTAAATCAGCTTCATTAACGATACCACCGCGCGCGGTGTTAATTAAAATGGCATTGGGTTTCATCATAGCAAGTTCAGCAGCACCAATCAGATCACGACTTTCATCGGTTAAAGGACAGTGTACACTAATAATATCAGCTGTTTTTATTGCTTGGTAAAATTCTGTTCGGCCCTCTCTAGTTACTTGGTTTTTACGCTCACTGATAACTATATTGGCACCAAAAGCACGTGCAACATCCGCAACAGCTTTACCAAGCGAACCATAACCGATAATTGCCAGAGTTTTACCTCCTATATCATTAAAACGGTAATCAAGGCGGCAGAACATCTCGCTTTGTTGCCATAACCCTTGTTGGCAATCAGCAATGTAGCGGTGAGTATTACCCAGTAAATTGGTGATCAGTGCAAAGGTATGTTGTACAACCGAAGGTGTTGAATACCCGGCCACATTGGTAACGGCAATGCCAAACTCTTTAGCGGCGACTAAATCAACATTGTTAGTGCCAGTTGCGGCTACACATATGAGCTTTAATTCAGGGAGTTTTGCCAGTGTTTCGCGATTAAGTACCACTTTATTGGTGATCAAGACATCAGCGCCTGCACTATGCGCTAATACTTGTGCTGGACTGGTTAGTGAATAACTAGTGAAGTTGCCAAGTTTTTGAAGAGGTTCAAGGGATGTGCCTGCAAGCGTAGCAGTATCGAGAAGAGTAATATTCATGAGCTTTCCTTCATAATAAAAATTTATAAATGCTTGACCTTGGTGTGTACTCTAAGGTTTATACTCAGCATCAGTTGATAATATGTTAATTGGAGACGGTGATGAAAATAGGCGAATTTGCCAGTCAATTAGGTGTCTCTACAGATACCCTAAGGTACTATGAAAAGCATGCTTTGTTAACGCCTTCAGCGCGAACGCAAGCAGGTTATCGAGATTATAGCCAAACCGATCTTAAGCAAATGATGTTTATTTTGCGCGCTAAAAATGTTGGCTTTAGCTTGGCTGAGATCAAAGAACTATTACAAATTAAATTTAAAAAACATCAGCATTCTTGCCATGAAGTTAAAAACTTAACAATACAAAAGCGTGACTTAGTCGCAGAGCGTATTGCTGAATTAACACGTTTTCATCAATCATTATCCGTGTTAGCTGATAAGTGCTGCGGAGGCAAAGAGCCCGCAGATAACTGTTCGATATTAACCACTTTGGAGGACATTGATGGACTTAATCAATAATTTTTGGCAGTTATTTTTATTATCTGCACCTTGGTTAATGCTCGGTTTATTAATAGCTGGGTTATTAAATGTGTACTTACCGGCTGATTTCTTAAATAAACACTTGGGAAAAGAAGGTTTTTGGACGACTGTTAAAGCTGCTTTAATTGGCGCACCAATGCCATTATGTTCGTGCGGTGTAATACCTGCTGCAATTGGTTTAAGACGTGCAGGCGCTTCAAAAAGTGCTACCACTGCGTTTTTAGTATCGACGCCAGAAACAGGGGTTGATTCGGTGTCGGTATCGTATGTGTTACTAGGTCCTTTTATGGCAATAATTCGTCCAATAGCGGCGATTTGCAGTGCTATTGTCGCTGGTGTCTTAGTGGGGCGTGATGCTGAAAAAACGCAAACTACAGATCACATCAGTGAAGTTAATAATGAGCAAAAGCGAGCAACGACAATAAGTTGCAGCTCAACTAAACTAGCTACGGTCGAAGAGAAGATAAGTTGTTGTTCAACGAAATCAGCAGTGGTCGAAGAGAAGATAAGTTGTTGCTCAACGAAATCAGCAGCGGTCGAAGAGAAGGTTAGTTGTTGTTCAACTAAACCAGCAGCAGTTGAAGAGAAGATAAGTTGTTGCTCAACGAAATCAGCTGTGGTCGAAGAGAAGGTTAGTTGCTGTTCAACGAAACCAGCAGCGGTTGAAGAGAAGGCTAGTTGTTGCGATACATCAAGTGCAGCACCAGCCAGCCAATGGCAAAAGATGAAACAGGCAGTGAGTTTTAGCTGTAACAAATTGCTATCAGACACTATGAAGTGGTTAATGATTGGTTTGTTCTTTGCAGCCTTAGTGCAAACTTATGTACCAGAATCATTTTTAACCCAATGGGGCAGTGGTATTTTGGCTATGCTGGTGGTGATCGTGATTAGTATTCCCATGTATATTTGTGCGACCGCATCAACGCCGATTGCAGCTGGTTTGTTATTAAGTGGCGTAGCACCTGGCGCTGTTTTAGTCTTTATGTTGGCAGGTCCTGCCACTAATGTCGCGACGCTTGGCGTGGTTGCCAATGAGCTTGGTAAGCGTGCAGTGGTTGCTTATTTAGTTGGTGTAATAGGTGTCGCTTTGATATTTGGTTTTTTAACCGATTATTTAGTGGCTGAATTTGGCTTTGTTGTTACACCATTATTAGGTGATGAACATCAAGTGCTACCACATTGGTTAACCCTTCTCTGTGGTACTATTTTAGCACTGTTAATGGCGCGTTTAGTTCTTAAAGGAGCGTTTAGTAAATACCGCAGCACTGGTAAGAGCATTGCATAATTGAATGTTATTAAAAAGATTTTTAGCTGTTATAAAATATAAACAATGGACCAAATTAATGACTTAGTTCGCATTTTAGGTTGTCTGAGTTATAATCGCCTATAGAATATAAACGGTGCGCACGAGCGCACCGTTTTTTTAACTTTAAAGATGCAGTAATGAGTGAACCAGTGGACAAGTACGCAGATATAAGACCTTACAATGATGATGAAGTAGCCGCTTCGGTTGCACGCTTGATTGATGATAATGCGTTTATTGATGTAGTTGCAAAATATAACTTACCGCGTTTTTTATCAGCTGTACCCTTTTTATCTAGAACATTGGTAAAGTATCAGTTACGTAAAAAGTGGGGCGCTATCAACAGTGTTGAGCAAGTTCAACAAATCGTTGCTAAGTATTTAGCACAGCTGGTAAAACGCACCACAACTGAGGTGACCTTTTCTGGTTTGGATCAACTCGATCCAAAGCAAGCGTATTTGTTTATCTCAAATCATCGCGATATCGTACTTGATCCTGCTTTAATTAATTGGGGCTTATTCAGTCACAAAATGAAGACAGTCCGTATCGCCATCGGTGATAACTTACTGCAAATCCCTTATATCACCGAACTGATGCGTTTAAATAAAAGCTTTATTGTTAAGCGCTCAGTTAAAGCGCCAAAAGAAATGCTTAGAGCACTATCGCAGCTTTCAGCTTATATTTACGATTCGCTTGCTGGTGGTGATTCAATTTGGATTGCACAAAAAGAAGGCCGCGCTAAAGATGGCTTTGATCAAACAGATCCTGCGCTACTTAAAATGTTGCAGCTTAATGGTCGTAAGCAAAAGAAAGAGTTTGCTGAGTATGTACGTGAGCTAAAAATTGTACCAGTATCAATTTCATATCAATATGAACCTTGTGCAACAGCCAAAGCCAGAGAGCTTTATCATAAGCAGCATCATGGTAAATATGTAAAGTCAGCGGGTGAAGATATTGCCAGTATTGTTGAAGGTTTTAGTACCGCCAAAGGGCATGTTCATTTAGCATTTGGGCAACCAATTGAAGACGGGTGTGAATCACCAGAGCAGCTGGCAAAAACCATCGATGAGCAAATTATTGATTCGTTCTTTTTACACCCAGGAAATTATATCGCTGGTGGCTGTAAACAGGCGGTGATTAATAAAGCCGATGCTCAGGCATTTGAGATGCGTATGGCGCGTGTTCCAGATGAATTAAAACCTCTGGTGTTAGCTATGTACGCTAAGCCATTTCATCGTAAGGTTGAG
This sequence comes from Pseudoalteromonas sp. SG44-17, assembly GCF_014164235.1. Lineage (NCBI taxonomy): Bacteria > Pseudomonadati > Pseudomonadota > Gammaproteobacteria > Alteromonadales > Pseudoalteromonadaceae > Pseudoalteromonas > Pseudoalteromonas sp. SG44-17. The sequence goes on along the minus strand of NZ_JACJEV010000004.1, from coordinate 150,487 downwards.
TTTAATAGTAGCGAAAGCGGCCAATAACTAATGTAAAACATCTTCAAAAAAACCGTAATTAAGTTACGGTTTTTTTTCGTTTAAAAAACGGGCTATACTAAAGTTGTGTTTATTGGCCGATGTTTGTTATGCAACAAATTGAAATTTTTGAAATTCCAAGTCCTTGCAAAGGCATTTGCGAGGTAAATAACCGAGGCTATTGCAAAGGCTGCTATCGAAGTCGGGAGGAACGCTTTGGTTGGAATTCATTTTCAAACGTAGAAAAAAAGCAAGTCATTAGTTTGTGTCAACAGCGTTATAAACGTTACTTGCAAAAGCGCCAAGCACTTATCGCTAAGTCAGCACCATCGGAGCAGGGGGATTTTGGTTTTTAATCAAGATTATGTTTAGCCCTGAGTAAACGAACTGTGCCATTTTCATTGAGTTTATGCAGTTCTTTTTCAAGCTTAGGAATTAATGCGCTATGGCGTGAATGCAAAAAGTGATAGCTTTTTATTGGTGCCAGTATTTCAGTTTGAAATTGCTTAACATTAAACTGAGGGTGTTTAGTAGACAATAAAAAGTCGAGTAAAATCACACCTTGTACTTTACCTTGAGTGAGTAAATTAAGTTGAGCAGTGACGCTTTTCACCTTAATAATGTCACCAATAAAAGGGTGTTCGTTAAGGTAACTCTGCGCTGCAGGATAACCAACTTGAATGGCGATATTGTCTAGCTGCTCAAATGTACATTGTTGGCAGTTTTTTAATAGCACAAGGTTAAACTCAAATAGCGCAAAGTTAACCGGATGCAAGTTTTGATATTGTTGACTGATACTGGCCACTCGCCCTAATTGGCCATCAAGCGTGCCATTGTTCGCTGCAGATAAAGCGCTTTGGTGATTAAAGTCAATAATATGTACATCATAGCCAAGTTCCTTATATGCAAGGGTCATCAGCTCAATCACATAGCGAGCCTGTGGGGTATCGGCTGGGCGATTAAACAGCATATGTTGCGTGTTCGCTATAGTGCTCAGTGGCGTTAGTGAATAACAGAGCAATATGAGATAAAAAAAGCACTTAATCACAGCGTTTCCATATTAGGACTAAAAACGCCACCAATCTACGTTTAAAAGCTAAAAAGCGCAAGTTTAGCCGTGACTCTTTTAGGCAAATGTTTGTTATACTCTGGGCATTAATATGATTAGTAATAACTGGTAATTTATGTCGTTTAACTTATGCTTACTACCTCGTGAACAAAAATATCAAATTCAATTGGATTACGAGGCATCGTTTTGGGCTTATCAAATAAAGCGTGGTAAGAGTACTCGTGAGCAAATATACAATACAATTCATAGTCGGCCAGTGGCAGAGCAGATGTTTTTGAAGCAGCAATTTGAACAATATTTAGCGACGATGCAAAGTTAATGACGGCATTGCGTTTTGAATGCCTAGAGCCAATTAAAACCCCTTTAGTGAATAAGTTTTACGATCAATATAAAGCCCGAGGTCGGGCAACCAGACAAGATCAAGTGTGGGTTGTTTATAATGACTTAGTTATTGTCGCGGCATGCAGAATTCAAAATCGCAGTGATTATTTGTTTTTGTCTACCTTGCTGGTTGCACCTGCTTGGCGCGGTCAAGGAATTGCAAAAAAACTACTAATTCATACCTTGTCTAATCAAAATTCACTCGTTTATACATTTGCTTATAACTATTTAGCTGATTTTTATCAATCAATTGGCTTTAACTTTGTGTTAACATTGCCACCACCTTTAGATACACTCTTTACTGTCTATAAGCAACGAAATATCGTAGCTATGCAGTGCTAGTAAAAATAATTTGTTAAAACAACCACGTGGAAATTTAGATGGGTCAATGGTTTAAGGCTAGTGTGTTCTTTTTGTTAGCCGCCTTTGTTGTTGCTAGCCAAGCTACTATGGCGCAGGTAAAACGCTTATCGCCAAGTGAAGGTTTATCACAAAGCTATGTCAATACCATGTTGATAGATAAAAGCGGCTATCTTTGGTTGGCGACTGAAGGAGGCTTAAATCGTTACGATGGCTATCAGGTAGTACATATTGCAGGGCCAAACGGGGAATTAGATGAAGCAATTATTGACCTTATATATCAAGACCCGGATGGTTATATTTGGATTGCATCGTTAGTTGCAGGGCTGTTTCGCTATGATCCAAGTACCGATAGTTATCAACAATTTTTATCAAAACCCACCAGTGAAGAACAAGTCTTAAGTCAGTCTGTATTTAGTATGGTTGCCACCGATAATAAGTCATTATGGATTGGCCGTGGTTGGGACTTTGCTCGCCTTGATTTAGCGACGGGCCAAATTGAGACTATTTTTGAATTACCAGAGCGCACTCGTAATACCGTGATCCGCGATTTATTACATTACAAAGGTTATATCTTCATTGCCGCCAGTACTGGCGCATATGTCTATCATATAGCAACTGGGCAATACCGAAAATTAGAGCATTTAAGCACCGAGCCAGACCATGTGTATCAAAATTATATAAAGTCGTTTGCAATAGGCGAAAATGAGCAACTGTTAGTGGGGGCCGTACGTGGTTTATATCAAGTTGATATTAGTGATTTACCGAGTATGTTTGAGCGCCCAGATGTGCCTTTTAAAAATAAAACCATATTGAACGATCTTAATATTTGGAAAATAATAAATGACCATGGGGTGCTTGATTTAGGCACCGATAAAGGTTTATTTAGTCTCGATTTGAATAGCGGTGAGCTGACTAAAAATAATAGAGTAAAAGAAAGTAAATACTCACTGGCAGATCCAAGTGTTATCGATATTGTCAAAGATAGTAACGGCGCTATGTGGACAGCTACTAAAAGTGATGGGGCATTTTATTTACCTTATGATAATTATCATTTTGAAAATGTTAATGCCAGCATGCTCTCCGGTGATGGTTTATCGCACCCTTCTATTTGGGGCATAACCGAGTATGAAGATAAACTCTGGCTAGCAACTCATAATGGTTTAACTGCGGTTGATTTAAAAACTAATCAAGGGCAAGTGTTTTTAAAAGATTATCAAGCTGATTTGTTTACCACTGAATTTAATATCTACGCTATTTCTCCTTATAAAGATAAATTGTGGCTGCGTACTAATCGCGGGATTTTTAGTTTTGATCCGCATAGCTATGAAATTTTTCCTGCAACAACAGCCGACCCAAGCCAGCAACACCTGATCACAGGGTGGATACATGGCTCAGTATTGATGCCAAATGGTGAATTATTTTATGTTCATTCTGATCATGGCATGTTTGTTTATAATATCGACAGCCAAAAGATCACTCCTTTAGGTGGTGAATTTGAAAAGTTTGAACCGTTTTTAGCTTATGGTTTCTTACCGCCTTTATCTACCAAACCTGACTCCCCGTTATTTTATAATGCAGGGGTGCTTTATCAGGTTGATCCAAACTCATTTGCTTTAACAAAAATCTATACCGTGCCACAGCAACACGAAAATGTAGCCGTTAATGTAATGTCTTATATTGTTGATAATAATAATGTGCTGTGGATCACGTTATCGAATTTTGGCTTAATTGGTCTTGATGCATCGAATTACAAGCTGTTGTATACCATAGATTTAGATAAAAATAAGCTCGGCACCTTATTGTACGATATGGTGTTAGATGATGCTGGAATGATCTGGATGAGTAGTCATAAAGGGATCTGGCGATTAAATCCAGAAAACAAACATTTTCAGCAATTTACGACATCAGAAGGACTGGTCTCTACCGAGTTTAATAGTGGTGCATTTACGCGTTTAAAAACCGGCCAAATAGTCTATGGTACGTTAAAGGGATTTAGTTATTTTTACCCAAATGATAATCAACCTAGGCATGGTTTAATTGATCATGTAAATATAACCAGCATTGATTTGATGTCTCGTGAATTATCTACGGATCTTAAGCAACCAATAAAAACAATCACCTTAGAGCACGACGATATAGGTCTTGAAGTGGCTTTTTCGGCAATGGCATTTAACTACCAAGAACGTATTATTTATGAGTATCAACTCTCTGATGGGCAAAAGTCTTATACCCGTAATAATAACCGAGTGCTATTTCCAAAACTTAACCCCGGCAAATACCAACTAAAAATTTGGGCTAAAGATCCGCTTACTGGCGACTACACACAACCGGCAGTATTGGACATTGTGGTAAAATACCCGCTATGGCGCGCGCCTCAGTTTATAGTGCTTTACGCACTGGTTTTTTTTGGATTAGTTGCGGCTTGGATTATGCGTCGTAATCGAATTCAGCAATTATTATTAGCAGCCCATAGAGAAAGCCAAGAAAGTGAAGCGCGCTTAAAGTTAGCATTAGAGGGCAGTCGTTCAGGGGTGTGGGATTGGCAATCTTCAAGTCCAATCATTTATCAACCACGACTTAAAAATGAGCTGGGTTATGATGTTGAATCGGTTAATTTGGATGATTATTTAGCAAAAATACATCCTAAAGATAAACAACATTTTCGTATCGAATGGTTAGAATTTTTATCCACCGAGAAAGGCTATTTTAACTGTACCTATCGTTTACGCCATAAATTAGGCTATTGGCGCTGGTATAAAGACTTTGGCAAAGTGGTTGCTTGGCAAGGAAGTACACCCGAGAAAGTGGCCGGCACTTACACTAATATGACTCGTGAATTAGTGTTTGAAGAACATGCCCGTTTATTTGGCGCAGCATTTGAGCAAACCCGCGATTGGGTCTTTATTCTGGATAAAAGTTTACGTATTTTAGCTACCAACAAAGCACTGCAGAGCGCATTTAACTTTCCTGTTGATTATCGTTCTAGCTGCTCATTACACTTAGGGTTAAGTCGTGTTGTAAGGGTTAACTATTTACGTGTAATGAAGGAATTGCAAGCTGGTGAACATTTTTCTGCAGAAGATACCGTTTATTTAGCTAATGGTGAATCTCGCCATGTATTAATTAAAGTCAGTGCTGTGGCAGATACTGAACAACGCTTAGAAAGCTATGTGGTTATCCTCACTGATATTAATGCGCAAAAGTTAGCTGAAAATGAATTGTTTTTATTAGCAAATTACGACAGTTTAACGGGGTTACCAAATCGTACTTTATTTAATGACCGGGTTGAACACGCACTTGAACAGGCAAAAGGCCAAAATTCAAAAGTAGCGTTACTCAATATTAATATCAAACGTTTTAAGTATTTTAATGACTCGCTAGGGCATGAAGCTGCCGATGAGATAATAAAGGCGGTGGCATTGCGGATCAAATCGCGTGTACAGGCCAAAGATAGTGTTGCCCGTTTTAGCGGTGATGAATTTATGTTGTTAGTCGAGGGCATTCAACAAATCGAAGAGGTTGTTTTACTGTGCGTTAAGTTGATGGCCAGCTTGAATGACAACATCATTATTAACAACCAAGCGATTAGTGTCAGTTTAAGTATTGGCGTGGCGATTTCGCCTGATGATGCACTCAGTGCTAAAAGTTTAATTAAAGCGGCTGATATTGCACTGTATCATTCGAAAAAGAGCTTGGAAGGTTGTTATCAATTTTATAAACAAGAAATGAACCAGCATGTACAACGCTCTCTGCATTTAGAATCACAATTAACTCAAGCCTACCAAAATCATGCGTTTTGTAATCATTACCAAGTAATTGTTAATGCTAAAACCCATCAGGCCGAAGGGCTGGAAGTATTGCTGCGTTGGCCAGAAAATAACAGCTATGAAACACAAGAGTTTGCGCTTGCTGCTGAGAGTATCGGTTTGATAACAAAAATTATGTTGCAAACCTTAGCTAGAGCGTTGATTGAACTTAAACAATGGCAGTTTCAAAAGCCTGACTTGTATGTGTCTATTAACCTGTCTGCACTGGATTTTGAGTATAAAAATTTAGTTGATGAAATTCGCAGTGCGCTAATTAATGCTGATGTATCAGCCAGCTCTGTGGTGTTTGAAATTACAGAATCAGTGCTGATGCATGATTCACCGCAAGCGTTAAATAGCATGTCAAAGTTGAAGCAACTAGGTTGTCGCTTATATATGGATGACTTTGGTACAGGTTATGCTTCACTCACTTATTTAAAGCGCTTTCCGATCGATGTACTGAAAATTGATCGCAGTTTTGTAACAGATATTGGTATAGATAGTGACGATGAAGCGATTATTCAGTCAACGCTTGCATTGGCGAAAAGCTTAGGTAAAGAATGCGTCGCAGAAGGCGTTGAAACTAAGCAGCAGCTTACCTTTTTGCGCAACTTAGGCTGTAATTTATTTCAGGGCTATTTATTCAGTAAACCAATCCCAGGTGATGATGTAAGCGCATTATTAAATAAAGACTGGCAGTCGTTGTTGAATGAAGACTAATGCTAGCTAGAGTTTTATTAAATGGTGAAAATATCAGTGCCGAGTTTATAAATGGTTACTTTTTTGAATTTTTAAGCTTAACTTGTTTTAGCAAAAAAATAACTATTATGAATCAAGGAAGTTATGAAGCCTGAGAAGCCTACTATTATGGATATGTCCGAATTTAAGCCATCAGCGAGATGTCCTAATTGTAATTTGATTATGTACTTAGGAAACAGGTGCCCGCATTGTGATTATTTGCTCAGTCATACGGAGCAAAAAACTCAAAGAGAATTTTGGCTTAAAGTTCGAAATACTGGCTATATAAAAGGTATGGTCTTCTTTGCTTTCTTCTTTTTTATAGCTTGGGTTTTATTTGCTGAGTCATAACGTTTTTGAGACTCAACACTACAATTAAACCAATCGCGGTGTTGATGCCCTAAACAGTTGAAATTTTAACTAGAAGCTATATCTAGTCTTGGCGTTCACCGCAGTGACGACAATAAAGGTTTTTAGTGCGTGCACTAAGTTGAGACTTAATTGCTTTGTTTGCTTCTTGCTTACTTAAACCAAGCTTACAGCGCAAATTCTCTAGATGCTCCAGTTGCGCATCATCTAGTTTGCCATCTAGCTCGCCATCATGCAGACATTCATGCACCGCATCACTAAACATGATCCTACGCTTACGTAGCTGTTCAGAGAAACTCGAAGCTAATAAGCCGGTGGGTATTGCTACCATTCCCATACTCAGTAACGTGATCACGCCGCCAAAAAAACGCCCTAGCGGTGTTACTGGCACAACGTCACCATAACCTACAGTGGTCAGCGTTGCCATTGCCCACCACATTGCCGCAGGAATGGAGCCAAATTTATCCGGTTGTATATCGTGTTCAATTAAATAAATTCCGCAGGAAGCTAAAATTAGCACCACTGCCATTATAAAGAATGCGGCCAAAAGCGAACTGCTTTCATCACGAAATGATTGTAAAAGTAGCTGCATTGCTCGTGAGTAACGAGTGAGCTTAAAAACACGTAGGAGTCTGAGCACTCTTAAAAAACGTAAATCAAAGGTGATAAACATCATTAAGAGCGTGGGCAGGATTGCCATGAGATCAATTAAGGCTAAAGGAGAGAGTAAATATTTTAAACGGCGTTGAAAATTACCACAGTCTAGACTTTTGTACTCGGCACGTTCTACGCATGACCAAAGGCGAAGTAAATACTCGATGGCAAAAATACTAACCGAGACAAGCTCAAGTATTAAAAATTCATACTTATATTGCTGAGCCAAACTGACCACGGATTCAAGCACAATTGCAATCACATTAATCATTATCAGCGATATTAGAAATATATCGATGTAATGACCAGTCTTACGGTACTCCCCATTACCTTCAAAAAATAGCGCTGTGCGTTTACGTAAATTATTCAAATTAAATCCGTGTTCTTTTAAAAATAATACTGGTTTAGAGTTTAGCTTATAGCGACTATTCAAAGGCTATAAATATGGTTATGTCAGATTGTACATTGTCGTATTGAGTGTGCATATAAGCGGTGAAAACTTGTAATGTAGAATTAAAACGTGCATTACAAACTATCGGAATAAGATGTGATTATTTTTTTCTTAATACCCGAGCTCGAAATATTAGGTGTTTGTGGTGCAAACATGACATCAATATCGTACGCTTGTAATGCATCAGCGGCTTCATTCCAGCGCTCACTATTTTGCCATTGCCCGCCAACAACCACCTTATTTACTCCCCATGCTTGTATCCATTTACAAGTGCTCTGAGTCTTTACTATTGGACTTGGCACTAAGGCAACGTGATCCACGATCGCCAGTGCGCTTATAATCGCCATTCTTTCATGCTGATTAATGATCGGAAACGTATTTTTATTTTCAAAGCATAAGTCATCTGACGCAACCGCAACAAACAGTTCGCTTCCTTGTGCTTTAGCAAATTTTAAATAATTTAAATGACCAATATGAAATAAGTCAAATACACCAAGAGCCAAACAGCGCGTATTATGACTGCTTTTATTATCTGAATTTAAGCTATGTATTTGTGAGTTTAGAGTCATGTAGGCATACTTTCGGCTTTATCGGTTAATTTTTTTATTAATTCGTCGTTATTATCAAAAAAAGTAAGTTGGTTTAATATGTGTTTTAATTTCCCCCATTCACTCATTAAGCATAACTTATAAAGCCTTGAATACACAAAGCACTGTGTTAATAACGAGAATGAGCGAATATTTTTTGCGCATAAAATAGTATCAAAAAGAGGGTCGGGTGTTTGCCAATCTCCATAAAGCGCACTTAATATCAGTTCAGGTTGTGCTAGATGCCATACGTTGCCAAAGGGAGTTGTTTTTTCTACTAAATTTAAGGTTGGATATTGTGTAATTCTATTCCACTCAAAGGGAATATCACTCATCCAAAGCCCACAAATAGTTTGTTGGTTGGCGGTATCAACACCAAAGCCACAAATGTCCAAGGTCACTCCATCTGGGTGAGCAAAGCATCGTGGGTTAATTAAGTCATAAGAGCGCATATGTTCATGCCAGCCTTGGCTTTTTAAAAGTGTAATAGCCTGCTCCATTTGCCCCCAATCAACTCCAATATCAATATCTTTATCAAAAGGGAGAATTGCACCTTCGCGTATGATGCCCAATAAGCTACCTGCTGTGGCAAAGGATTTAATGTTTTCTTGGCGTAAAAGGGCAAGGGTTTTCCATAGCAAGGCCTCATGTATTTTGGTATCGAATTCAACTTTTGGTTGTTGTTTGTAGCTATGGATGGGTGGAGTGTCTAAAAACATCTCTAATGCATGGCGATATTGTGCAACCGCTAAGGGAAGCTCACGTGCTTGTTGGTAGCACATACCTAAGGTATAACTAAGCTCACTTGAAGCTGGGTGTGCTGCCATGCAAGCTATTAATGGCGCTATGTGATTTTTTGCTGTGCCCTCTATCAGTGCTATTTCGGTCAAATAACGATGTGCAATCAAAGATGAGTGGTCTTTGCTCAGTACATATTTAAATTTTGCCTGCGCTAATTGGTATTGGTTTTTTTGGTATAACTCAATGCCTTTTATTAACTCTGTATGTATTATGCTCAATTGATTATTTTCCGTAGATATAAATAAAAATCACAGTTCTTTCACAATAGAACATGTTCTTAATAATGTATTGTTTTTAATGCTTACAGGTAGAGTGCAGCTTGGGGCAATAATGACTCTATTAAGGTCTAAGTTGCGGCGGCAGTATAATAAAAATTGTTCAATTTCTTCCGTTTTAAGTGGGCGCGGTAATAATAATTTATCCAATAGCCCTACAAATGTAATATCAGGGAAGCTAGTGAGCAAAGCTTTTATAGATACCACATCGTGGCAGTCATCAATTGATAGTAAAGAGAACCTGTTACTATCTAGGTAATCAAAATAAATGGAAGAACTGCAATGATAGTGAAGAAGGTGGTTTTGATGTGTTAACTGCGCTATGCATTGTTCATCATAAGGCGCTACAAGTGTTTTAAATTGCTGATAACTGCAAAATGCACCACAAGCATGAAAGCTGCAGTAGTAAATTCTAACATTTTTAATTAATAGTAAAGCTTCAATATATTGTGCTGTTATATCACTTAATAAAGATAACATCTTTTTGTAAGGTGCGCGCTCTAACTCGGCTGCAGTTAATGTACCCGCAAGCATTGAATTTAAATGATAAAGCGGAGAGTAAACCGTTGCAAAACACAGTTTATTCTCATTGCTAAAGTGCTCGCTAACACGTTTATGTGCTTCAATATTTATGAGTAGTTGCGGACAATCGTTTAATTCTTTAGGGCTTTTTTTATCATCTAACAAAGCTGATAAACTATGGGGATAGCTGTTTTTTTCAACTGTTCCTAATGGGTTATGTTTGAAGTGCCGTTTAATGCCAAATGCGCTACATACACTATTACTATTACAGCTCAGTTTTATAAAGCAATGATCATGAATATCTTGGTATCTAATAACTGACTTTGCTAGTAAGTCAGCATCTAAGTCGATATTAGGCCAGTGCTTCCAGCTCGTTACTTTCAACTATAGTCCCTTATAACTTCAGTACCATGTTTATACTGCCTTCTTCAAAGTCGCGGCTGATCTTAAAGCCTAGTTTTCGGGCTAATTCAATCATTCCGGTATTTTCCGGCAGGGTGATACCCTCAATAAATTGTACGCCTTGGCTTTGACAATACTCAATAGCGGCGCGCATTAATAAGCCACCTAAGCCAAGGCCTTGGCAGTTTGAGCGTACTACTATAGCAAATTCGGCATGCACTTTATCTGGGTCCATTAACACCCGAGAGACGCCAAGCGTGGCGTTGTCTTGAGTGATAATAAACGCCATTTCACGATCGTAGTCAATTTGCGTCATTTTAGCGAGTTGATCGTGGTTAAATTGCGGCAGCTCACCAAAAAAGCGCTTGTAGCGATCTTCTTTGCTGAGAGATTGATCAAACTCTTGGTGCGCTTGTTCATCTTCTGGCTTTATTGGTCTGAGTGTCGCAAGGGTATTATTTTTAAGCGTCACTTGTTTAACCAGCTCAATTGGGTAAGGGCGAATAGATAAGCGTTTACGATGTGATTGTACTTGGTAGTGACTCAGGGTCATGGTGGCATCAAGCACCAAAAACTGGCCATTACTGGCTAAAATAGGATTTAACTCAAGCGAAGTTATATCGGGTTGATCAATTACCAGTTGTGAAATTCGCGTAAGCAATGCACACAGGCGATACTTATCAACTTTCTCAGGCAAAATGCGATCTTTAAGCACGCCTTTATCATGCGCCGCAGCAATTAAATATTTTGCTAAGTTCATATTCAAAGGTGGTAAAGCAACCGCTGCTTGAGCAAACTCTAGACCTGTGCCGGCTTCTCCTAGAAGTATTACAGGACCAAAATTAGACTCAGTTTTTACGGCAATGCGTAGTTCATTGGCCCCCGCTCTGGGAGCCATTTTTTGTAGCGAAAAACCTTCAATAATCGCATCAGGGTAGGTGTTTCTTATTCTTAATAACATTGCAAAAGCGGTTTGCTCAACTTCTTGTGCGTCATTGAGATTAAGTACTACACCACCGACTTCTGATTTAGATGGAATGCTAGGGCTGATCAGTTTCAGTGCCACAGGAAAGCCTAGCTCTATGGCTTGCTCTTTTGCTTCTGTCGGCGTGTATGCGACCTCGGTTTGAATACATTCAACGCCATAGTGAGCGAGTATTTGGCTGGCTTGATGGGTGGATAGATAGCTTTGCTGCTCTGCTAAAAACTCATTCACGAGCGCTTTTGCTGCGTGTTTATTGATTTTAGCGTCATCTGTGTTTGACTCTGGAGTTTGGGTTAAATGTTTTTGATTACGGCGATAACTTACTAAGTGCATAAAGGCACGAACTGCGCCCTCTGGGGTGCGATAAGTAGGAATGCCGTAGTTGCTACATACACGACGGGCGGCATAGGCGGCATCTTCGCCCATAAAATTTGTGATCACATAAGGACGCGCCATTTTCGGTAGTTTATTCAACGTTTCAGCGATAATTAATGCATAGTCTTCACTTGGCGCAAGGGCCGATGGCGTGTGAATGATCAGTAGATTTTTTACTTCCTTAGCATGCAATAAAATTTCCAGTGCTTGTTGGTAGCGTGCCGGAACTGAGTCACCAAAAATGTCCACCGGATTAGAGGTCATATCCGATTGTGGGATCACTTTATTGAGCGCCGCACGGGTTTCTTCACTTAATTGTGTCAGCTTACCAGAACTTTGTAATAAGCTATCAACGGCCATTACGCCGGGGCCGCCGCCATTGGTTAAAATGGTGAGTTGTTCCACCTTTAATAATTTAGGATGCATGGCCAGTGTTTGTGTAGCAGCAAACAGTTCAGTTAAATCATTTACCCGTAACATACCTGCGCGTTGGAAGAGGGCGTCATACACCGCATCTGAACTTTGCTTGCCGCCAGTGTGAATTTCGGCAGCAAGTGCTCCTGCCGCTGTTTTACCGGTTTTAATGGCGATCACCGGTTTACTAAACGCAGCGGCACGAGCAGCTGAAATAAAGCTGCGGATATTCTCAATGTTGTCAATGTACAGCAAAATAGCCTTCGTTTTTGCATCGCGACCTAAAAAGTCGAGTAGTTCAGCAAAGTCGATATCTAAACAATCTCCCACAGAGACAAAGTATGAAAAGCCAATTTCTTTATGTTTTGCCCAATCTAAAATAGTGGAGCACACAGCAGCTGACTGTGAAATAAACGCTAATTTACCAGGGCTTGCGATAGTGTGAGAAAAACTCGCATTGAGGCCAATATGGGGGATCAATAAACCCAAACAATTAGGGCCAAGTAACGATACTTTGGCATGTTTAGCGGCTTCTTGCAGTGCTGTTTTTTGTTCATGATTGAGTCCGGCTGCGATCACAATCGCATTTTTACAGCCAAACTCTCCCAGCTCTGCAATGATATTAAGTAGAGTGTGTTTGTTCGTACAAATAACTGCAAGGTCCGGTATTTTCGGTAGCGCCGCAATAGACGGGTAGGCCAACACGCCATGTACGGCGCTATTAGTCGGGCTTACTGGCATGATAGGGCCGTTAAATCCGCCTTGTAATAAGTTGCGCATTACTACAAATCCTGCTCGGGAAACGTTATTCGATGCACCAATCACGGCAACCGAAGTCGGATTGAAAAACTGACTAATGCGTTTTACACTCATGGTCTTTCCTTGCGGGTTATTTGTTTTTTAGCACGACGATGCAATAGAATCTTTTTGCTAACGACGCTCGCATCTTGAGGTGGTTTGGGTATATGCTCAATGTAACCTGTTTAAGTTGATTTTTCGAGCATCAAACCAACTTAACATTGATAATTATCAAAGGAACCTAAATGAATAAGCCAAATGGATATTACCAGTTGCTTGGCGCAGCTGTATTGAGTGTCGCTATACTTGGCTGCGGATGGATTTTAAAATCAGCAGCGCTTGATGTAAAAAATATGGAACGCACGGTTGAGGTTAAAGGATTAGCAGAGCGTGAAGTAACTGCTGATACAGTGATCTGGCCGGTACAATTTAGTGATGCGGACAATAACCTCGAAAAGTTAGTTGAACGAGTTGAGCAGAAAAATGCCGCAGTGATCGCTTTTTTAAAACTGCATGGCTTTGATGAACAAGAGATCAGCCAAGGTAGGCAATCAATTGTTGATAAACAAGCGCGCGAATATGGCGCTGATAATCAACAGTTTCGCTATATTGCCCGCGCAAATATTACCGTGTATTCGCAGCAGCCTGATAAAGTGCAAAACGCCTTAACTAAGGTGGGCCAGCTAGCCAAACAAGGTATTGCGATTGTGCAAGATAACTATGAAACCCGCATTGAATATTTGTTCTCTGGGCTAAACGATATAAAACCAGCAATGGTGCAAGAAGCAACCGAAAAAGCTCGCGAAGTGGCATTAAAATTTGCCAAGGACTCACAGTCAAAACTAGGTAAAATTCGCACCGCAAGACAAGGGCAGTTTAGTATAATCGACCGAGATTCAAACACTCCGCAGATAAAAAAAGTGCGAGTTGTAACCAGCGTTGAATATTATTTATCTGATTAATTTTATTTATGTTGTACAAGGTAGCGCTCAACTTGTTCTGTTTTACAGCGTAAGTAAGCGCCACTGAGCAGTATTTTATAGTCACTGAGTGGCTTTTCTGGGCTTGTTTGAGATAACGTGAGTAAGGCTTTTAAGAATGCGGCAGTGTTTATATTGCCCTGATTTTGTTTAAACTCAACTTCCATTAATGCCAGCAAGGCCGAAAATTCATGCTTTGGTAAGCTGTGTTGAGCTGGGTTGTTTGCAATGTAACTAGCAACTGGGGTCAGCCCGATATCATTAACTTGCGCTAATGCTTGCAGCAAGTTTTCGTTACTTTCAAATAGCATCAGTGAACGTACATAATTAAACGGTAAATTAGCCTCACTACACTCGGTAAATAAGCGGTGCAATACATTTTGCTGCTGTTGGTTTTGTTGTGTAAAACCATGATTGAACTTGAGACCAGGGGTAAAAAAACTTAATTGTTCGGTATTATTTAGCTGACTGATGATGGCTGTTGGTAGAGAGTGTTGAGTTAATATGCGTGTGGCGATATTTTGCAGATAAGTATATTTTACACTCATGCGTTGCGCACTGCTATATAAGTGCTGTAACTGCATGGCTTGTTGTATTGAAGATAAACTGGCAAAGCTATCAACAATGGCTTGCAACTGATGCTGCTGCATCTGTTGATTTAGTTGACTGATACATGTATCCATTGTTAATCCTATACGTTACGTGTATATCAATTGCTTTATCCTAGCGTAAAGCACTTGTTGGTCAAGTGTTTATCTATCTTTCAGGCAATAAAAAAGGCCGTAGATACGGCCTTTGTATATGTTATAAAGTAAGGATGCTTAAGCTGCTAGTTTGCTTGCAACCCATTCATCAACAAAGTTTTCAAGTACGTTTAGTGGCACTGCGCCATTTTTAAGTACTACATCGTGGAATTGGCGAATATCAAACTTATCGCCTAGTTTAACCTTGGCAGCTTCACGAAGTTCTAAAATCTTCAGCATACCTACTTTGTAAGCAGTTGCTTGCGAAGGCATTACAATGTGACGTTCAACCATTTTAACGCCGTCAGACGTCGCGTTTGGCGTGTTATTTACGTAGTAATCAATACCCTGTTGGCGAGTCCACTTCATTTCGTGGATACCAGTATCAACCACTAAGCGACATGCACGCCATAGTTCCATCGATAGACGGCCAAAGTCAGAATAAGGGTCTGCATACATGCCCATTTCTTTTGGTAATAACTCTGAGTACAAGCCCCAACCTTCGATATAGGCTGTGTAGCCACCGAATTTACGGAACTTAGGCACGCCTTCAAGCTCTTGCGAAATTGCAATTTGCATGTGGTGACCTGGAATACCCTCGTGATAAGCCAGCGCTTCCATTTGATACGTTGGCATTGCTTCCATGTCGTAAAGGTTAGCGTAGTAAACACCCGGGCGTGAACCATCTGGTGCAGGCTGTTGGTAGAATGCTTTACCAGCCGCTTTTTCACGGAATGCTTCAACACGCTTAACAATCATGTCGGCTTTAGGCTTAACAATGAATAGCTCATCCAAGCGTGATTTCATGGTGTTAATAAGTGCCGTGGCTTCGTCAAGGTATTGCTGCTTACCTGCTTCAGTATTAGGTAAGTAAAATTGCTTATCGGTTTTCATAAACTGCATAAAGGCTTTTAAATCGCCTTTAAAGCCAACTTTTTCTTTGATTTGGCGC
Organism: Pseudoalteromonas sp. SG44-17; assembly: GCF_014164235.1. NCBI lineage: Bacteria > Pseudomonadati > Pseudomonadota > Gammaproteobacteria > Alteromonadales > Pseudoalteromonadaceae > Pseudoalteromonas > Pseudoalteromonas sp. SG44-17. Next base: position 134,804 of record NZ_JACJEV010000004.1, on the reverse strand, counting down.
ATTTCGTCATGAATACGAGATACTTCAGCTAAACCGATGGTGTGGATTTCTTTAGCCGTTAAATCAGTAGTAGTAGTGCGCGCTAATGCGTTGTTGTAAAACGCTTCGCCATCAGGAAATTTCCAAGCACCATCACGATCATCAGCACGTTTTTCAAGCTGTGCTAAATAATTAATCAACTTAGAGTAAGAAGGTTTTACAGCCGCTTTAAGGGCTTTCTCAGCATCGCTGATCAATGCGTCTTTATCAGCTTGAGCAATTTCAAGCTTAGCAACTTTACGTTTAAAGTCGGCAAGTAAGGTGGAATCATCACCTTGTTCAAATGGCGCACCGTGAATGATATTTTTGCTTGAATCAATCACATGTGGGAATACAAATTTAGGAGCGATAATGCCTTTATCAGCACGTACTTCTAAATCGGTGATCAGTTGATCAATAACCGTGGTTACGCCATTTAAACGCGAGATATAGGCTTTGGCATCGGTAACATCAGAAATCTGGTGTTGGTTGATTAAAAAGGCCGGGATCATCGAGTGAGTACCAAACATTTGGTTCACTGGGTAGTTATGATAGCGCCATTTAAAATCAGCAATGCTGTTTTCAAGGTCTTGCTTTTTAAGGTCATAACTAACTTTTGTGGTGTCATCTAGGAGTTCGCGGTTAATAGCGTTTAATACCACTAAATCATCTTTTGTTTGTTGATGATCTTTCAGTACGCGCGCTTCGCTACCGTCATCCCATTTGTCGTAGTCTTGTTTGATACCCATGTATGTTTGATAAACAGGGCTGCTCATCACATCACGGTTAAAAGTATCTTCGAAGAACGCATTCGCTTTGTCTATTTCGCTTTGTACAGGTTGTGCTTGTACAGTTGGCGTGCTTTGTTGCTCTGGTGTTTGCTGGCAACCACCTAGCAGTGCAATACTCACTGCGGCGGCGATAAAGGTTAGTTTACGCATGTTTTCCCTTTTGTTGTTAGAAACCATTGAAGGTTATTAATTATTATTAGTGTGTATTTGTTAGTAAAGTTTGGGTCGTTATTACACAAACAATTCTAGCAGGTCATTTAAAAAACGATGACCTTTTTGGCTTACCTGCCAGTGACTATCCGTTTGCTTAAGCAAACCCTTGGCAATGGCTTGTTGCAGCGCATCAGCTTGGCTTTGCAGCGGTAACTGAGTTAAGGCTGTAAAGTCACTAATTGGGCAGGCTTCAAATAACCGTAAGCGATTCATAAAGAATTCAAACGGTAAGTCGTGCTGTTCAACTGGCCACTGTTTAAATAAATAGGGCTTAGCTAAATCCATATAACCGCGAGGATGTTTTACTTTCTCAGTGCGGGTAATGATGCCTGTTTTAGCATCGGTTACCTTACCATGGGCACCACAACCAATGCCTAAATAATCGCCAAAGCGCCAATAATTTAGGTTGTGTTGACATTGGTAGCCAGGTTTTGCATAGCCGGAAATTTCATATTGCTGATAACCTGCCTCAGTAAGTAAGGCTTGGCCTTGCTCTTGAATATCCCATAAGGTGTCATCGGCCGGTAACGTTGGCGGTTTAGAGGCAAATTGGGTATTGGCCTCAATCGTTAACTGATACCACGAAATATGTGGCGGATTAAGGGCGATGACTTTTTTCAAGTCGCTCAGCGCATCAGCAACAGATTGCCCCGGTAAGCCATGCATTAAATCAAGATTAAAGCTATTTAAACCTGCTTCATGAGCTTGCTCTGCGGCATATATGGCTTCATCGGCACCGTGAATACGCCCCAACGCTTTGAGCTTGTCGTCTTGCATGCTTTGCACACCAATCGAAATACGATTAATGCCAGCTGCCACATAGTCTTTAAAGCGGCCTGTTTCAACCGTACCGGGGTTGGCTTCTAAGGTGATCTCGCAGTTTTCACTTAGGCCAATTAATGAATCCACCGCCGTTAATAAATTAACGTAGGCCTCACCGGTTAATAAGCTAGGCGTGCCACCACCGATAAAGATTGAATGAATTTTACGTCCTTGCACTAAGTGCAGATCGGTTTTTAAATCATCAATTAAATGCTGCACATATTCCTTTTCAGGGAGCTCACCTTTTTGACCGTGACTATTAAAATCACAATACGGGCACTTTTGCACACACCAAGGGACGTGCACATATAAACTTAATGGTGGTAAATTCACAGGCCGCCTTTGAGCTTAAGCTCAGACAATAAACGTTGTAACGCCTGACCACGATGGCTAACTGCATTTTTTTGCTGTTTAGTCAGTTGCGCACTGGTGCATTCAAGTTCTGGCACATAAAAAATAGGGTCGTAACCAAAACCACCTTGGCCGTTTTGGGCTAAGGTAATTTGACCTTCCCAGCTCGCACTGCAAATCAGTGGGGTAGGGTCATCAGCATGACGCATTAATACCAGCACACACCAAAAGCGCGCACTGCGGTTTGGGTTGTCAGCAAGTTCGCTTAATAATTTATCAATATTATCTTGATCGCTAGCGCCTTCTCCTGCATAGCGAGCTGAGTAAACGCCAGGGGCGCCGTTAAGGCCATCAACCTCCAATCCTGAGTCGTCAGCAATAGCTGGTAGCCCAGTTATTTTTGCAGCATGGCGAGCTTTGATAATAGCGTTTTCAACAAAGGTGGTGCCTGTTTCTGCTACTTCTGGCACATTAAAATCGCTTTGTGGCACAACGTTTATTTCAAGCGGGTTTAGCATTTGCGCCAACTCGTTGACCTTACCCGGATTGCCAGTGGCTAACACTAAAGTTTTTTTCATGAATTAATCTACGTAAAATTTTTGCTGGAACTGCAGCTTTTGAAATTGATTACCTTGTTGTATTTCAATTTCAAAGCGCAGAATTTCTTCGTTAGTAAAATCAACTTGCGCGAGGTAATAAATTGCATCGCCTTCGATGACTTCTTTGAAATCTAAGGTTTGTTTATTACCAAGTAGGTTTTTAGCAGTGCCTTTAAGAATGGCGGTTTGCGCTGTGGCATCGGTATCTTTTTTAAGGATTGAAATATTTACAATGCCCTTATAACCACTACGTTCTAGGCCATAGGTTTTAGCTATTTGTGGTTGAATAAAGGTTGACGGAAATGCAATGTAATGTACTTGCCATGGACCGAGTTCTTTGTATTGTGCGCCTTGCATTTGTTCACTGTGAGCACTAAAGGTAATGCCTGCCAGTGCAAAAAATAAAATACTTGCGAGCTTTTTCATAAATGACTCTTAAAAAAAGAGGCCTAGTAGGCCTCTGTGTTAATGATAAGGTTAGCCGACTAAATCCATAAACAGAAACTGGGCAAATTGCAGCGCGATAATCAACACTAAAATTGATAGATCTAAGCCGCCCAGTGGCGGTAACACTTTACGAATAGGTCTTAACATTGGTTCAGTTAGCTGCTGAAATACCGCTTCTACTGGATTGTTGCCTTGGCTTACCCAGCTTAATAACGCGCGAATAACTAATACCCAAAACAACAAGTTTAAGCCTTCTTTAATCACCGTTTCTAGCGCATCTAACAGTACAAATCCAACTTCCCATGTCGCGCCTACTAAAAATATCAGCGCAGTAGTTTTTGCAGCAGCGACAATGAACGCCAGTAATAACGAAGCTAAGTCTAGACCACCTAACCCTGGAATAATTTTACGCAGTGGATTAACAGCAAATGAAGTAGCTTTGACCACAAACTGACTCAACGGATTGTAAAAATCAGCCTTGGCGGCTTGTAGCCAAAAGCGCATTAATACGACCATTAAAAATAGATCGAATAGTGTGCTTATTAAAAATTGCATGGCGTTCATAACGTACCTTAATTAAAAACCTTAAACATAAATAGGGCTAAAAGCAGCAAAGTGCTTTTAAAGTTCTTGTTCCATTTGCTCTGCGCGAGCAATACAGGCATCCATTGCATCGGCGACAGTGTTAGTCAGACCGTGTGCTTTTAAATGTTCAACGGCTGCATGCGTGGTGCCACCTTTTGATGTCACATTAGCACGCAATTGTGAAATACTAATCTCAGGCTGAGATAGTGCCATTTCAGCTGCACCTAATGCTGTTTGCTGTACTAAGCGACGTGCGTCTTCACCGCTAAAGCCAAGTGCTTTGGCTTTTTCTTCTATGGCTTCCATAAATAAGAAAAAGTAAGCCGGTGATGACCCCGTAACAGCAATAACATCGTTAATTTGTGACTCTTGCTCAACCCATACCGCAATACCTGTACATTCAAATACTTGTTGCACAAAAGTGTGTTCTTGCTCGGTTTCGCCAGCACCAAATAAACCTGATACACCGCGCCCTAATAAAGACGGGGTATTTGGCATACAACGTACCATCTTAACGTCTTGTCCGAGCATTTCACGTAACCGCTTAACCGTTAAGCCTGCGGCGACAGAAATAAATAGCTTATCGCTAAAGTCGATACCCGAATCTTGAAATGATTGACATAAATCACCCATCATTTGCGGCTTTACAGACAACACAATAACATCGGCATCGCGCAGTGCTTGGTTATTATCTGCGGTGGTTTTAACCCCGAAATCCGCTGCTACCTTAGCGAGTTTTTCTTGGTTACGATTTGTTGCAATAATACTCGATGCAGCAAATCCTTTTTTTACCATGCCGCCAATAATGGCGTAGCTCATATTACCTGTGCCTATGAATGCAATTGTTTTATCTGACATATCTTAGTTATCACCTTAGCTTCGTTGGCCAAAAATATCCGTGCCGATGCGTACCATGGTTGAGCCTGCTGCAATCGCAGCTTCGACATCACCACTCATCCCCATCGACAGGGTGTCTATTTGAGGATATTGGGCTTTAAGTCTATCAAAGCAAGCACGTAATTGCTCAAAATATTGTATTTGTTGCTGTGGATCGTCAGTTTTTGCTGGGATTGCCATGACACCACGCAATTCTAAATGCGGGCAATGGTGAATAAATTCAGCGAGGCTTGCAAGTTTATCGGGGTGGCAGCCTGATTTTGAGTCCTCTAAGCTGATATTTACTTGGATCAGTACTTTTAAAGGGGCTTTATCTGCGGGCCTTTGATCGTTTAAACGTTGCGCTATTTTTTCACGTTCAATACTTTGCACCCAATCAAAGTGGCTGGCAACAAGGGCGGTTTTATTTGATTGAATAGGGCCAATGAAATGCCAAACAATATCGCTATAATTTGCTAATTGGGTTATTTTATCAACAGCTTCTTGAACGTATGATTCACCAAATTCTCGGTGACCTTGTTGATAAGCCGCTAGAATGAAATCAGCAGGTTTGGTTTTTGATACTGCCAACAAGCAGACATCGTGCTCATTACGATGATATTTTTTTGCCGCTAAGGCAATTCTAGCATAGGCGGACTTAAGTCGTTCTGCTATTGTAACCATATAATTATCAGTTAGTTGTGGAGTCATAAATGGATATTACCGAATTGTTGGCCTTTAGTGTGCAGCACAAAGCATCAGATTTACACTTATCATCAGGGGTTGCGCCAATGATCCGTGTTGATGGTGATGTGCGACGTATTAATATACCAGCGCTGGAAAACAAAGATGTTAACAGCCTAGTTTACGATATTATGAACGATAATCAACGCAAGGACTATGAACAAAACCTTGAAGTGGATTTTTCGTTTGAAGTGCCAAACTTAGCACGTTTTCGTGTTAATGCCTTCAACTCAAATCGAGGCCCCGCAGCTGTATTTCGTACCATTCCCAGTGAAGTGCTGACGCTTGATGATTTAGGTGCGCCAGATATATTTAAAACAATCTCAGATACGCCGCGTGGTTTAGTGTTGGTAACAGGACCTACAGGCTCTGGTAAATCGACCACATTGGCTGCGATGGTGGATCATATAAATCAACACAAGCATCATCATATTTTAACCATCGAAGATCCCATCGAGTTTGTGCACGACAATAAACTGTCGTTGATTAATCAACGTGAAGTGCATCGCGATACGCATAGTTTTTCTAATGCATTGCGCAGTGCTTTACGTGAAGATCCAGACGTAATTTTGGTTGGTGAGCTACGTGATTTAGAAACTATTCGCCTTGCCATGACTGCTGCTGAAACCGGCCATTTAGTATTTGGTACATTGCATACTACGTCAGCCCCGAAAACCATTGACCGTATTATCGATGTGTTTCCTGGTGAAGAAAAAAGTATGATCCGCTCAATGCTTTCAGAGTCATTACGCGCAGTTATTTCACAAACCCTGTTGAAAAAAATTGGTGGCGGGCGAGTCGCAGCACATGAAATCATGATTGCAGTGCCTGCGATCCGTAACCTTATCCGCGAAGATAAAATTGCGCAAATGTATTCGTCCATTCAAACTGGCGCATCGCATGGTATGCAAACCATGGATCAGTGTTTAATCAATTTAGTGAATCACGGTGTTGTTACCAATGCTGAAGCGCGTGCTAAAGCACAAGATAAAAATAATTTCGGCGGCTAGGCCCGAGTAAGGAGCAGTAATGACACATTCTCTTGATTACTTTTTACATTTGATGATTGAAAAGCAAGGTTCGGATTTATTCGTATCGAGCCAATTGCCAGTCAGCGCAAAGATTAATGGTGAGCTAATTGCACTTGGCGACGAAAAAATATCAGACGAAGAGTCGCTGCAATTAGTTGAATCAGCGATGAGTGAAAAACAAAAAGCAGAGTTTCATAATACTAAAGAGTGCAACTTTGCCATAGCTACCGATGAAGGGCGCTTTAGGATCTCGGCATTTTGGCAACGAGATTGCGCGGGTATGGTTATTCGCCGTATTGTTACGCAAATTCCTGATGTTGCTGAGCTTGGTCTACCGTCGACATTGACTGATGTGATCATGGCTAAACGTGGTTTAGTGCTGTTTGTTGGTGGTACTGGCACCGGTAAATCAACGTCGTTGGCTGCATTATTAGGTTACCGTAATCGTAATCAACGTGGGCATATCTTGACCATTGAAGACCCGATTGAGTTTGTCCATGAACATCGCAAAAGTATTATTACTCAGCGTGAAGTTGGCTTAGATACGGAAAGTTTTGAGGCGGCGTTAAAAAGCTCATTACGCCAAGCCCCCGATGTCATTTTAATTGGTGAAATACGTTCGCAAGAGACCATGGAATACGCACTTAGTTTTGCTGAAACCGGTCATTTATGTGTTGCTACATTACATGCCAATAACGCTAACCAAGCAATTGACCGTATTATGCATTTAGTGCCTAAAGAAAAGCACGATAAGCTAAAATATGATCTATCCTTAAACTTACGAGCTATCATAGCACAACAACTAGTGCCTACAGCCGATGGCAATGGTCGAGTAGCTGCTATCGAAATTTTATTGAATACCCCGATTATCGGCGAGCTTATCAAAAAAGGCGACATTGGCGGCATTAAAGAAGCCATGGCTAAAGCGAAAGATATGGGTATGCAAACCTTTGATCAAGCGTTATTTGAGCTCTATAAACAGCAACGTATCAACTATGCAGATGCTTTGCATCACGCTGACTCACCTAACGATTTACGTTTGATGATTAAGCTTCGAAATAATGAACAGCAAGGGGCTGGTTTTTTACAGGGAGTAACAATTGACGGGTTAGAACCTAAAGGTCAGTAGTATGAAAAAACGCATAAAATGGTTACTTGTAACAGTTAGTTTTTATGTTGTTAGTAACTCATTTTTTGCGATGGCGACAGATCAATCGATTGCTATTTTTATCCGAGATGACGTGCATTATGATTACACACATTTTTTAGCCGGTAGAGCACCGCAGGATATTACTGATTTTAGTGGTCGATTTATACGTCGCGATGTAGTTGATATGATCATTGCCCAACAAGCCTTGTACTTGGGGGGCTTTAATAAAACTTTCAGTTATCAAATTGGTAAAATTAATTTTCGTAATACCAAACTGTTAGAAAAAGGTGAGCTACTGATCAGCTTTGATAGTTATTGGTATGAAGATGCCAAATCACTAGCAGATAAAGTGTATATCAGCGATGAGCTGATCCGTAAAGGCGAGTATTTTGCGGGGATTTTTACTTCTCCAAACAATAAAAAAGTATTTCAGCTGCAGCACCTGTCAGATTTTAATCAACTAACTAGTGTGTCTACGCCGCGTTGGCGTACAGATTGGAAAACTTTATCGCAATTACCATTAAAAGATCTAGTTGCAGAGGATGAATGGCTCAGTCAAGTGCGTATGGTATCGATGCAATGGATTGATTTTATGTTAATGCCACTGATGCCACAGATGGGTAACCAATATGTACTTGAAGATATTGTTTTGCAAGCGGTACCTAATGTGCTGATATTATTAGATGATAGTCGTCATTTTGTAATATCAAAACGCCATCCTGATGGCGCTCAGGCTTTTAAAGCGTTGCAAAAAGGCTTAAAGATATTACGAGAACAAGGTGCGATAGAAAAAGCCTATCGCCAAGCTGGATTTATTCCTGAACTGAGTGAGCAGCTTATTATAAACCTACCGCTTACCCGTAAGCTTGTTCAAAGAAGCTTTCCAAAATAATAACAGCCGACATATTATCCACATTTCCTTTACCTAAGCTACGGTAACCGCCTTGCTCAAATAATCGTGCTTTTGCATCTGCTGTGGTTAAACGTTCGTCTTGGGTCTCTACAGGCAGTCCATAGTGATTATGTAAGCGGTTGGCAAACTTTTTAGCTTTAAAGGTGACTTCTTGATTTGTGCCATCCATATTAAGCGGTAATCCAACCACCAGTAAATCAGGTTGCCACTCATCGACATGCTTTTTAATAAAATCCCAATTTGGAATACCATCTTTGGCTTTGATAGCGCTTAGGCTCGATGCGGTTCCTGTTAGTTCTTGGCCGATAGCAACACCAATGCTGGTGGTGCCAAAATCAAAGCCCATCACGGTGCGTTCACCTTTGGGCTTTAGTTGTTTTTTAGTCATGCTATCTCTGTGCTTTAAAATTGTGGTTGACCACGCTTATGCGTGGCCAGCTTCCGAACTTAGTTGGCTAATATCAAAACCGAGCGTCGCGACTGCTTTTTCCCAGCGTTGCTCTATCGGTGTGTTAAAAATAATCTCAGGATCGGCTTTTATAATTAGCCATGAATTTTCGAGTAGCTCTTGTTCGAGCTGGCCTTGCTCCCAACCCGCATAGCCCAGTGTAATAATAAACTGTTCTGGTGCTTGGGCTGTGGTTAAACTTGCCAACACATCTTTGGATGTGGTTATCATGATTTCGCTGCTAAGTTCTTGGCTTGCGCTATAACCTGCTTTTGGAGAATGCAGTACAAAACCACGATCGGTTTTTACAGGTCCTCCAGCAAATACTGCAACACTTGCTGCGTGGGTGGATTTGTCGTTATCAATCTCTATTTTGTCGAGCAAGTCGCCGACTGTAATATTGATCGGCTGGTTGATCACCAGCCCCATAGCCCCGTCTTCATTGTGCTCACAAATATACGCGACAGCACGTTTAAAAAAAGGGTCTTGCATTGATGGCATTGCGATTAAAAAATGATTTTCTAATGATTGCATAACGATACCCCTTTATTGTTAGTAAATTTAAGTATGGCTCAGTTTTCTTTCTATGGCATCAAATAAGCGCCCAGTAATTGAAATATCATAGGCAGCTTCGATTTCTTTTACGCAAGTAGGTGCTGTAACATTAATTTCTGTTAGCTTATCACCAATGATATCAAGACCTACAAAAATAAGCCCTTTAGCTTTTAATGTTGGTGCAACGGCTTCGGCAATTCTGCGATCTGAATCACTGATTGGGCGTGCTTCACCACGACCGCCAACAGCTAAATTACCACGTGTTTCACCATTTTGTGGAATGCGGGCTAGGCAATATGGGATCACTTCGCCATCGACCACCAATACGCGTTTATCACCTTGTTTGATCTCTGGGATATAGTTTTGTGCCATGGCAAAACGGCTACCGTGTTCGGTGAGTGTTTCGCAAATAACCCCAATGTTGGCATCATTTTCAGTCACACGGAAAATAGAGGCGCCACCCATACCATCTAAAGGTTTTAGAATGATGTCTTTATGTTCAGCCAAAAATGCGCGGATCTGGTGCTTACAACGGGTTACTAAAGTGTCAGGTGTATGCTCACTAAACCATGCGGTGAATAACTTTTCGTTCGCATCACGCAGGCTTTGTGGCTTATTAATAATAAGCGTGCCTTCAAGTTCGGCGCGTTCTAAAATATAGGTTGCGTAAATGTACTCAGTATCAAACGGTGGATCTTTACGCATTAAAATAACATCTAAATCAGCAAGTGCGATACTGGCTTTTTCTTCCAGCTCATACCAATGGTTTGTATCGTCGAACACGGTTGCTTTTGCGGCTGTGGCATACGCTTTGCCTTTACGCAATGAAAGATCATTCATTTCCATGTAGTAAATTTCATAGCCACGGCTTTGGGCTTGCATCATCATTGCAAAACCGGTGTCTTTTTTGATGTTGAATCCGCTGATCGGATCTGAAATTATACCTAACTTAATTGCCATGTTCGTTGCCTTACTGAATCTGTTGCTATTGATATGAGGGTGGTTTTACTAATTTCAATTAGCTAAATCGCCAAATTGTAGCTGTAGTGCACTTAAGACTGTCAAAGCGGCAGTTTCAGTGCGCAGCACGCGTGGACCGATACGGATATCAACAAAATTTTGTTGTTTGGTCTGGGCAATTTCATCATCAGTGAAGCCACCTTCAGGACCAACTAAAAACCGCACGCCAGCGCTAGGTACTTCGATTGTTTTAATACTGTGCTCTGCACGAGGGTGTAGGGTAAGCTTAATTTCATCACTGCTTTGTGCAAGCCACTGGCTGATGTCTATCGGTGGATGAATCGTGGTGATTCGGTTACGACCAGATTGCTCTGCTGCAGCAATCGCTATTTTTTGCCATTGCTGGTGTTTTTTTGCAAGTCGCTCGGCGCTTAATTTAACGCCACAGCGTTGACTGAAAATAGGGGTGATTTCAGTGATCCCTAATTCAACAGACTTTTGAATGGTAAAGTCCATTTTGTCACCGCGAGAAATCCCTTGGCCTAGGTGAATGCTCAGCGGTGATTCAACATCTTTTTCATTAAATTCAAGCGGCATTGCAACGACTGATTTTTTTCCTACTTCAATGAGTTCGCAAAGATATTCGCCGCCTTGGCCATTAAACAACGAGATATGCTCACCGACTTTCATCCGTAATACGCGACCTATGTGGCCTGCTGCATCATCTTCTAACTGAAGTGCAGTGGCAATTACAATAGGACTTGCTTGATAAATATGAGGAACTCTCATGATGACCTTCAACAAAAATAGCTAATATCGTTATGGTATGTAAGTCATCTCTTCGGTGCAAATACTTATTGTGAGTCAGTGATAATTAGTTAAGTTTTATTTTAACTAATTATTAAGCTTTTCACATAATGCGTCTAAATTTTGCGGTGTTTCGGCTATTTCGGTTTGACATGATAAGTGATTGTTTTGTGCTAAGTCTGTGACTGGTTCAAACAGGTATCCATCATCAATCTCTTTAATTAAAAACCGTACAGAATGTAAAGAATTGAATATAAATCGTTGTTTATCATCAGCTAATAAATAATCCGTTTGATTGTATAGTACACCGGCAATATCATGGTGTTCATGTAAATAACTCGCCAGTTCTGACACGCTAATTTCATTACTAAAGTCGCAGTAGCAATAATCTTTGATCAACTGGTCAAACATTAATTTAACCAAGTGACGGGTATTTGCACCAGCAACAACAAGGGTACTTGGACTGGTGCCGTGTGGCTGAGCAAAATAATGTTCAGTGAATTGCCGGCTGAATTCACTGTCGTTATCGATCAGTAGATAGTTATTTACTTCAAACGGCATAAGGCCCCACGTATTACGTCATTTTCAATATTAAATTGAAAACATACTTATTAGTAAATAGCCTATAGCGCTGAAAACAGCAAATTCAATGCAAGCTATTCCAATATTATCCTGATGATCAATTTCAAGCTCAGTATCAATGTTTGGCAGAGAGATGAACTTGATTATAGTCGTTAATAGATACAGTAATAACCACATAGTTCCGCAATGTAAAGCTAATGTGAATAAATTCTCAACCATTTTACCACTGTGAAAAGTGGCACTGGCAAGACCCGCATAGATAGCTAATGCAAGGCCAATGGATTTACCGGCATAACGAATGCCAATAGAGGTGTTTTCTAAATTAAAGTTACTTTGTAATGACGCCCCTTGATTGGCGCGAGCAAAGCGATATTCACGGAATTTACTGTCTAAGGCAAAAATAGTTTGCAGTAAAAAGAAGCTGACAAAGGCAATTAGTAAGCTGCTAAACCCTTGGGTATGAGACCAGCTGTATAGCCCTAATGTAATAATACAGTTAGCGATCAACATGCCTGAATCTACCAAAGCGGCACAGACATTTTGTTTTAGTATGGCGGCTTCTTCATTAAAGCGGTGCAAGATCCACTTGCGGTGGATCAAGTGGCCTACTTTAATAAAAGTAAACAACAGAACTATCAGTACAATCATCTTAAGCGGGTTTGATTGGGCTGCACTGATACTAATTTCATCAAATAAAAATGCTACAGTCGCGATCACTACACTAATTTCTGACGCAAAACTAATTCCTAGAGCAAAATTGTCATGTTGAGCAAGTTCTTCTTTTAATGCTTGTTTAGCCTTGAGTTGACTCACTACCCGCAAACAAATAACAGCTAAACAAATAACCATAAAACAGATAGCAATCGCGAGTAAACTAGTGTTAGATAAAGATAAATATGACATTGAGAACCTAGGGTGGTTATTATTATGTTAACTATTCTAGTACGGTTACGACTGATATAAAAGAGAGTATTTGATGACACCAGGCGAACAACTCCCAACAGCACTGCATGGCTTAGGCAGCGAACGTTTTTTTCAGCTATATCCAGAGCTTCCTGCTAATGAATTAATTATTAATTTGTTAGGTTTGAGTGACTTCGCCTGGCGTTGCCTGCAATCTCAGCCGCAGTTAATTGAGATGTTGCTCAGTGATACTCAAATGAGTTTGCGAGATAGTCCTAACCCATTTCAAGACTTAAATCTTACCGAGGTTGATGAAGCGCAGTGCCATAAAATTTTACGCCGTTACCGGGAACGCTATTGGCTAAAAGTAGCGTGTTTAGATTTATGTTACAGCAATGATATAGCCGATAGTATTGGCTATATCTCGGCTTTAGCCGATCAGCTAATTGATAGTGCCAATAACTGGGCATTTGCTCAGGTTGCTCAGATTAATGGGCAACCATTCGATGAGCAACAACAGCCTCTGGCGATGTTGGTATTAGGAATGGGTAAGTTAGGTGGCCAAGAACTTAACTATTCGTCAGATATCGATTTAATTTTTTCTTATCCACGTAGTGTAAAAACTCAAGGTGGGCGGCGCTCTTTAGAAGCGCAAGTGTTTTACACTAAAGTGGCACAAAAGCTGATTGCCGCACTTAATCAAACAACGGTTGATGGACAAGTATTTAGGGTCGATATGCGGCTGCGACCTTTTGGTGAAAGTGGCCCCTTGGTGATGAGTTTTAATGCCATGGAAGATTACTACCAAGATCAAGGCCGTGAGTGGGAACGCTATGCCATGCTCAAAGGACGTTTAATTGGCCCTCAAACGGGCTATTGTGATGAATTTTATCAGTTATTAAAGCCTTTTGTGTATCGTCGCTATATCGATTTTTCAGTGATTGAATCGCTGCGTAAAATGAAGCAAATGATAGCTCAAGAAGTACGCCGTAAGCGCTTAACCAACAATATAAAACTAGGCGCTGGTGGAATTCGTGAGGTCGAGTTTGTGGTGCAAGCATTGCAAATGGTACGAGGTGGGCGTGAAGCCAATTTACAAACACAATCATTACAAAAAGCGTTAGCTGAATTAGTAAATATTCAAGTTATTGGCGCAGATGAAGCAAAATTATTACGCCACAATTATTTGTTTTTAAGGCGAGTTGAGCAATATTTACAGATTTTTGCAGATCAACAAACGCAAACATTGCCAGATGATGCCTTGAGCCAACAACGATTAAATTACCTGTTAGAGCAGAGTGACTTCAGCGCATCTTTAGCGCAAATAAATGATATTATGGCTGGCATACACAGTGAATTTGAACAAGTTATTGGTTATGAAAGTGAGCCTGTTGATCCTTGCGAAAGTGCTTTTATAAGTGCTTGGGAACACACCGATATTAGTGTTTTAACCGACCCAAATGATGCATGGCAAATACCATTAGAAGATTTTAAAGCCCGCTTAACGAAAACTAAAATTGGTCATCGTGGCCGTGATATTCTCGATAAACTCATGCCATTAATGCTAAAGCAACTATCAGACAGTCAAGCAAGTGGTGACGTATTTAGTATGATCTGCCAAGTATTAAGCAAGGTTATTTCACGAACAGCCTATTTAGAGTTGCTGTTTGAAAACCAAGGCGCGTTAAAACAGCTTGTTTCGTTGTGTTGCCATAGTAAATGGATTGGTGAGCATATTTCGCGTTACCCGATTTTACTTGATGAGCTTATCGATCCTGCGGTGCTGTATAAGCCTACACCACTGACTGCATATAAAGACGAAATACGACAGTATTTTTTACGAATTGATAGCGCAGACTTAGAACAGCAAATGGAAGCACTGCGTCAGTTTAAACAAACCCATCAACTACGTATTGCTGCCGCTGATGCAACCGGTGTGTTAGATGTAATGAAAGTAAGCGATCATTTAACAGCATTAGCCGAAGCGATAGTTGAGCAAGCGGTGAACCTTGCTTGGCAGCAAATGGCGCAGCGTTTTGGTATTCCGCCCAATACTGATGAAGAGCACAAGGGCTTTGCCGTAATAGCTTATGGTAAAACCGGTGGTTTTGAAGTGGGTTATGATTCTGATCTCGATTTAGTCTTTGTACATAATAGTGATGGCTCAGAGCAAACTAATGGCACTAAAGCGATTGATTCACGGCAGTTTTATTTAAAATTAGCACAGCGACTAATGCATTTATTTAATACTCGTACGGCGTCGGGCATTTTATATGAACTAGATACGCGGTTACGCCCAGAAGGTGCCTCAGGGTTAATGGCAATCAATCTTGAGAGCTTTAACCACTATCAGCAAACGCAAGCTTGGACATGGGAACATCAAGCGCTAGTGCGTTCTCGGATGATTTTTGGGCAACCCGAATTACAGCAGCGCTTTGCGCAAATTCGCTTAGGCATTTTGTGCCAGCAGCGCGACCCGCAAAAGCTTAAAGAAGATGTGATCATCATGCGTGAAAAAATGCGCACACATTTAGCGAAAGGCAACGATATTGAGTTTGATTTAAAACAAGATACTGGCGGCATTGCTGATATTGAGTTTCTGACTCAATATTTAGTGCTTGATAACGCTTATAGCTTAGAGCAACTAACTACTTACTCAGACAACGTAAGGATTTTAACCGATGCAGCAAGGCTTGGTTGTATTAGTGATGAGATCAAGCAAGGGCTTATTACAGCCTATATTGATTATCGCTCGCGTTATCATGTGTTGAGCCTAGATCAGCAGGGACGTTGTGTAACAAAAGCTGAATTTGCGAAAGACATCGCATTTGTTACACAAGCATGGCAGCAGATATTTGAGTTAAGCGCTTAACTTCTTAGGCGCTTACAGTTTTCGCGCACATATTCAGAGGGCAGCTCGGTTATCACGGCTGCTCGCTGTTTAAAACAAAAGAAGGTATAAACTTCGTTTTCAAAGTCATCATTGATCGCCCGGCCAACTTGATAAAGTGTTGAATTAAAATTGCTATCCACTCTAAAGTGTTCTTTGATCACATAGTCTTTACTTAAATACCAATACAGAACGATATCTTCATCGCGTGCGTAATCAGTTAACACTTTTTTTAAAGTCGAGCCATTTTCAAAGCGTCTCGGCATTAATTCACCAGTCCAATTTGGTGAGGATGGTTCAACAACTTTAGCGCGCTCGGTCAGCGCCGCATCTATATTTATATCCGGATTAGCTAATTTAAGTACGTATTTATCGCGTTCATTGCTTTTATTTACTTGGTTGCGTAATGATGAATAAAAACGTGATAAACCTTGCGCAGCCGCATTTTTGGTATCTTTCATGTCCATGACTGGACCATGGCCTAATAAAAAATAAATTGCTGCGGCAATTAAAATAGCAGCTAATGATAAATGCTTAACCCAAAACCACATGGCTCATACTCTTGTATTTGTATTTACTAATAAAAGCATATTACAATGCTGTTGTCACTTGTAATAAGAAGGTGCATCAATATCAGGGCGTGTTTTAAAACGTCTATGAAGCCACATATATTGCGTTGGTGCAACGTTTACAGCTTGTTCGATACGTTGGTTGACGCGTGTTACATCAGCATGATCATCACCACTTGGAAAATTATCTAGTGTTGGCAGTATTTCTAAATGATACTTGCCATGTTCATCGCGACGGCTGGTTAAACTAACTGTTTCGCAATTTTTGCTGGCTGCAAAAAGTAATGTACCAGTGGTACTTGCTGTATCTTTGACTGCAAAAAATGGTGCAAATTCACAACGTTTACGACCGTAGTCCTGATCTGGTAAATAGTAACAAACCTTTTTAGCCTTAAGTGCTTTTAGTAACCCTTTGACATCGCGCTTGCCAATTAAATACTCATTGGAACGTAAGCGGCCACGAGTCATAAAAAATTCCATTAGCGGGTTGTTATGTGGACGATAGAAGCCAATACCTTGGTGATTGAGCCCCATAATGCGGCTTGTCATTTCAAGATGAAGAATGTGTGGCACGAGTAACAGTACACCTTTACCTGATTGTTGGATCCTGTCAAAGTGCTCAAGTCCTTTCACTGAGCCATAAACGCGTTTTATCCGCCAGTTTGGCCACCACCATGCCATTCCGGTTTCAAGAGTCGCAATACCGGTGTTTTCCATATTCTGTTTGACCAGTGCGCGTTGCTGCTCAGCGGGCATTTCAGGAAAGCACAATTTAATATTTACTTCGGCAATATGGCGGCGTTTTTTCATAGTGCGATACACCAAACGGCCAAGTTGCCTTCCTAGCCAAAGTTGTAGTTTCGAAGGCAACCAAGATATTGTATATAAAATGAACACACCAAGCCAAGTAAGCCAATAGCGAGGCCCCAGAAAGGACCATTTAAATTCAGAAGAGTTGACCACGGAAATATCTCACATACGAAAAGTAGCTAGTTTAACTGGATGAATAAAAAAATACAAAAAAGCCAGCAAGTTGCTGGCTTTTAAATGAGTAATGTTAAGCTTATCTTTATTGGATTTCTTTTAAACCTTGGTTGATGGCTTGTAAATCATTACTTGTTAACGTGCCCGCTGCTTGTTTTAAGCGTAGCGTTGATACAACGTAGCGATAACGTACATCAGCGAGGTTACGTTTGGCGTTAAATAAGTTTTGTGTACTGACCAGTACGTCAACAATAGTACGAGTACCCACTTCAAAACCAGCTTCAGTGGCTTTTAATGCACTTTCAGCAGAAACTACGGCTTGTTCAAGCGCTTTAAAGGTCGCAATATCTGATACTACTTGATTATAAGAGGTGATCACCGAGCGGGTTACGCCACGCAGACTAGCTTCTAGATCTTCACTTGCAGCAACATAAAAAGCACGTGCCTGCTCAGTCGCTGCAGTAGTAGCACCGCCTGAATATATTGGCACACTAAAGTTAATGCCAATATTTGTACTATCACCACGTGGGCGGGCAGTGTTGCTATTGCTATCAGTTAGTGTATCACCGTAGCTGGCATCTAAAGTCAGCTTAGGATAATGGCCTGCTTGTGCTAAATCAATTTGATCTTTAGCGATATCAACCGTTACCTTGGAGACCTGCAGGTTTAAATTATTTTGTTCTGCAAGCTTAATGTAATCGGGTGATTTTTTTGTCGGTTGTACCGTAGAGAATGTTTCGGTATTTAATACATCAAGCTTAGCATGATATTTACCGGTAATTTCACGAAGCTGCTCACGGGCAGTTTCAACGCCGTTTCTGGCAACGATTTCGCGGGCAACCGAGTTATCAAATTGTGCTTGCGCTTCATGCACATCGGTAATTGCCGTCAAGCCTACAGCATAACGCTGTTTGGTTTGCTCAAGTTGACGTTCAATAGCGCGTTTTTCAGATTGTACAAATTCTAAGTTATCAATTGAACTTAATACGCTGAAATAGCCATCTGCAACACGAACAATTAGGTCTTGCTTGGCAAAATCATATTGAGCAGCTGCTTGCAACGCTTGTTTGTCTGCAATACCGAGTGAATTCCATGCACCTAAATCAAACAGAGTTTGGCTTAGTCTAAGACCACGGCTGAAAGTATCTGAATCGCTATCGATCTTGGTATATCCTGCCGCATCAGTTCCGTTAAATGATGTGCTATCGGTTTTCTCATACCCCATAGAAAAACCGATTTGTGGCAATAATGCGCTCATCGCACGGTCACTGTTATAAGCTTGTGCATTTGCTTGGGCTTTTGCTTTTAAAACTGTAGGATCGTTAGCAGTGGCAATTTCATAAACTTGTAATAAGTCTTCAGCATTTGACGCTGTAGCTGTTAATGCGCAAGATATACCAATCAGCGCAGCAAGAATGTTCTTTTTCATTATTCGTTCAGTCCTTAGACAATTTACGTTCTAAAAGCATGGTAACCTGTTTTACATAAGAACAAAAAAAAATTTGCGTAAAACAGCGTAAACAAGTGTAACAGAATATAATATCCCGGACATGATAGTAAGTATCTAGGTTGAAACTCAAGTAATAATATGTGTAATAGGAAACTTCATGGCTGATGAAATACTCACAAAATTTACCAAGCAAGACGTTATAATAGCTCCTATAAAGGTACTTTATAACGGTTTTTTTAAGATTAACTTATATCAGTTTGAACATGCATTATTTGCGGGGGGCCAATCAGCGACGATCCGCCGTGAAATACTTGAACGCGGTGACGCTGTTGCGGTTTTACCGTATGATCCCGTAACAGACTGTATTTTGCTGATCGAACAAATACGTATTGGCGCGATAAAAAGTAAACAGTCACCTTGGTTATTAGAATGTATAGCAGGCATGACCGATGGCAGCACTAATTATGAAGATGTCGTTAGGCGCGAAGCATTTGAAGAAGCGGGCTTAGTACTGAGTGAATTAGAATTTATGCTATCGTATCTGTCAAGCCCTGGTGGGACTACTGAGCGGTTATATCTTTACTTTGCAAAAACTGATTTAAGCCAGCTGCAAAGTGGCGTGTATGGACTTGCAACTGAAGGTGAAGATATTAAAACGCATATTCTCAGTTTTGATGATGCAATGGCGCGTTTAGCAACCGGTGAGATAGATAATGCTGCCTCGGTAATTTCATTGCAGTGGTTAGCCCTTAATCGCGAACGTATAATTAATAATCAGCGCAGCTAAAATAGTAATAGACTACCCTTAACCTCTAACTTTATGGCGGTAATGTGACAGCACTTGCAGTGAAACAACGATATATTCAGAGTCTTCCTAAATACTTGACGTTATGTGAGCATAATTACTTACGTGCTTTAAAATTGTTGCCCAATGAGCGCAAAGAAGGCAATACACGTCAAGTACAATTGGGTAATAACCAGTTTGTAATTAAGGTTGATGGCTGTGCTAAATACACGATGGATATTTCAATAACGCAATTAACCGGTATGTTAAAAGGGTTTAATCCGCTGTTTTTAACTGTGCGTTTATATCACGATGCAAAAGTTGCTGAAATAATTCACCATGATTACCATCAAAGGATCAAACCTTCATATGGTTACCCTAATCCGCAAATGCATCAAAAAGATGAAAAATATCAACTCAATGCGTTTTTGTATGATTGGTTAGTGGCGTGTGTTGAAAGTGGTCGAGCAGTACTTAACTGGGATATAAATGATGGCCTGGTTTGATGAGTCGGTGCAGTTCAATAATACTCAGCTGCGCTTAGCGCATATTACCGATTGTCACTTATTTGCAGACCCACAAGGGGAGTATTTTGCGGTCAATACCGCTGAGCATTTTTCTCGCGCGCTTGCAGATATGGCAAAACAGTCACTAGACGCCGTGATCTTTGGTGGCGATTTAACCCAAGATCACAGTTTTGCATCATATTTATTGTTTGCTCAGTTGATTGCCGATTCAGCGCTTACTTGCCCAGTCTTTTGGCTGCCAGGTAATCATGATGATATCAGTGCGATGCAGCGTATTTCTGGTGGTCAAATCAATAGCGCAAAACGGTTAATTGCCGATGGGTTTGAAGTGTTATTAATTAGCTCTAAAGGGCCAACACCAGCAGGTTGGGTAAGCGAAGCCGATTTAAATGAACTCGCTGATTTATTAGCGACTTCACAGTCGCCAAGCGTGGCTTTTTGCCACCATAATCCATTACCTATTAATGGTTACCTAGACAAGCATATGCTCGAAAATGGCCCGCAATTACTTAATGTATTGCATAATAGCGCGCTAGTAAGGCAGTTATTTCATGGTCATGTTCACAATGACTATCAATTTAAATTCAGAAGTATTGAGATTTTTGCTACGCCAGCAAGCTCAGTGCAGTTTACTAAATACACCGATGACTGGCAGCAACATAATGCGGGGCCTGGTTATCGATTGTTGACAATATCAAAGCCAACAAACAGTGCAAAACTATTAATTAACTCGGAACTGATGTGGCCCAACGAGTAATTTATATTCATGGTTTTAATAGCAGCGAACATTCATTTAAAGCTGTCCGCTTTGGTGAGTATATGGCACACTATGACGTTGATTATTGTGTGCCACGGCTAAGCCATGAACCGTTTCATGCGATAATTCAAATTGAACAATTATTAACGCCAAATACTGTATTACTTGGCAGTTCTTTAGGTGGTTTTTACGCCACTTATTTATCGCAAAAATATCAGTTACCAGCAGTGGTTATAAACCCTGCAGTTAAGCCTTATTTATTATTGAGTTCTTTGTTAGGGCCGAACTATAATCCCTATCAGGATAGCCATTACGAGCTCAACAATAGTCATATTAACGCGTTAAAATCACTGTCGATACCTAGCTTAGAGCGCCCATCATTACTGTATTTATTACAGCAAACGGGTGATGAAGTACTGGATTATCAGCAGGCCGTTAAATATTATTCACAATGCAAGCAACAGATAGAATTTGGTGGTGATCATAGCTTTGTTGGCTTTGAAGACTCCATTGCTAGTATTGTAGATTTTCTTAAAATCACGTAAAACATAGCTAAGCGCATAAAAGATAAAAACTATGAGTCAGCAAAATTATAACGCCGAAGCCATTGAAGTATTAAATGGGTTAGAACCTGTTAAACGCCGTCCTGGTATGTACACCGACACCACCCGTCCTAATCACTTAGGACAAGAGGTTATTGATAACAGTGTCGATGAAGCCATGGCCGGACATGCCACTAGAATTGATGTCATTTTGCATGAAGATAATTCGCTAGAAGTTAGCGATGATGGCCGTGGTATGCCTATCGATATTCACCCAGAAGAAGGTATTCCAGGGGTCGAATTGATTTTTACCAAGCTGCATGCTGGTGGCAAGTTCTCTAATAAAAACTACCAATTTTCAGGTGGTTTGCACGGGGTAGGGATCTCCGTGGTTAATGCATTATCAACGCGCGTTGAAGTGGTTGTGCGCCGCGATGCACAACAATACATGATGGCGTTTGAAAGCGGTGATAAAGTTGAAGATCTTCATGTTATAGGCACCGTAGGTAAACGTAATACAGGTACAACTGTACGTTTTTGGCCTGATGTAAGCTACTTTGACTCAGCTAATTTCTCGTTGACTAAATTACATCATTTATTAAAAGCTAAAGCCGTACTTTGCCCAGGCTTACGTATTAAGTTTGTTAATAAACAAACCAAAGAAACCCAAGAGTGGTATTACGAAACAGGCCTTAAAGACTACTTAAACGAAGCTGTTAAAGGTTACGAAGTACTGCCAAAAGACCCATTTACCGGTGAGTTTTCAAGTTCAACGGAAGGTGCTGATTGGGCGGTTGTTTGGTTACCTGAAGGCGGTGAATCGATAGCTGAAAGTTACGTTAACTTAATACCAACTGCGCAAGGCGGGACTCACGTAAATGGTTTGCGACAAGGTTTACTTGAGGCTATGCGTGAGTTTTGTGAATTTAGAAACTTACTGCCGCGTGGCGTTAAGCTCACCCCCGATGACATTTGGGAACGGTGTAGCTACGTTTTATCAGTGAAAATGCAAGATCCACAATTTGCTGGTCAAACCAAAGAGAAATTATCTTCTCGTTCGTGCTCGGCATTTGTATCTGGGGTGGTAAAAGATGCATTCAGTTTATGGTTAAATGAGCACACCGATACTGCTGAGTTACTGTCAGAGTTATGTATTTCTAATGCACAAAAACGTCTTCGCGCAGCCAAAAAAGTGGTGCGTAAGCGTGTTACCGCAGGCCCCGCATTACCGGGCAAATTAACCGACTGTAGCGCTGCAGATAACGACCGTACTGAGCTGTTTTTAGTAGAAGGTGACTCAGCTGGTGGCTCAGCTAAACAAGCACGTGATCGTGAGTTTCAGGCAATAATGCCACTACGTGGTAAAATTTTGAATACGTGGGAAGTTGAATCAGGGCAAATTTTAGCGTCACAAGAGGTGCACGATATTTCTGTGGCGCTGGGTATCGACCCTGACTCAACTGATATCTCTTCGTTACGCTATAATAAAATTTGTATCTTAGCGGATGCTGACTCCGATGGACTGCATATTGCGACTTTGTTGTGTGCACTATTTGTTCGTCATTTCCCAACGTTGGTGAAAACGGGTCACGTATATGTAGCTATGCCACCGTTGTTTAGAATCGACATTGGTAAAGATGTTTATTATGCCCTTGATGAAGATGAAAAATCCGGCATCCTAGCGCGTATTGAAGCAGAGAAAAAACGCGGTAAAGTAAACGTACAGCGTTTCAAAGGCTTGGGTGAAATGAACCCACTGCAACTACGCGAAACGACCATGGATCCTAATACTCGCCGCTTAGTCCAGCTAACCTTAGAGGATGAAGTGGAAACCATGGAAATGATGGATATGTTGCTGGCGAAAAAGCGCTCATCAGATCGTCGTCAATGGTTAGAAGATCATGGTAATCGTGCTCAAGTGTGATTTTTAAAGTTGTTTGTACTTGTATCGTATAAAGCTGTAACTCGATTTATACCAATTTATTAAAAACATGATTATTTAGTGAGTTATATCCCCCTAAGGTAAAATAACTCACTAATTTAATGCAATTGGTATTTGCTGACAAACGACTATGTAATCAAAGTCCTGATTACTTAATTAAAGCTCGTATAATCAGTGTTCGCGGTGAGTTCTAAGTCATGGCAAGTTTGCTGTGATGAAAAAACGTCGCTCAAAGATTTTTAATAGAAAGCAGATTAAGCGTTATATGCAGCGAAGCAGCATGGCCAAATAGGGTAAAATCGATGAATAAATTACTAGTTTCTCTACTAACTTTAGGCTTGCTAAGCCCGTCCTTAGCAGCAAAAGAAATCCTTAAAGAACTCAGTGTTCCTAATGGTTTTACTGTAAGCATATTTGCCAGTGATGTGGAAAATGCACGGCAATTAGCAGTATCTAAAAAAGGTATTGTCTATGTTGGCTCGCGCAGAGCGGGAAACGTATATGCACTTATTGATCACAATAGTGATGGGGTTGCTGATAAACAAATACTGGTGGCCAGTGGTTTAACTATGCCATCGGGTTTAGCAATCAAAGATGGCGACCTGTATGTTGCTGAAGTACAACGTATTATCCGCTTCAAGAATATTGATACACAATTAAAAGCACCTAAATATGAAGTGGTATACGACGCATTACCGACAGAAAGTCACCACGGTTGGAAGTTCTTACGCTTTTCACCAACTGGCGAGTTAATCATTCCTGTGGGTGTACCTTGTAATATTTGCGGCGAAGATGAGCGCTATGGGCGAATATTTTCATTGGATGTAAACACCAAACAAATGACCACGTTAGCACAAGGTGTGCGTAACTCTGTTGGTTTTGACTTTCATCCTAGCACCCAGGCTATGTGGTTTAGTGATAATGGCCGAGATATGATGGGGGATGATCTTCCACCGGATGAACTAAACCGCTTAACAACCGAAGGTGAACATTTTGGTTTTCCCTATGTGCATGCAGGTGCCATCTTAGATCCTGAATTTGGTAAAGGTAAAAATATTGCCGATTACAGTGCCCCAGCTTTAGCTTTGGGTGCGCATGTTGCTCCATTAGGGATTCATTTTTATCAAGGTAAACAATTTCCTGCTACTTATAAGCAGCAATTATTTGTTGCTGAACATGGCTCGTGGAACCGCAGTAAAAAATCTGGATATAAAGTGGCAGTTGCCACTATTGAGCAAGGACGTGTGATAAAATACACGCCGTTTATTACGGGCTTTATGAAAAACGAAGAAACATTGGGTCGTCCGGTTGCTTTTGCAGAACTTGCCGATGGCAGCTTATTGATCTCCGATGATTATGCCAATGTGATCTACCGTGTAAGCTATAAAAAAAATTAGGTAGGCTTTGATGAGTGATACAGATACCTTGCTATTGCAAGGAATTGAGCAACAAACAATGGGGCGTTTTACTGAAGACGCCTATTTGAATTATTCCATGTATGTGATCATGGATAGGGCATTGCCACATATTGGCGATGGTCTAAAACCAGTACAACGTCGTATTATTTACGCCATGAGTGAACTGGGTTTATCGGCAACGGCTAAGTATAAAAAGTCAGCCCGTACCGTTGGAGATGTACTCGGTAAGTATCATCCTCATGGTGATAGCGCCTGTTATGAAGCGATGGTGTTAATGGCACAACCATTTTCTTATCGTTACCCATTAGTTGATGGGCAAGGGAACTGGGGTGCTGCAGATGATCCAAAGTCATTTGCGGCAATGCGTTATACCGAAGCGCGTTTATCTAAGTTCTCAGAAGTACTGTTAAAAGAACTTGGCCAAGGAACTGTTGATTGGACGCCAAACTTTGATGGCACAATGGATGAACCACAAGTATTACCATCACGCTTACCACATATTTTACTCAATGGTATTACGGGTATTGCAGTCGGTATGGCAACTGACATTCCTCCACACAACGTGCGCGAAGTAGCCAGTGCCTGTTGTTTGCTGTTGGATAACCCTAAAGCTGAGTTAGATCAATTGCTTGAGCATGTACAAGCTCCCGATTACCCAACTGAAGCTGAAATAATCACTTCAAAAGCGGATATTCGTAAAATTTATCAAACCGGCCGTGGTTCGATAAAAATGCGCGCTATTTATACAGAGGAGCACGGCGATATTGTCATTACTGCACTGCCACATCAATGTTCTGGTGGTAAAGTACTTGAGCAAATCGCAGCGCAAATGAATGCCAAAAAGCTGCCTATGGTCGCTGATTTACGTGACGAATCAGATCATGAAAATCCAACCCGGATTGTCATCATTCCGCGTTCTAATCGCATTAAAGTGGAGCCGTTAATGGCTCATTTATTTGCCACTACGGACTTGGAAAAAAATTACCGCGTTAATATCAATATGCTTGGCCTTGATGGCCGTCCGCAGGTAAAAGATTTACGAACCATTTTAACTGAGTGGCTGGTGTTCCGTCGTGAAACAGTGCGCCGTCGCCTGCAATATCGTTTAGATAAAGTATTGGCTCGTTTACATATTTTAGAAGGTTTACTTGCAGCCTTTTTAAATATTGATGAAGTTATTGAGATTATTCGTAGCGAAGACAAGCCAAAGCCTGTGTTAATGGAACGCTTTGGTATTACAGACATCCAAGCCGAAGCAATCCTTGAATTAAAACTACGTCATTTAGCGAAACTTGAAGAGTTTAAAATTCGAGGTGAGCAAGATGAGCTTGCCAAAGAACGCGATAAATTACAGCTGACTTTAGGCTCTGAACGTCGTATGTCGACGTTACTAAAAAAAGAGATTCAAGAAGCAGCAGAGCTGTATGGTGATGAGCGCCGTTCACCGATTGTCGAACGTCTTGAAGCTAAAGCATTAAGCGAAAAAGATTTAATCCCATCAGAATCAGTAACCGTTGTGTTGTCTGAAAAAGGTTGGGCGCGTGTTGGTAAAGGCCATGATTTAGATGTTGAAGGGCTCAGTTACCGGGCTGGCGATGCATATAAAGCCTCTGCGCGTGGTAAGAGTAACCAACCTGCGGTGTTCTTAGATTCTGCTGGGCGTGCATTTGCCACTGATGCGCATGGGTTACCGTCGGCACGAAGCCAAGGTGAACCAATGACAGGTCGGTTTAACCTTACTGCAGGTGCTAATTTTGAGCATGTAGTGATGGGCGAAGACAAACAAGTGTTGTTAATGGCATCAGATGCAGGTTATGGTTTTATTACTGATTTTGTAGATCTAGTAAGTAAAAACAAAAACGGTAAAGCCCTGGTCAGTGTGCCTAAAGGTGGGCAATTATTAGCGCCAATTCGGGTTAATGATGTTGCTAACGATTACTGTATGGCGATATCTAATGAGGGCCGGATGTTGTTATTCCCATTACGTGATTTACCAAAACTAGGTAAAGGTAAGGGTAACAAGATAATCTCTATCCCAAGTGCCAAAGTACAAGCGCGTGAAGAGTTTGTTAAAGTGCTGGCAGTGGTGCCTGAAGGTACCAGTGTTACCTTGCATGCAGGTAAGCGTAAACTGACTCTTAAACCTACTGATTTGGAGCACTATCATGGCGAGCGTGGCCGTCGAGGTAACAAACTACCGCGTGGTTTACAGCGTGTCGATGAAGCGGTTGTAGAGCTGACGGCGATTGATGATGATATTGAGCCGACAGAAACCGAGTAAGTATTTTTTTTATATCTATGAATAAAACGGCCTGCTATTGCAGGTCGTTTGTTTTTAAAGCAGAAAATTATTTTAAGCTTACATGTGTTCGCTAAACACTCGTTTAGCGGCAAAAATAACGCTATAATGCTGGCGTTATTATTTTTGGAGCGTTTTCTTTGTTAGCTATTATTCGTATTGTTATTATGGCATTGTTTATTTTATTAAGCTGTGTATTTGGTTTACTCCTTTGTTTAGTAAAACCTTTTCATATAAATAATGTACATATTATTTCAAGTTGGTTTGGCACAGTGGCTAAAATGCTTGGTGTAAACGTGGTTATTACACGCCATCCTGACGCGCAAAATTGTGGCCCTGCAGTGTATGTTGCAAACCATCAAAATAATTACGATATTTTCACTTTACCGGCGGCGGTACCAAAAAACTGTGTCAGTTTAGGTAAAAAAAGTCTTAAGTGGATCCCATTTTTTGGACAGCTATATTGGCTTTCGGGCAATATTTTAATTGATCGGGGAAATCGTTCTAAAGCGGCTAGCACGATCACTAAATCGGCCGATAAAATCAAACAAAAAGGCTTGTCAGTGTGGATTTTCCCAGAGGGAACCCGCAGTTACGGACGTGGCTTATTACCATTTAAAACAGGTGCATTTCACACGGCTTTAAATGCGGATGTACCTGTAGTACCTGTATGTATGAGCACAACATATAAAACCATTAAGCTAAATCGCTGGGACAATGGTATAATCTACATAGACATGTTAGCGCCAGAGCCACTTGATAAAACGATTGGAGCACGTGAACACGCAAAGCGTATTCATAGCAAAATGGCTGCTAGAATAACTGAATTAGATGCTCAAGTGAGAGAAAAGTAATGGAAAATTGGCGTGAAATTAGTGAAGACATTGTAACTTCGTTATTAGAAGATGGTTCTGATCCTGAGATCTTATACGAAGTAGAACATCACTTTGTTTGCGAAGACTTTGTCAAGCTTGAGCAAGCTGCACTAGCTGCGTTTAAACTAGGCTATGATGTTGAAGAGCCTGCAGAACTTGAGCTTGAAGACGGCAGTAAGATTTGGGGCTTTGACATCGTTGTTGAAGCTGAGTTAGATGTTGACGTAATAATGGAAGATGTTGATAAACTAGCACAACTTGCGATCGACACCGACGTAGAATACGACGGCTGGGGCACTTACTT
Source organism: Pseudoalteromonas sp. SG44-17 (assembly GCF_014164235.1). Classification (NCBI taxonomy): domain Bacteria; kingdom Pseudomonadati; phylum Pseudomonadota; class Gammaproteobacteria; order Alteromonadales; family Pseudoalteromonadaceae; genus Pseudoalteromonas; species Pseudoalteromonas sp. SG44-17. Next base: position 106,668 of record NZ_JACJEV010000004.1, on the reverse strand, counting down.
TCAAGAGTAATATGTTATCCACTAGGTCCTAACCACTAGGACCTAGTGTAATTCATACCTATTATTGACTCGCCAACTCGCCATTTCCTAGTGCTTATTTCGTATTCGTTACTTTTGTTATAGACATTTGTAGTGGATCGTTGATAATCAGTAATTATTATTGTTTGAAATGAATTAATCACTTTATATGCTTATTACCCTTCCAATTTCTGAACTCGTACCAGGAATGTTTGTTGACAGTGTTAGCAAGCAGTTTGAGGGGGTTGATAGTATAAAAATCAAAACTCGCGGCCTAGTTCGCGATAAATCGATCATCAAGCGCTTGGTATCAGAAGGAGTGCAAGAGCTGCTGATAGATTTTACGCAAAGTGACGTGAGTGTTCCTGCCAAATATCAGCTTAAACCTGAAGTCGCGACTGTGGCAGCCGACAAGCCTAAAAAATCAAAAATAAAAAAGGTTATTACAGTTGAGCAAGAGTTTGCCAAAGCGAGTGTGAGCTATGAGCAACATAATCGTAATTTACAAAGTTTATATGGCGATGTTACTTCAGGCTTAAAGATGAATATCGCATTGCTTGATGGCATTGCCAAAGATATCGTGGCATCGGTATTTCGTAATCATAATGCAATGACTATTTTAACTCGTATTAAAGATAAGCATATGTACAATTGGCGACATATGACTAACTGCGCCATTTTTGTCACTGTATTTGCCAAGTACTTAGGTTACAAAGAAAGTGTTGTACAAGAGCTGGCTATGGGGGCCTTGCTACATGACTTAGGCCAAGCTAAATTACCACAAGGGATTTTTTCTAAACCTGAGAAAGTAAATAAGCTTGAGATGCAAGCGATTAAAAAGCATGTAGCGCAAAGTTTAGGCTTGGTAAAAGGCGAAAAAGGCATTACCCCATTAATGCTTGATATGATAGTTAATCACCATGAGCGCTTAGATGGCAGTGGTTATCCTCGAGGTCTGCAGGGCGAAAAACTTAGTCGACCAGCGCGAATTATGGCGATAGTTGACGTTTATGATGCAATGACCGCAGATAGACCCCATCAAATTGGTGATGAACCGATCAACGCATTGCGCTATTTATTAGCTAATAAACACATGTTTGATGGTGAGTTAGTACAGCGGTTTATTAAGTGTTTAGGTGTGCATCCGGTCGGTACGATTGTTAAATTAACCAATGAACGATTGGCATTAGTAACTGAAGGTAATCATCAGAACCCCATTCAACCTAAAGTTAAAGTTTTCTATAATGCTAAGCATAGTCATCATATTACGGCAAAAGATGTTGATTTAACTTCAGCAGATCATGACTTAAAGATTTTAGCGAGTATTAAACCATTAGATTATCAGCTTAATTTGGCTCGTTTGTTAAAAGAGCATCTGTTGGTTTAAGCGGTTTTTTGGTTATTGCTTTGTTACAGTGTTTTTTAGTTGATTGCTTAGCCGATAATAGCGCACCACTGAAGCAACTCACCATTAATGATAGCCACAATAAAGTCCCATTCTCTGAATGTAACGCACTGCAGCAGCACACTAGTGCGACTAAAGCACAAACAATAGCACCTAACCAATAATGGTTAACAGGGTTATCGCATTCACCAGCTCTAGTGCAGGCACAAAAATTAGCTTTGCAAAAGCAATATACACTTACCCCACAAAAAGCCAACGCAGCAATAATTAATCCTATTTCCACCGCTTCATCTCCTTTGCTAGTCCTGTTTGGCAGTCTAATAGTGCTTATCAAACAAGTCAATCTAAATGATAATTAATTGCAAATGAGTTTTTAGCAGCAGCTTATCCGATGAGTTTTAAAAAACTGTTACTTTGCTGTTAAAAAATGGTTTTTATGGGGTTTTTTAACGCTTTGTTACAGTTTTTTATTTAAAAGTAAGGTACTGTGCAAAGGTTTTGAAGTAACTTACTCCTAATAATTAGAGACAACACATGGGAACCCAAGCATTTTGTTTGGTTAAGGAAACACAATGAAATTTACAAAAACTTTAATTGCAGCATCACTTGCTGTTATGTCTGCAGATACGTTTGCAGCGGCTTTCCAGCTTGCAGAGCAAAATGCCTCTGGCTTAGGGCGTGCATATGCTGGTGAAGCAGCAGTGGCTGATGATGCCTCTGTAGTTGCGCGTAATCCAGCTCTTATGTCTGTATTTAAAGAGCAGCAGCTAAGTATTGCAGGTATTGCTGTCATTCCAGATGTCAGCCTTCGTGGCACTGAAGCTAGTAATCAATCAGTTAACCCTGGTCAACTAAACGACAGCAGTATTGCGCCAGCCGCTTTTGTTCCTGCAGGTTATTTTGTAATGCCTATCGATGACAAGTTTGCTGTTGGTTTTGGTGCGTTTTCAAATTTTGGTTTATCAACTGAATTTGAAGCAGATTACCCTGCAGGCCAGCTTGCTGGTGAAACAGAGATTGTTACTGTAAATATGAACGTAAGTGGTTCATACAAAATCAATGAGCAATTTAGTGTTGGCCTTGGCTTAAACTATGTTTATGCAGATGCGAAAATCATTCGTAACTTTGGTGCTAATCCATTAGGTTTACCAGCACAAACTCAAGCAGTACATTTAGAAGGCGATGATACTGGCTTTGGTTGGAACTTAGGAGCTAGCTATCAGATTGATGAAAATAGTCGCTTTGGTTTTAACTATCGTAGCGAGACAGATATCACATTTGATGGCGAGTTTTCTAACCAATTACCTGCACAAATCGGTGGCCTAGCTGGCGTAAGTGTACCTGGAAGTGTTGAAATCACTCTCCCTGCGATTGCTGAGTTCTCTGGTACACACCAGTTAGATGAGAAAACAGGCTTACACTACAGTGTATTATGGACTGGTTGGGATAGTTTCCAAAAGCTAGAAGCTTATGTTCCAGGCAAAGATACACCTGTATTCTCTAAAGATGAGCACTTCTCAAACTCAATGCGTTACTCAATCGGTGGCGATTATCAGTTTAACGATGCTGTACTATTACGTGCTGGTATTGCTTATGATGAATCACCAGCCGATCAAAAACACCTGTCGATTTCTATCCCTGATACTGACCGTTTTTGGTACTCGTTTGGTGTTAACTACACCATGAGCGAACAAGCAAACCTAGATATTGGTATGAGTATTCTCCGTGGTAAAACACAAAACTTTACTGAATCTGATGGCTTAGGTCAGCAGTGGGGCTTTGAATCAAAAGGCCATGCATACTTATTTGGTGCGCAGTATAACTACACGTTTTAATTTGTAGGCGCGGGTTTATCCCGCGCAAATAAAAAGCCGCGTTATTTATTAACGCGGCTTTTTTTGTGTCTAGCTGTGCGGGGTTCCCCGCATCTAGTTACAAGCTTTCGATCTTGGCTTTTTGCTCAAGTAGTTTTGCTTTCGCATCTGAGAACTCTGCAAGTTTCTCATTTTCTTTAGCAAGGACTGCTTCAGGTGCATTGTTAACAAACTTTTCGTTTGCTAGTTTATTTTGCACTTGAGCTAGGCCTTTTTCGGCTTTTTCAAGCTGCTTAGCAATACGTGCAAGTTCGGCGTCAACATCGATTAGACCTGCCATTGGGATCATGATCTCAAGGTTACCAACATAAGATGTTGCACATGCAGGTGCGTCATCTTTGTTATCAAGCAGCGTAAATTCTTCAATTTTAGCAAGTGATGCTAAGAAAGATTTATTTTCTTCAATACGACGTACATCATCCGCAGATGCATTTGCTAGTAATACTGATAACGGCTTGCTTGGGCTAATATCCATTTCACCACGAATGTTACGAATGGCTAAAATGAATTGCTTAACCCACTCTAAATCATCCATTGCTTTTGCATCAACGTTAGCTTCATTGTAAACAGGGAAGGCTTGTACCATGATACTAGTGTTCGCTGTTTCAAGACCTGCCAGTGGCGCAACACGTTGCCAAATCGTTTCGGTAATGTATGGCATCATTGGGTGCATTAAGCGCAGTAGGCTTTCAAGCACAGTGATCAGTGTATGACGCGTACCACGTTGTTGTGCTTCATTGCCTTTGAATAATACAGGCTTTGTCAGCTCTAAGTACCAATCGCAAAATTGGTTCCAAGTGAACTCATAAAGCGTATTTGCTGCAAGGTCAAAACGGTAGTTATCTAAGTGCTCAGTATAGGTTTTAACAGTTGCTTCAAATTGGCCTAAGATCCAACGATCAGCAAGTGAATACTCTTTAACTGCATCATTTGTAAAGCCACAATCTTGCTCTTCGGTGTTCATTAGTACATAACGGCTGGCGTTCCATAACTTATTACAGAAGTTGCGGTAACCTTCAAGGCGGTTCATATCCCAGTTGATGTCACGACCAGTCGATGCCATTGCCGCTAAAGTAAAGCGCAGTGCATCTGTACCGTGAGCTTCAATGCCGTTATCAAAGGTTTTACGAGTATCTTTTTCGATTTTCTTAGCGACTTTTTCTTGCATCAGGTTACTGGTGCGTTTTGTTACTAAGCTTTCAAGGTCGATACCGTCAATCATATCGATTGGATCAAGTACGTTACCTTTTGATTTTGACATTTTATCGCCATTTTCATCGCGAATAAGACCCGTAACGTAAACCGTTTTAAAGGGCACTTGTGGCTTGCCGTTATCATCTTTGATGAAATGCATGGTCATCATGATCATGCGCGCTACCCAGAAGAAGATAATATCAAAACCAGTTACCAATACGTCAGACGGGTGGAAAGTTTTCAAATCATCTGTGTTCGCAGGCCAGCCTTGGGTTGAAAAAGTCCAAAGTGCTGATGAGAACCAGGTATCGAGTACATCTTCGTCTTGGCTAAGTGTTACGCTATCAGCAATGTTGTTTTCACGACGTACTTCTGCTTCATCACGGCCAACAAAAACGTTGCCTTCGCTGTCGTACCAAGCTGGAATGCGGTGACCCCACCACAACTGGCGCGAAATACACCAATCTTGTACGTCGTTCATCCACGAGAAATACATGTTCTCGTATTGCTTAGGTACAAATTGAATATCGCCATTTTTTACTGCGTCTTTTGCAGGCTCAGCCAGTGGTGCAACACGTACATACCATTGGTCAGTAAGTAGCGGTTCAATAACCACACCTGAGCGGTCGCCGTAAGGTACGGTTAGAGCGTGATCTTCAATCTTTTCAAGTAAGCCTAACTGTTCAAATTCAGCCACAATTGCTTTACGTGCATCGAAGCGGTCAAGACCATGCAGGCGCTCAGGAATTGGTGCATCAAACTCAAGCTCTTTACCATCAAAGGTGTAGGTTTCGCCTTGGCTTAGAATTGCGGCATCTTTATCGAAGATATTGATCAACGGCATTTGATGACGCTTACCAACTTCGTTATCGTTAAAGTCGTGTGCTGGCGTGATTTTTACACAACCAGTGCCTTTGTCTTTATCGGCATGTTCATCAGCAACAATTTTAATTCGACGATTAACAATCGGCAGTAAAATCTCTTTACCGATCAAGTCTTGATAGCGTTCGTCATCTGGGTTTACTGCAACACCTGAGTCACCAAGCATGGTCTCTGGGCGAGTCGTTGCCACTACAATGTAGTTTTTACCGTCTTGGGTTGTAACACCATCAGCCAATGGGTAACGTAGGTGCCACATGTGGCCTTGTTTGTCTTTGTTTTCAACTTCAAGATCAGAGATAGCCGTGTGTAGCTTTGGATCCCAGTTTACTAGGCGCTTACCACGATAAATTAAATCTTCTTTGTGTAAGCGTACAAACACTTCTTTAACTGCTTCTGATAAGCCTTCATCCATTGTGAAACGTTCACGATCCCAATCAACCGATGCGCCAAGGCGACGAAGTTGTTTTGTGATAGTCCCGCCAGATTGTTCTTTCCACTGCCAAATTTTGTCGATGAAAGCTTCACGGCCTAAGTCGTGGCGTGTTTTACCTTCTTCAGCAGAGAGTTTACGTTCAACCAGCATTTGCGTAGCAATACCTGCGTGGTCAGTACCTACTTGCCATAATGTGTTATTACCTTGCATACGTTTAAAACGCGTTAAGGTATCCATAATGGTGTCTTGGAAAGCGTGGCCCATGTGTAAGCTACCAGTGACATTGGGTGGCGGGATCATAATTGAATATGCATCGCCTTTACCCGATGGTTTGAAGTAGCCTTTTTGTTCCCAGTCTTGGTATAACGACTGTTCAATATCTTGCGGATTGTAGGTTTTATCCATTACACAGAACCTTAAATAAGTACTTAAATGAGTTAGTTAGCTATTTATACAAAAGGTATGTTAGCTATTAATATCTTGCGTGGTGATATTAGCACCGAGTTGGCGTAGCTTTTTAAAGCGCTCACGGGCAGCTTGTTTAGCAGTGGCTTCAACGGGCACAAAATCAAAAACTTGGTTAAACCGACGAATAAAGTCCGGCAATTGTGCAGCCAAGTTAATTAAAACTTTACGATTACCGACTGGCGGGGTAGTACCTATTTCAACGGGCGCACCACCTTTTGGACCTTCACCTTGGAGATTGTGAGGCACAAAACTGTCGGGGTCGAATGACCAAATAGTTTCATCAATGGCATGGGCAATTTCAAGATCATCAACGTAAATAAAGATACGATGACCAAGACGATACTGTTCAGCAGCAATATCAGCCGCTAAGCTAAAGTGATCATCAGCCTTGGCTAATGACTCATCTTGTTGCTTTAGAACGAAAAACTGGGCGTTCATGCTCATTGTATCGGGGCTTCCCACAGTATTGAAAATAATACTTAAATCAAAGCAGGGATTTTGCCATATAACGCGTTTTGCTTCAATTAATACGCTAATTTATACGTTAATAAGTGGGGAATAAATAAGGCGCTAAAAAGCGCCTTATTTAAATTTACAATGTATTGTTAAACGCGGGGTTTAATCTTGGCTGGTTTCGCTTACACCGGCACGGTTGAGTAAATATTGCGTAAGCATTGGCACCGGTCGACCTGTTGCGCCTTTGTTTTTACCACTGCGCCAAGCAGTGCCTGCGATATCTAAATGGGCCCAGTTATACTTTTTAGTAAACTTAGATAAGAAGCATGCTGCTGTTATCGTTCCCGCAGAGCGGCCGCCTAAGTTAGTAAAATCAGCAAATGGGCTTTCTAGTTGATCTTGATAATCATCCCACAGTGGCAACTGCCACGCACGGTCGCCACTTTGCTCAGATGCTTTTAACAAGTCATGTGCCAGTGGGTTGTGGTTAGATAATAACCCCGTTGCATGAGCGCCAAGGGCAACAATACAAGCGCCAGTTAAAGTAGCGACATCAATCACGGTTTCAGGTTCAAAGCGCTCAACATAAGTGAGTGCATCACATAATACTAAGCGGCCTTCAGCGTCGGTATTTAGTACTTCAACTGTTTGCCCTGACATAGTGGTCAAAATATCACCCGGACGATAAGCATTCGAGCTTGGCATGTTTTCACAACCTGCGAGTACACCAATTACGTTAATCGGTAATTGCATTTGCACCAAAGCACGCATTGCGCCAATAACACCGGCTGCACCGCCCATGTCGTATTTCATTTCATCCATGGCTTCGCCTGGTTTGAGTGAAATACCACCTGAGTCAAAGGTTAAACCTTTACCAACTAGCACGATTGGGGCTTGATCTTTCGCGCCGCCTTGGTAGTTAATTACCGACATAATAGATTCGTTATCACTACCACGACCAACTGCTAAGTATGAATTCATACCTAACTCTGCCATTTTATCTTCGCCAATTATATCAACTGTAACGTTGTCAAAGTTAGCTGCAAGTTCTTGCGCTTGTTCACCTAAATATGCAGGATTACAGATGTTTGGCGGCATGTTCGCTACGTCTTTACATAACTTACTACCTGCAGCGATCGCTAGACCATGTTCAATGGCGCTTTCACCAATGGTAAGTTCGCGGCGAGTTGGCACGTTAAACACAATTTTACGCAGCGGGCGACGCGGGTCACTTTTTTTGCTTTTTAATTGGTTAAATGTGTACAAGCAGTCTTGGGTGGTTTCGACCGCTTGGCGGACTTTCCAGTAGGTGTCGCGACTTTTAACATGTTGCTCAGTTAAAAAGCATACCGCTTCCATCGACCCAGTTTCATTTAGGGTATTGATAGTTTTTGAAATAATTTGTTTGTATTGTTTGTCGTCTAGCTCGCGCTCTTTACCACAGCCGACCAATAGTATGCGTTCACTTAACACATTGGGTACATGATGCAATAACAGCACTTGTCCCGGCTTGCCTTCAAGGTCGCCGCGACGCAATAAATTAGAGATATAACCATCACTGATTTTATCGAGTTGTTCACCAATGGGGGATAAACGACGTGGCTCATAAACGCCAACTACAATACATGCGCTACGTTGCTTTTCAGGACTACCACTTTTTACGCTAAATTCCATTGTCACTCCTAATTTTGAGTCATTTAACCCTTAAATAAGGGTAATAAAATAAAAATCCAGATACTAGCTTAATATTAGCTTATAAACGCTGACTCATTATGTGTATTTGAACTTTATACTTTTGTAGCCATCAATACCACTAATGCGACAATATATCGAGTTGCTAGGTATGATATTTAATGTTGATGACATATAATAAAACCCTAAGTTTACTCAAATTTTCTTACTCTTGAAGTAAAACATCATGTTTAACAGGGGCGATCATTGCTAATTTTCCGTTATTTGACCACTGAAGTTTTAAAGTCTCAGGTCGCCGTATTTTTAACTTTGATGACAATTTTTTTGTCGCAAAAGTTTGTTGTTATTCTAAGCGACGCCTCTGAAGGCGGTATTCCTGCTAAGTTAGTACTGTCGATGATTGCACTAAAGTTACCGCAATTGGCATCATTAATACTACCGCTAAGTATCTTTTTAGGGATTATTCTCGCCTACAGTCGCATTTATGCCGACAGTGAAATGACTGTTCTCAAAGCCTGTGGCGTTAGTGAATGGTACGTAGTGCGTGTAACCTTAGTTTCTAGTGTGGTACTAGCGCTATTGGCGGGAGTACTGACTTTATATATAGCCCCATGGGCGAGTGAACAAGAATATCAATTGAAAGAACAAGCCAAAGCGGATGCCGGGTTATCAGCGCTGCGTGCTGGGCGCTTTCAACAAACAGGGAACGAAAAAGCGGTGGTGTTTATTCACAATATCGAAAACGGCGGCAAAGAATTACACAAAGTATTTGTAGCACAACTACCCGATAGTGAAAAAGACAATCTCGCACGGTTAGTATATGCGCAGCGGGGTGTGGTGGTCGAGCAAGAAAGCGGTGAGCAGGAATTGGTGCTCAGTGACGGTAAGCGTTACGAAACTGACGGTGAAACGCCAGCGCTCAATTTAACCGAATTTGATGGCTATAGTGTACAAATCCGTGAGCAAGAGATAGAACATCAACGCCGCAAACTTGAAGCTGTGCCGACCATTGATTTGTTTGCGATGAAAACGACTGATGCGATTGCTCAGTGGCAGTGGCGTCTTGCTATTCCGCTTTCTATTCCGCTACTTACTTTATTAGCAGTACCGCTGAGTGTCGTTAATCCGCGCCAAGGTAAGTTTGCCAAGTTAGTACCTGCCATAAGCTTGTATTTAGGTTATTTCATCTTATTGAATGCAGCAAAATTTGCAGTTGAGGATGGTAAAATTCCGCCTTCAATTGGCCTATGGTGGATCCACTTTACGGCGTTATTTATCGGCGGCTTTTTGATCATTAAAGGGCGGCCACTCGGTGCTTGGCTAAAAGCTGTGTTGACTAAGCGGGAGTATGGCGCATGATGAAAATGCTTGATTGGTACTTAGGCCGTAGCATCTTGCAAACCACTGGTTTTGCTTTGATGGTCTTGGTGGGGATCAGTACCCTGATTAAATTTATTGAGCAGCTTAAATCAGTCGGTCGCGGTAGCTATGATATTGCAACTGCATTGTTATATACATTATATAGCATGCCTGGCGATCTTGTGGTGTTCTTCCCAATGGCCGCTTTAATTGGTGGCTTAACAGGTCTTGGAGCACTTGCGTCAAATAGTGAACTGGTGGTTATGCAAGCTGCTGGTATGTCGCGTTTGCAAATTATTGTCTCAGTGATGAAAACTGCAATATTTATGGCGCTTTGTATGATGGTATTAGGCGAGTGGGGCGCACCGGCCGCACAGCTCAAAGCGAAAGAAATGCGTAATCAAGCTATACACGGTGGCGATGTATTTAACGCTCAGCAAGGTGTATGGGCTAAAGATGGTAATAACTTTATTAATATAGAAGATGTTGACCAAAACGGCGTATTACACGGTGTGAACATGTATCATTTTGATAAATCACTACAACTTACACAAATTACTAAAGCTCGCGAAGCAGTAGGCCGTAAAGATGGTTGGTTACTTCGTGATGTAAGTAAACTGCAACTCAGTGAAGAGTTGATCAGTACACAGCAACAAGATGAAGAGTTTTACGAATCACAACTTACAGCTGAAAAGCTGGGTGTAGTATCGGTAAAACCAGAGGCGCTTTCTTTCACAGGACTTTGGTCGTATTTAGGTTATTTAAAACAAAATGAGCAAGATACCAGCACCTATGAGCTGGCTTTATGGCGTAAAATTATGCAGCCAGTATCGATAGCGGTGATGTTATTAGTGGCGCTGTCGTTTATATTTGGCCCACTGCGTACAGTGACGATGGGCGCGCGGATTGTAATGGGCGTAGTAACCGGTATTGCATTTCACCTAACCAATGAAATATTTGGTCCTGTGGTGATGGTGTATCAAATCCCTGCGATAATCGGGGCGACTTTACCAAGCATAATATTTATAGGTTTTGCGACTTACTTGCTTAATAAGCGAAATTGATAATGGGGAGCTAGCAGCCTAGCTCCTTATTGCTAATCTAAAGAACGATAAATTCGTTTGTTTTCTTCTTTTGTTAGCGCAACAACCTCGGTTTTAGACAGGTAATCTTGCAGCGCTCGTTTGTTTTTAAAATCAACTAATACCACTAAATTACCCAAGCCAAGTAATGCGGTTACGCTACGAATAACGGCTTGTGACCAACTAATTAGCTTACCATCGCGAGTTTGTACTTTTAAACGCCATGCGCGCATACCAATCGTTTGGCCACTCTTAGTCCAAAAATAGCCAAAAAACACTAACGCTACAACGACTAAAAGTGTACTGCGAAGACCTGATAACAATAGTGAATTTTGAATTAGCGCAGACACATCCTCAGCACCATTTAAACTAATAACCTCAAGTGAAATAAGCCCTTGTACGGCAAACAAATACAAAACAACGCTTAGCATAGCAAATGCAATAATAGCTAACGTATCGTAAACTAACGACGCAAAGCGACGCCAAAAGCTCGCACGCGGAAATTCAGCAGACATAAATAAACTCACAAAGTTAATATGTGCGCTAGTTTAGCAAATAGCGAGACAAATACTAGCTAGTCGCTTTTATGAGTGAATGTTAATGGTTGCTCAATTGTTAAGCGGTTGATCGTGGTTTTGTAAAAAACGCTTGCTGCTCCTCTTATTGTTTGTATAATGCATGGCATAGAGACAAAGACAGCTTGATAAGTCCTAGCTCTAAAGTGGTTTTTCTTTATCTTCTCATGTTAGAAGGTTAAAGAAAAATGATGCCAGCGTGATGAAATTGGTATACATGGGGGATTCAAAATCCCCTGCCGCAAGGCGTGCCGGTTCAAGTCCGGCCGCTGGTACCACTTTTGATAGCCCTTGCTTTTTAGCAAGGGTTTTTTTATGCCTATAGAAAAGTGAAATGCGGACTCGAGCGCCACTCAAACCAATATTTGACGATGAACCATAGCTTTTTTAGCCAATCCGTATCGTTTTAACTTTCCCTCATGCTGATTAAAAAACTTATCAACAATAGTCTATTGGTAAATAAATACAGATTACCTATTGTGGGTATAGTAGAATGCGCGCCCTAAATATATTTTTACTTTATTACTTACCCTTACTCAAAGTTCGTACATTGAGGCATTTTAAAGGAAAAAAAATGACGACTAATCGCTTATTTATCTTTAAGCATATTTTTATTTTGTGCATTCTGTTTACATTATCTGCTTGTGGCGGTGGCTCTGGTAGTGCAGAAAAATCTGACACAGGAACTAATTCAAACCTAGATATAACAGCGCCTGTTATTACTTTAAACGGTTCGCAAGCTATTACGCTCAATATAGGCAATAGCTACCAAGAGTTAGGTGCATCTGCTTCAGACGATAAAGACGGTAGCGTAAGTGTTAGCGTGTCAGGCTCTTTGAACCTTAATCAAGCTGGTGTATATACGTTTACATACACTGCTACTGACAGCGCGGGAAACTCTTCAAGTGTAATTAGAACAATTACAGTGGTTGCACCCGACGATACACAAGCGCCAACTATAACGTTGAATGGTGAAAAGTCTATTTCTCTTGAGCTGGGCGAATCATACCAAGAACTAGGGGCGCAAGCACAAGACAATGTGGATGGAACAGTCAGTGTCGCTATTTCAGGCTCAGTGGACGAAAGTACGCCCGGCGACTACACAATTACATATACTGCAGTCGATTCCGCTGGTAATACGGGTTCAATTACCCGAAAAGTGACAGTACTTGAGGCTAAAGACATCTCGCCACCGCTGCTTACTCTCATTGGTAAAGAGTATATTAAGTTATTCTTAAATGAAGAGTACTCAGAGCAAGGGGCGTCGGCACTTGATGACTTTGATGGTGCAATCAGTGCGACAGTATTTGGTGAGGTTGACGTTAATAACGTAGGTGTATACATAGTTACCTATACTGCAACAGATAAAGCAGGAAACACGGCAAGTATTGAGCGCACTGTTGAGGTGGTTATACCTCGTGAATTTATCACAACCTGGAAAACGGATAATACACAACTGCTCTCAACAGATGCTAATACAATTAAAATTACAACTAAAGGCGAGGGTTATAATTTCCAGATAGAGTGGGGCGATGGCACTATCGACCGCAATGTTGTTAATACAATTACCCACACATACGAAACTAGCGGAACCTATACCATTAAAATAAGTGGTGATTTCCCACGTTTTTACTTTGATGAAATGCAAGCTGATTGGAGCAAATTATTAACCGTAGAGCAGTGGGGTGATATTCGTTGGTCATCAATGGAGCGTGCATTTATAAACTGCTCTAACCTTGTTATTAATGCCTTAGATACACCTGACTTATCAAACGTCACGAATCTTTCTTACATGTTTTCGTATGCGCAATCGTTCAATCAAGACATAAACGATTGGGATGTTTCTACTATTACTGATATGACCGGTATGTTTCAAGGTGCTATTTTATTTGATCAAGCTCTTGAAAGCTGGGATGTGTCTCGTGTCGTAAGAATGGGGCATATGTTTGATGGTGCAACGAACTTTAATCAAGATATTAGCAATTGGGATACAGCGAGCTTAAAAGACATGATACGCATGTTTAATAATGCCAGTCAATTCAACCAACCAATAGGCAGATGGACAGTTGGCGGTGTTTATAGGATGACAGGACTATTTGCTAATGCAGTGTCATTTAATCAAGACTTAGGTGATTGGAAAGTTGGGTTTGTATTTTATATGGGCAATATGTTTGATGGTGCATCAGCATTTAATCAAGACATTGGCCGCTGGAATGTGTCCGACGTTGCCTATATGAACAGTATGTTTCGCAATGCGGTTTCATTTGATCAGAACTTAAGTGATTGGGATATTTCTAACCTCAGTGATATGCGTAGCATGTTTGAAGGGATTGCATTGTCGGTTGAAAACTACGATGCTCTACTCAATGGCTGGAGTAAGTTATCGACTCCACCGCTAAAAATTGGTTTTCATGCTGGTAATAGCCAGTATTCTGAAGCTGGAAAAACTGGACGCGATATTCTCACTAACATACATGAATGGAATATTGCTGATGGCGGATTAGTACAATAGCATTTAACCAGTAAGCTGTGTTGTTCTATGTTTAGAGCATCGCAGCATTTACTTGCATCACAGAAGTGCATGGTTAATAAGCTCTATATTATATAAGTGTAAATTTATCTAGTGTTTATGAGTTACGGTAATAAGCCTTTTAAAAACGCGATACATGATAAGTTGAGCCATAAAACAAGTTGGCAGAGAACTTAACTTATTGATTAAAAATCTAGGTAATGCATACAAGGACAGTCGTAAAGCAAATTCACACTGTTCTTCAGCGCACTTATCAAATAGAAGCAAGTTGCTCAGTATTAAATCAACAGATACTTTAAATATAGTTTTAGTCGTGCGGACTTGTTTACCTTCAGCTTTAGTTAAAACGTGAGCCAAGAAAACCTAAACAGGTGAGAGCTAAGCGACGTTCAAAGTTACTATACGCCGCTTAATTTAATCTAGTAGAGCAAACTATGTTCTATTTAGTCAATTAGAGTCACTTTGCATTGGTAGGTATTATCACCCACTGAAAAACTGCCTTTGCCATTCCATTGATTATCAACGCCAAAGCTTGCCGTAAAAGGTGACTGGTAACTACCAATTGCAGGTGGTGGAAAAGACACCACTGCTTGACCTGTTAGCGCGCCAACTTTAGTTACATCATTATAGCCAGTTGCATGCATATGGCCTGATGCGCTAGCGGTGAAATGAGGTGAATGCTGCGTTCCTTCTTGGATGCTGCCATTCGCTCGACCATTTAATGAACCTGTTTTTGGATCTACAGCAAACTGAATTTCCATAGAGCCACCACCAACAACACCAGATTGAAATTGTAATTTAACGAGATATAAGCTTTCATCAGACATTTTCTTGTTCCTTTTGTAGATTGCATTCGCACTGTTATATGGTTACTCAGTAACCGAGTGAAATTGTAGAATGACCACCACAAAAGACATATTACAGCGTATTACATGAAGTTGAGTTTGAGGGCGTACAGGTTTTTTTATCGTTGTTTTTTAGAATAGGGGCTGCTTTTACAAAGTATTCGCTGATTAAACTAAATGTTCTTTTTAGTATTTCTTTTCGAAGCTAGCTACACTGGCAATAGTATTGTTGCGACTGCACCTTGGTGTTTTTCTTTATTCGCTAAGCTCAAACTACCATGATGCTGCTCTATCACGTTGCGACAAAAGCTTAGACCAATCCCTTGACCTTGTTGTTTAGTGGTGTAAAACGGCACGAATATGTTATCGGGGTTGGCAAGGCCTTGGCCGTTATCATCAATGGTGATGCAGCTTACTTTTCCTTGCTTATGCACACCTAATGTTATTTTAACGGGCGGGGTGCTTGCTTCGATGGCATTTTTTATTAGATTGATCATGACTTGATGAATAAACGTGCGGTCGGCCTTAAAAGTTGCGGTGTCTGTTACGCAGCTAAATGCAACGTCAGGGTATATTGCGCACACTTGTTTTAAAAATGTGTCGGTGTCTATTGCTACTATATTAAGTGCCAGTGGTTTATTTATATCGCCATAGCGCGTGACAAATTCATTAAGATAATTACAGCGCTCACTTATAACATTAAGTGCTTGTATTTGTCGTGGCTCGGTGAGCTTCACGGCGAGATTTTCAGCCATTGCAGTAACTGGTGTGAGTGAGTTGCGAATTTCGTGACCGAGTACGCGAATAATTTGCTGCCATGCTTGCAGTTGGCTTTCGCGAAGGGCTGAGGTGATGTCGATCATAACAATAAGTTGATGACAGCTGCCTTGCTCTATAAATTCACTGTGGCGTATTTGCCATTGCTGGGCTGTAATAACATCGCTAAATTGCCAATGTGCGTCTTGCTTTGTAAGCCCTAATTGTTCAGCGCTTGCATAGCGTAAGGTTTGCCATTGAGTCTGTTTAAATTCGCTAAACGCATTATTGGCATAACTGAGCTTATTATGTTGATCGAGCACCATGATCGGCACATTAAAATGCTCAATTAATTGGTACACCAAAAAAACATGCTGATCGTATCGCGACTTCTTTTTAAATAACTCTTCACTTAACTCAATCAAGCTTTGTTGTAATTGGTGAATACTCCCCGCCTGATAGCTGGGCTTAACGAGCTGGTTATAATCTTCGTTTAAAATGGCATCTAGGTGGGCGTAATTGCGGTTAAAGCTGTTGATCACTTTTTTATAGGTACGAATAAACAGCTTAAGATAAATAGCTAAAAATAGGATTGAGATAACGGCAGAAGTAACAACAGATAAAGCAAAATATTGGCCAATAAAATAGCACCCCAACGCTGCTAAAGTGCTACTAAAAAATGCAAAGCCAATTAAACTGCGTTCCAGCGATGAGTGATAAAGACAACTAAGTTTCATACTGCTTTTCATACGGTAATCCCGTATTTTTCAAGGCGACGATACATAGAAGATTTACCTAAACCTAATAATTTAGCGGCGTTAGGAATATGGCCTTGGGTCTGCTTGAGGGCTAAATCAATTAATTGGCGCTCTGCGTGCTCTAGTGTCATTAGTGGTAATGTGTTATTGATTTGACTGCTGTGCAGGTTTAAGTCATCGGCGGTCAATGTGTCGGTTGTTGCTAACAATATTGCCCGTTCAATCACATGGCTTAGCTCGCGTACATTGCCCGGCCAAGTATAGTGGTTTAATTCCTGTTTAGCGCATTCACTCAATGTAAGTATGGTGCTTGAGTATTTTTTAGCATGTAAATTTATAAAGTGCTCGCACAAAGGCACTATATCTTCAATGCGTTCGCGTAGTGGCGGTATTACAAACTCCAAAGTGTTTATCCGATAGTATAAATCTTCTCTAAACTGGCCTTGTTTTATCAGTGTGGCAATATCGCCATTGGTGGCACTGATCAAGCGTACATTGGTTTTTTTAGTGTGACTCGCGCCAACCATCTCAAACTCTTGGCTTTCGAGTACCCGTAATAATTTTGCTTGTTGTGGTAGTGGTATATTGGCTATTTCGTCTAAAAATAAACTGCCGTTATCGGCCAGTTCAAAGCGGCCAATGCGCTCATTTTTAGCATCAGTAAACGCACCTTTTTTATGACCAAACATTTCGCTTTCAAATAACGATTCAACAATAGCCCCCATATTCACTGCAATAAACGGTTGTGTATGGCGCGTTGACTGCTGATGAAGCCATTGTGCTAATTGGCTCTTACCCGTACCATTTTCACCGGTTAGTAAAATGTTAGCATCGGTTTTAGCCACCTTAGCTAACTGACTTATCAGTTGTTGCATAGCGTGTGACTGATACACAAATGCAGGCGAGGCACGATCGTTAAGCTGTTGCAGCAACTTTTGATTTTGTTTGTTTAACTTTTTAAGTGTGAGTTGCTGATCGAGCAATTTTAATAAGCGCTGGTTTTGCCATGGCTTTTCAATAAAGTCACACGCACCGTGTTGCATAGCGCGAACCGCTAGATCTACGCTCGACCACGCAGTCATTGCGATGACAGGGATATCTAACTGTTGTTTATGTAAGTGCTGTAAAAACGCCAAACCTTCGTCACCTGATGTGGTGTCGCGGGTAAAATTCATATCGAGCAAAATAAGGTCAATCGCTTGGCTATCTTTAACTACTGCTTGCGCGCTAAAAGGTGAGTCGCATTCGAGCACTTGGTAGCCGTTATCTTCTAAAATAAAGCGCGCGCTTAGGCGGATTTCGGGGCTATCTTCAATGATCAAAATAGTGGCAGGCATAAACTTCCAAATAGGTGAATAAGCACAGGTTGATTGTAGCGTATAGCGATTTCTATGCCAGTGATTTTATTTTTGTATTTCAGCTTGTTAGCTATTTAAAGGTGATTTCAGTAGGTGTTCCAGTCCGATTGCGGACTGCTTGCGTCCGATTTTGGGTTAGCGTGTCTGTCGAAGTGAAAGCCTTTAACTAGGGCCAGTCTCAAATTGATACTGAGGAGTCCGGTATCGCCGCTCAATAAGAATTTTTAAATAGTACATACTTGTAATTGTTTGTATTTATTGATTTTTAATGTTGGCACGTGTTTCGCTATAGCTTAGATATACAAAGCATAATGCGGTGCAATATGGACATAGTAAAAACAAAAGTAGTCAAGCAGTTATCGCTTTGGCATAAGCTAATTTTATTACTGGCTGTTATTTTAATTGTGGCAGTGATTTATCAGCGCAGCAGTCAAGTAGGTGTGTCAGTATCGCGCAGTAATATTATTATTAGTGATGTACGCCAAGGCGCGCTTGCGATTACGGTTACAGGTTATGGTGAACTTAAATCTGCGCAGCAGCAATTGCTTACGGCAAAAACGTTGGCCACTGTGCAGGCTATTTTATTAAAACCAGGCGCAATAGTGACCAGTGACTCAGTGATTGTGCAGTTAGCCAATCCAGCGCTTGAGCAACAGCTCGAAAATGCGCAGCAAGAACTTAATAAACTCAATGCTAACTTACGCCAGTTAAGATTAAACAATACTCGCGAGTTATTAAACGAGCGCTCTCATGTGGCGCAAAGCCATGCCGCTTACGAAAATGCCAAACTAAAATTAAAAGCTGAAACCAGTTTGGTTGAACAGGGCATAGTCTCAACGCTTAATTATCAGCGTAGCGTGTTAGACGAGCAACAACTTCGCCAGCAATTAGCAATAGCTAAGCAACGTTCAGAGCAACTAAAAGCCGTACACATAGAATCTGAAAACATTCAGCTTGAGCAAATTAAACAGCAACAAGGGTTAGTAGTTATGGCACAAACACAATTGGCCAATCTATCTGTAGTAGCGGGAATGGATGGGGTATTACAGCGTTTACCGATTGAGCTTGGGCAAAGCGTAAATGCAGGGCAAGAAATTGCGCTTATCGGCTCGGTTGATTCATTAATTGCAATTATTCAAGTACCACAAAATCAAGTAGATGATATTCGGTTAGGGCAGCTCGCAGAAGTAGATACACGCCGCGGTGTTGTTATGGCAAAGGTGTCACGCATCAGCCCTGTGGTGAGTAATAATACAGTAGAGGTAGAGTTATCGTTGCCTAAAGAGCTCCCTGAAAATGTTCGGCCGCAATTAACCGTCGATGCCAATATTAAGGTCGCACAGCTAAAAGATGTTACTTATATCGAGCGCCCAGCAAACGTAAAACCGCACAGTGTAAGAGATCTGTATCAGGTAAACTCACAGCAGCAAAGCGCACACTTGGTTGATATCAAATTTGGTCGCGAGGCTGGGCGCTTTATCGAAATACTAAGCGGCGCACAGTTAGATCAGCAATTAATTATTTCAGATTTAACCAACCTTACTCGCAGCAATAGCGAAATTCTAATTAACTAATGAACAGGACAAAAATAATGACAGAGCAAAAAATAACGAACACCCAAGCCGATGTCGTATTAGCAATGAAAGGAATTAGTAAGGTATTTGAAACCCAAGAGTTACAAACCTATGCACTGCGTAGTATTGATTTGTGTATTTATCGCGGTGAATACTTGTCGATATCGGGGCCATCTGGCTGTGGTAAATCAACATTACTTTCATTATTGGGTTTACTTGATATGCCAACCAGCGGTGAATATTTAATTGACGGTAAAGACGTCTCTGCACTTTCGCTAAATCAGGCTGCTGAAATTCGCAATGCAAAAATAGGATTTATTTTTCAATCATTTAATTTAATTGATGAGTTAAGTGTGTTCGACAACGTGGCATTACCACTGCGTTATCACCACTGTAAACCAAACAAGCAAATGATTGCTGAAAAAGTAAAAGCGTGCCTTGAAAAAGTAGGGCTTGGGCATCGTATGAGTCATAAACCTAACCAATTATCTGGTGGACAGCAACAACGCGTGGCGATAGCCCGAGCGCTGGTGACTGAACCGGCAATATTATTAGTTGATGAGCCAACGGGTAATTTAGACTCAAAATCGGGAGATCAAGTTATGCACGTATTAAGTGAGCTACATGCAGCCGGCACCACTATTTGCATGGTGACACATGACCCGCGTTACTGTGATATGGCTACAAGGCAACTAAAGCTATTGGATGGTGAGATGCTAGGGGCTGTGGGTATAAAAGATCAGCTAAGTGCTTAAATAACCTGTTTAGTGAGAGTAAAATGGAATATCCAAAAATAATAAAACGTCAATGGCTATTAAGGGATAACTTAACGGAGTGCCATAATGACTTATAATTTAAAAAATGCATTACTTAATATAACTAATCATAAAGTTTACAGTTTAAGTGTTGTAGCGACGTTAAGTATTGTTTTAGCTGCATTAATTACTGTATTAACACTTGCCTATATTATGCTGTTAAAACCATTGCCATACCCTGAGCAAATGCGGTTAGTAAAAGCTGAATATGCTCAAATAGACCAAACCGGGGCGCTTAATACCCGCGCTTTTAATTACCCTGCACTGATTGATTTATATAAAAATCATAACTTATTTGAGCAAGCTGCGTTGGTGTATTACGGTGAACAACGCCTTGATGATGTAGCGGGCTTACCCATAGTAAACACCTCATTTGTTACCCCTCAGTGGTTTGAAATGTTTGCAATTAAGCTACATTTAGGACGAGGTTTTACGCAAACCGAAGCTCTTGATAGTTTTAACCCCGTTGCCGTTATAAGTTATCGAACATGGCAAAATGACTTTGCCAGTAAAGAAAACATAATAGGTCAAACACTTAGTGTGGGCGCTCAGCAATTCAAAATTATAGGTGTGGCTGCAGCCAACTTTAAATCGCCTGCACTTATCAAAACAGGGCAGGTCACTGACGTATGGTTGCCGTGGGATTATAATTTAACCTCTGCAGAGGCTAAACCATTTTGGTGGAACCGTTACTCGCGCAGCCATTTTGTGGCTAAATTACCAAGCGATGTAAGCATTGAGCAGGCGAGTAAAAGGTTATCGCAGTATGTGGATGATGTATGGCAACAGCATATTACGACCGAAGCATTCTTTGCAGGTTGGCATATCGAACTTGAGCTAAACACCTTGCAAACAGTAATATTAAAAGAGACACCGCAGAATATTTATTGGCTCATTTTAGCTGTAACGGGGTTGGTTATTATTGCCTGTGTAAACATTAGTAACGTGTTTATTGTAAGAACTGCAGCGCGTAAACACACATTAGCACTGAGTGCGGCGCTGGGCGCAACACGGTTTACTTTGTTTAAACAGTTTTGGCTGGAGATTGCCTTGCTAATAGGCTTAGCAAGTATAATAGGCCTTGCGTTAGCGGCGATTTTTTTAGCAACCTTAAGCGATTTTGCCATGGCAATATTACCGCGCGCCAATGAGCTTTCTATTAATGCAGTATCATTCCTTATCACACTGGTTAGCGGCTTAATATTAACGACGCTGTTCGCTTTTTTATGTACGCGAATAGTAAATTACCAACAACTGATAAGTAGTTTAAAGTCAGCAGGAAAAGGGACGACAGTGCAGGTGGGCAAGCGCGTATGGCAAGGCTTGGTCGCTTTTCAAGTAGCTGTAGCGTGTACATTATTGTTTATTAACTTTTTAGTTTTTAGCGTTAATAAAAGTAATATTGACGAGGCTTTCACACTGCCACTTGAGCAATTAACGAGTTTAAAGGTTAATGTAGCAAGCCATGTAGCGGCTGATAGAGACAAAGCAAATCAGCTATTAGAGCAAGTAGCTAACGAGCTTGCTTTACTGCCAGAGGTTAGGCAAGTAAGTCGTTCATCATCACCTATAAACGATAATTTAATTACTTGGTCATTGGTTGAGGTAGCAAGCAATCAAAACGTATTACCTTATGGTAAATCAGTTGATGAGCAGTATTTTTCATTACTTAAACAACCCGTATTACAAGGACGTGGTTTTACAAACGAGGATACTAAAAGTAATGCGAATGTTATTATTATTAATGATGTACTAGCAGAAAAATTATCAAATGATGGTAATGCATTGGGCATGCATTTGAGTTTTGATATAACTTCAGGGCGCGAAAATGATTTAGTAATAATAGGCATAGTTAAAACAATGCTTATACCGGGGAAAACGTCGCTTGAGCCTAAAGCTTATTTGACTCGTGCTGGTTATAATTCATTTATTATCGAGTTTAAAAGTGCTCAGCACTTAACAAAAAATACGCTTAACACCTTATTACAATCTATTGATTCAGGCTTATCAGTTCATCAATTAGCGCCATTAAATGCACAGCGCGATACAGCACTGTTTCGTCAATATGTAGTATCGGCGACAACGCTGATGATCATTGCTGCCACTATTGCCTTAACCAGTATTGGTTTGATAGGTATTATGCGCTACTCAGTGTTATTAAGGCGTGCTGAAATTGGTATTCATTTGTGTGTTGGCGCAAAGCCACTGGCATTGTTTTTGTTAGTATTTAAGCAAAATGGCAGCGCAATCGTAACGGGTATAATACTCAGTATTGCGTTATTGCTGGCTTTACAACAACCACTACAACTGATTGCGGATGGAGTACCGCAAATTATGCAGCTTGGTATGTTATTCATGACTTTATTGTTTGTAATTAGCCTTGGCGCACTGGCGTGTTATTTACCTTTAAGTGCCCAGCTAAAGCGCCCTGCAATTTACGGTGTACAAGGATCACAACAGTAAAGTGTGTAGTTTAGGAGGGACTGATTGAGTAAAAGGCTTAAATCAGCTCCTTCAACTAGCTCTTTTAAAAAACACTTTATAAAATTTGGCACGTTGATAAGTTAATAATAATTATAAATATGGTATGGGCTGAATGTTATTATCTGCAATCTATACAACTAAAAATGCTACAACAGGGATTTCAGTCAATGATTGCAAAGTTAGATAATGCAAATGAGGCAGTCGCAAAGCAAATTTACACCACCTTTCAACGCTCTTATAAAATAGAAGCTGAATTAATAGGTACGCAGAATTTTCCGCCTTTATCGCGCACTGTTAATGATATACACAATTCGCAAACGCTTTTTTATGGATTTTATGACGATACTCAGCTTGGAGGGGTTATTGAACTGGTAATTATCAATGAGCGATTAGAAATTAATAGCTTAACGGTTGACCCAAAGCATTTTAGAAAAGGCATCGCCGAAAAGTTAATCCGCTATGCGTTAACTAACTTTATTGAAACAGCATCAACAGCGATAGTTGAAACCGCAGTAGTTAACGAGCCCGCTATTAAGTTATATAAAAAGCATGACTTTGTTGAGTTTAAAAGATGGACGCCCGATCACGGTATTGAAAAGCTAGCCATGATTCGAACTGGCATTGTTTGATTCAAAAGCCACAGTGTAAAAAACGTTGTAAATTCAATTTCTTTTCAATTATTAGTTTAACTAGCAAATACTTATCGAAAGGTAACCAACGGTTGTTATTTTGTTATGCCAATCACTTAAGTTTATTTTAAGTTTTACTGTTTACGCTTAACCAACCATATTTAAACATGATTTTTGAAATACAAATTTTATGTTTTAGATCACTAAATACTTAGTAACGATAGGTTACTGTATGTGGAGTATTTAATACGTACAAGGGTAGAGGTTACCTCTTCAAGCTCTCAAAACATAAGAGGTAGGTTGATGAGTAGCCATGTAATACCGATCGACTTAAATATTTAACCATTCTAGCGAGCTAAATAAAGCGCTAACTGCGTTATGATTTTTTCAAGTAGAACAACTACATGTCAAAATTTATGCCTTGTTATCACTGTATTTATCTGTCGCTATAAATGGTCAGTAACTTAACACGATTGGTATAATTTCATTTTTCGAGAGGCATTATGAATTTAAAAAACACGACAACTCATTACAATACGCTCTCCATTGCTTTGCATTGGCTTATGTTCATATTGATTGTAGCTGTTTACGCAAGCATTGAACTGCGCGAATTATTCGACAAAGGGACTACAACCCGAGATGCCTTTAAAATGTGGCATTTTATGCTTGGTTTATCGGTTTTAGCTTTAGTAAGCGTTAGGCTAATTGCTCGCGTAGTGGGTGGCTCGGCTCCTGATATAAAACCAGAACCAGCTAAGTGGCAAAATAACCTGGCCAAACTAGTGCATGTTATTTTGTATGGTTTCATGTTTGCTATGCCTATTGCGGGATGGTTAATTTTGAGCACGGCAGGCAAACCAATTCCGTTTTTTGGTCTAGAGCTGCCGCCATTGGCCAGTAAAGATTTAGACTTGGCTAAAACCATCAAAGAGCTGCATGAAACCGCTGGGGAAGTTGGCTATTACTTGATTGGATTACATGCCGCCGCCGCCTTATTCCACCATTATGTTTTATCTGATAATACGGTTGCACGAATGCGTTTGCCGAAAAAATAACAGCGAATAAAAATTTAAAAAAGGGAGATTCAGTCTCCCTTTTTTAATTTTGCTACTTTCTGTTTGACTTAACGCTATTGCCACTTTGACGAAGTTCGGCTAATAGTGATAGCCAGACATTGAAATTGACTAAATATAATAGCTAATTAAGTGCTCAAACTATTGTTTGCGCACATATTCAAGGATATGAGCGGCGCGCGTATATTGTTTCATTTAGCTTTGCTTAAAGATAATAGAAAACTTAGTGATAGTAATACCTTAGCTAATTTGTTAAAACTGTGTAAAGTATTAATGTGAGTGTGGTCGGAGTAGAAAGATGTGCGTGTCGCATAAATACTAAAATGTTATAAGCTTTATCCAACTTTAGAGTGATACGATGAGTGATTATCAAGATTTATGTGAAATGTATGGAAGAGAAGCAAGTGATCCTGATTTTATAGATGATTTGGTTGATGAGGTTTCAAGAGATTCTAATTTAGATGAAGATGACTATGAATGGTATGAAGAAAATGAGAATAAGGATCATCATGATTTATTAACGGAACAACTAGACAGTGTAGATCAAATTTTGAATTTAACTGTTCCTGACGATGCAAAGTTTAGTTTCCTCGTAATGATTCATGCGCATGTTGTATCAGCTATAGAGGGTTATCTCGCTGGGGTATTTATTCATCAAGTATGTAATTCTGAAGTACTCACTAGGAAGTTAATTGAAAGTGATCCTGAATTTTCTAAACGAAAATTTACATTAAGAGAAATATATCAAGAGCAGGACGCTTTAAAAGTTACGGTAGCAAGTTATTTAAAAGACTTAATATTTCATGATTTGAAAAAAATTAAACCGATGTATAAGTCGGTTCTTGGATATGAATTGTCAAATCTATCATGGTTGTTTAAAGCTGTTGAATTACGTCATCACTGTGTTCATCGGGCGGGTTATGACAAAGAAGGCAATAAAATTGATCTTTCAGTTGAATCAGTTTCAGACTTATTTATGCAAGTCCATAAATTAGGTGAAGACATCAATGAAGCTATAAAAAATATTAGGTGACAGCTTATAACAAACAATTTAACAAGGACAAAAAACAGTTGGCTTTTGCTCCTTCGTCGCTTATTTTAGCCAACTATTTTTAGCCTGTTAATTGGGCATTGGTATCAATTTATCAACGGAGGTGTGATGAGTACAGGAACATACGAGGAGCCTCTTCCATGTGGAGGTAAATTGAAGGTCACAAAGTCTTCATGGGAAATTTCTTATTATTTCTCTGGTCCTGATATGAGATACAACGGTACATTTGTTTCTGTTCTAGGAAGGGAAATCAATAAATATATTGCAGCGTTTAATGAAAACTGGGAAGAGTTTGAGAAACTAAAAGCAACTATTCCTAGTGGTGGTGATTTTTCAAAGCAAGGTAAGATGAATATGTATATTCGTATCGGAAATTTCGCACAAGGAGTGTGTATTAATTCTTATCATATGCCAATCAACTCAAAACAGCAGCTAAAAAAGTTATTAGATGGATATCAATATGCATCTAAAAGAGCTCCTGAAATACAAAGCTTCTTAGCAAGTTTGTAGAGATAAAACCTAACAATCGTATTAAATCTGACATCTCATATTTTCCGGTTTTTTGCTTAAGAGAAAATGACGCAAAAAAGCATCCAACATGTTCTGCAGTTTATGCGGGTGTGTTAAATTTCAGGAGAAACAATGAAGCTCATTCTAGTAACAATCCTTTCGCTAGTATTTTCTGCTAGCACTTTAGCAAGTGAGGCAGTTGAACTTCGCCACAAAGGTGTGGAGGCAGCATCGAAAGGTGATTTTGCATCAGCTCAAAAATACCTAGATCAGAGTGCAAAACTAGGATTTTACACAGCACAAGTTGAGTATGCATATTTGCTAGAGTCTAGCCCTGTCTCAGTACAAAATAGTGTTGAGTCTTATGCTTGGTACAAAGTGGTTATTGCGCGAGCAGGTACTGACACAGAGTTCGCAAAAGAGGGTTTGGCTCGGCTAACCAAAGCAATGTCTGAGGCAGAGTTAAACCAAGCAAAAGAAACTACCACAAAATATATTGAACAATATGCCAAGTAAAAATTTAACACATATGAGCCTGAACTCATTTCATAGGCACTTGTGTTCTATTTGACAGTTTTTATACAGCGACGGTCAATTCTAAATCAACTCTAATTCGATAAGCAAATTCGTTTACTTCGTCTGTCGATGCGGCTGTTAAGCAAGTAGCTTACGGCAAACACATATAGAGGCGCTTTTATCGCAGCCAGGTTTTTCCCATATCCTTTTGGGGTCACTGGGGCACTACGACCAAATGGATTTAGAAGGTAGAGCGAAGCAGTATGCCAGAGCCGAGACATTCATCGGTTAACTTCATCATGGCACTACTCAAGAGGGCTGGTTTCATCAATCGAATATGTCAGTCTAGTTTAGTCTAATTTTAATCTACAGGCTCGTTAGCTGTGTTTCCTAAATTGCTTACTCAGTGCTACTATAGTGATACATTTTTGTGGAGGTTATTATGAGAGTAGAGTTAGTAACAACATTGAAACGCCAAGCGACGAAAATATTATCTGAGCTGCATTTAACTAAAGAGCCCGTATTAATCACCGAACATGGGCAACCGTCAGCGTATCTTGTTGATGTTGATGACTTCGAATTCATGCAAAAACGTATGCAAATCCTTGAGGCGTTAGCTAAAGGCGAGCAGGCAATAAGTAGAGGAGAAACTACGTCTAATATTGAAGCTAAAGAGAAAATGAATAAATGGCTGAAATAATCTGGACAAATCCTGCTCTGGAAGATCTAAACGATATCGCTGAATATATTGCATTGAGTAACTTGCTGTCAGCTAAAAAGTTGGTGGCGAAAATCTTTGCTAAAGTTGAACGCCTTGAAGAGTTCCCTGAATCAGGGAAAACACCGATTGAACTATCAAATCTGAATTACCGTGAAGTGATAGTTAATCCTTGTCGTATATTTTACAAAATAGACAATGATAAGGTTTTTATTTTACACATAATGAGACAAGAGCGTGATTTACGTAAGTTCTTGTTGCAAATGTAGCTTACACTAATCGGGTAGCCTGAGCTCTTTCAACATCACCCATATGCGCTTTTTATTTACAGTAAGTGCAGTGGGCGGTTCACCTCCTGTAATCACGATGTACTGATAAGGCTAGGCACTTACCACCTAAAATAAGCCACTCAAACACCTGCAAAAATGCCAATTAAAACAACACCAAGCCCTCTTTTTATATTTTACGTGAAAGCCAGTTGTCGATTGAATCAAAATAGCAACTGGGCTATGGTTAATGCATCAATAAAAATAAATTAAAAACGAGTTATTCTACAGGCTCGTTAGAGTTTTCTGTATGTCTATTGTAAACGGAATTCCAATTTCAGAACTACCAAAGGTTCTTAATCTTATCTTTGAAGATGATGTTCTTATTTACGAAGCTTATTCAGATTTCGATAAAGAAATACAATTTTTTTCTAATCGGAAGGATTTGAATGAATATGCTAATTTCAAACTCTCTGAGAATGACTTTAGGTGTAAAGATATCAACTTGACTCTCCACTACTCTGACACTGGTGGGGAGGTTTACATTGAGAAACATGATTTGGTTCCAGATAAGTGTGATGGTGCTACCTATAGATATACAGCAGATGGCTGGGGCACAATCAATTTCAATATTTTTATTGAAGGAGATTACTTCGTGTTGTTTTCGCTTCATGCAAGAGATAAAAAGGAAGCAAAAGAGTGGCAGGATACTTATCCAGAGTTTGGGTCTTTTTTAGTTTGGGAATGGAAAAATGTCAGTAAGCATTTAAAAAGACTAGAGACGTCATACAGTGCAATTCATAATAAGTTGGCAAAAAAACTCTAACAAGTCGATTATGTTCGCCCAACAATTTGGGCTGAGACTGCAAACCCGCGCGCCATATCGAAGAAAAACAGCATCAGGTCTTGCATCTTGCATTTTATTATAAAAGTCAAAAAGAAAGACCTGCCGACGGAACCATGCGAAGGTTATAGTCTCTGAAAAGGCAAAAGCTATCCCAACTTGTCAGCTAGTGATTCAAATTACTCATGCTCTAAATATCAACCGTGGGAAGCTGAAGCGTTTGAACTAGAAGATAGAGTAAGAGAAGCTTTATATAACAGGATCCCAGAATTAAAATGCTTATAACAAGCAATTAGGATCGGCAACGTCCGTTCATGGCACTCTGTCGCGATAATAATTCTTACAGGTCAAAAGACTGCTATTTTAATTTAAGTCGATTTAGCTACGGCTAACTTAACCAATTGTAGTTATATTAAAAAAACATGCTTGACTTAAATTAACGGCACTTTTATTTTTTCGTTGCTCGTTGCTCGTTGCTCGTTGCTCTAGCAGCTTTTTATTTATTCGGGTATCATTTGCGCAACTTTGATTATCAGTTGCTATTTATGACCACGTTAAGTGCTAAGGAAAATATTCAAGCCATTGTTAAGGCGATTAAAGCTGAAGAAGCTAAGCTTCGTCAAAAGCACCCGTTATTAGCCCATCAAAATACTATCGGGATGGCTATTTTATTATTATCACTCAGTGCGTTAATTGGGGTTGGTGCACTTTATTACTTCGCTATTATCCCTGCGTGGCTATGTATTATTTTAGCAGCCATTGCAGCGTCAATTTCCCACGAGCTTGAACACGACCTGATCCATAAACAGTACTTTAGTAACCAGCCTTTTCTACATAACTTTATGATGCTAACAGTGTGGCTAATGCGCCCAAATACTATTAGCCCATGGTATCGCCGTAAAATGCATTTACATCATCATAAAGTGTCGGGTACTGAGCAAGACTTAGAAGAGCGCTTAGTGGGTAATGGCATTAAAAAGCCATTGTTACGGGCGTTGGTAATTGTTGATGGCTTACTCGGCTTGTTAATTAACGCTAAACGTTTTAGTAAAGAAATCAAAGGGTTTAGCTTTTTTAAGGTATTTAACGCAGGGTTTCCGGTTACCACAGCGTACTTTGCTATTTTATACAGCGTAATTGTGTTCCATTTAGTTGATTTATTTACCCCACTTGCGGCTAATTCGCCGGCGTTGTTGCTGGACACTATGGCGGTGTTTGAGTTTTTAATGGTGGTGTTGATTGTGCCTAATATTGTGCGTTCAAGCTCATTAAATTTTGTGACTTCATCAATGCATTACTATGGCGGCGTTAATAACATGCTGGAGCAAACGCATGTTATAACGAGTCGCTTGTTTGCACCGTTTAACTTGTTTTGTTTTAACTTTGGCCATACCCATACAATTCATCACTTTGTGCCGAATCAACCGTTTTATTTACGCCAAATGATCAGCAAGAAAGTGCTTGAGGTAATGAAAAAACACGGTGTTCGCTTTAACGATTTTGCTAGCATCAAACAAGCAAATCGCTATCAAGCTTCTTAATATCAAGATACCAATTACTAATTGACCTCAAGTTAAGTTAAGGTTTTAAAGTCGTTATCTAACTCAATATTTAGGTAACGACTATGAACCTTAATCAAATCACTTTACCTGTCTCTGACATCGAAAAAGCAAATCAATTTTACCTGGCCATGGGCTTTACACAAATTGTAAAAATGGATCATTATTCACGCTTTGAGTGCCCTAATAAAGCTACATTTTCTTTATTATTAACCGATGATGTGTTTAGTAATGGCGCGGTTATATATTTTGAAAGCGCAGAACTAGAAAAGTGGGTCGCCTCCTTAAAAGCTAAGGGCTTTGAGTTTGAATCAGTGATCACCGAGCAGCGTTATTTATGGCGAGAAGCTGTGTTAAAAGACCCATCAGGCAATAAAATTAAACTTTATTGGGCGGGGTGTAATCGGCTGAATCCACCATGGCGAGTTGAAATTACAGATTGATCTTATTCTTGCTATGTCGGGTATAAAGATATTTTGTAGAAGAGTCTGTTATGTTTGATAGTAGCCAAGTGTCTAGAATTATCGAGATGGCATGGGAAGATCGCACGCCATTTGAAGCCATTGAAAACCTTTATGGTTTAAATCATTCCCAGTTAGTTAATTTTATGCGCGACAATATCTCATCGGGTTCGTTTAAAGTTTGGCGCAAGCGCCATGCTGGCCGTACAACAAAACATTTAAAGTTACGCAATCCCGCTATTATGCGCAGCCACTGTAAAACCCAGTATAAAAACCGTTAGTACTTTTCTTATGCCGTTATTTAGCATTAAAAGATGCTAAATACTTACTCTCATTAAAGGGATCAAGTACTTTGCCTGCTATTTTATTAAAGGCAATGCTTTAAGATTAGTTTGTGTGGTTGAGTGAAGTTTAACCTAACAGTCAATAAGGTAAAATGTACGATTGCTTTATGAGCTAGTTGTCTTATGTGTCATATTACAATTTTTAAAATTAGTTATTAATTTTTCCATCATTTTAAAAGAGTATTTAAGTGTTTAATTAACAGTAGACAGTAGCTCTTTTGGCTGCTCTGTAAATCAATGTAAAGGGTTGCTCTATATTTAAGTTTTTGAATATATTGTTTATTTTTATTTTTTAAAAAACTAGCGCGAAATGTAAGTTACTTTTATTTCGTAATTTAACCAATTTCGAACACGCGTTAATTTGAGTGAAATATTTCTGTAATATTCGGATGTTCTAATGTGCTTTGAAACAAAAACGTCATCAAAATGCCACAATCGGCAAGACAAAAATTGAGATTTAAACATGAGTGAATCAAAGCAGAGCACGCTATTAATTAAAACACTTAACTGGGCTGCCATTGCCTTTTTAGTTTATTTAGTATTGGTTGCCGTGGGCACTGTCAGTGGTGGTTTCAAGCTAGCGTCCGGTGGTACCGAGGGCGCACAAGAAATTTTTGCGTTTGCAACAAATCCGTTTATTGCTTTACTACTGGGGGCTTTAGCAACCGCTTTAGTACAATCATCTTCTACGGTAACGTCAGTAATTGTTGGGCTTGTTGCTGGTGGTCTGCCTTTAAGTATTGCTATCCCTATGGTGATGGGGGCAAATATTGGCACAACTATTACAAATACGTTGGTATCTATTGGCCATATTCGCTCAAAAGAAGAGTTTCAGCGTGCATTCGCAGCCTCTACGGTTCATGACTTTTTTAACTTATTTGCTGTAGCGATATTTTTACCGCTTGAAATCATGTTTGGTTTACTACAGAAACTCTCCGCCATGTTGTCGCACTTATTTGTAGGTGATGCTGACTTATCATTAAATAGCTACAACTTTATTAAGCCATTGGTTAAGCCTGTGGTAGGTGTAATCAAAGATGCATTTAGCTTTTTAGATACAAAAATGTTGGGGGCAGCGATGGTTATTGCCGGTATTTGCTTAATTTTATTCGCTGTAACAACACTTGGTAAGCTCCTTAAAAAGGCACTTGTTGGTAAGGCGAAAGACATACTGCACGGTGCAATAGGCCGTGGTCCGGTGGCTGGTATTACATCTGGTGCCGCTGTAACGATTATGGTGCAATCGTCGTCAACAACAACAAGTTTAATGATTCCGCTTGCAGGTAGTGGTGTATTTACAACGCGCCAAATTTACCCATTCACATTAGGTGCTAATATTGGTACAACTATAACTGCATTATTAGCAGCAACTTCTATCACTGGGCCTATGGCTGAAGTAGCGCTAACAATCGCGCTAGTACATGTAATGTTTAATGTGTTTGCTGTGGCACTTATATATGGCATTCCGGTCTTACGCGAAATCCCAATTAAATTGGCTGAAAAGCTGGCTGAAATTGGTACGAAGAATAAATCGGCTGCATTGGGTTATGTGTTGGGGTCGTTCTTTGTTCTACCTGGTCTAATTGTTTTAGCCGTTCGCTAATACATTATATAGAGTTAAAAAATGCGCTATGTGGTTACCCATATAGCGTATTTTTAATTTTATCTTTGCTCATTATTTAATTGGTTTAATGAGCACTTCTCATAGTGATATTACGCCCACCTAGATAACCAAATACAGCACATAAAGCGCTGGCGAAGGCACATAACCATAAGGTGGTTGTCCAATTGCCAAAGTAGCTATGTAATGAGCCTGCGATAATAGGCCCAGAGGCTGCAAGCAAATAACCCAAACACTGTGCCATGCCTGAAAGTGATGTAGCCTGACGGGTGTCATGAGTACGTAAGCTAATAAACGATAACCCTAGAATAAAACATGCTCCTGAACAAAATCCTAAGGTAATAGCCCACATTGCTGCAAACTCAGGGATAAACAGTAATCCTAATGAGCAAAATGCGGCTACCAGTGCTAATAAGCTAGTTAGTATGCGTTGATCTTTAAGCTTTGCCAGCAGTGGTATTAAGATGATGCCAGGGGTTGCTGAGGCTACCTGAAATGCGCCTTGCAAAGCTCCCGCGTGTTGTGCTGTATGACCTGCTTCAATCAAAATGCTCGGCAACCAACTAATCATAATATAGGTAAAAAATGAATTTAACCCCAGCAATAAGGTAATTTGCCACGCAAGCGCCTCGTGCCATACTTTGTTGGTGTTGACACTCGCCAGTAGATCTTTTGTTGGCTTAGTATGAAGTTTTAACTGTGGTAGCCAAATAACAATACTCACTAGGGTAAGTAAGCCATAACAAGCAAGGGCTAATTGCCAGCCGATACTTTTATATTCAGCCAGCGGAATAATAAGCGCGGCATAACTACCACCAAAAATTCCCATTGCTAGTACGTAAGTAGAGGTCATCACTGCAACTTTATGTGGGAAGTCGCGTTTAATTAAACTCGGTAACAGTACGTTACCAATTGCGATACCGATGCCAATGACTGCTGTGCCTAAGTAAAGCATTGGCATAGAGTCAATCAGTCGTGAAGCCAGGCCCAAACCAATCAGAATAAGCGCAATAAACAATGATATTTCTAGCCCTTGTTTTTTAGCAAGACTTGCCGCCATCGGGCTGGCTAAAGCAAAGGCAATTAACGGCAGTGTTGTGAGCATACCGGCTTGCGAAGGGCTTAAGTTAAAGGTCAAAATTATTTGCTCAAGCACAGGAGCAAGCCCTGTAACGGGTGCGCGTAAGTTAGCGGCAATAAAAATAATGCCTAAAATTAAAATCGCAGTGGAAAATAAAGTCCGTTTAATTGGAGTTGAATACAAAACTAAAGTCACCAAGTAGATGGCAGGTAGCGTAATTATACCCCAACGCAACTGACGTTGATATTAAATTGCCAGCTGATTACTCTTTAAATTTGAATAACTTATTCTTAAAAATTCCTTGTTCAGCAGAGTATTTTAAAAATAATTAACCCTACTTTTTAAAGTCATCCGTTAATAGGTTTAGTAATCCTAATTAATAACAAGGTGAGTTTATGAACCACACGACATGTTACCACTATGGTAAAAATAATCTGCGTTTGACGCTATTAAGTATCGCGGTTTTGGCTGGTTTAGCTGGCTGTGATCACACATCACGTAGCTCTGTTAAAGAGCAAGAGCAACAAACAGATGCGATCGAAGTAACGCAAACTGAAGTAGATAGTCAACAGGGGCTTGAGCAGCAAGTTCAGCTGCAAAAACGACAACGATTGCACCCGGTAAGCTACGCAGCAAGCCCTCAAGGTTTAACGCATGCAAGTGTTATGTTAATGCCGCAAATGCCACAACCAATGCCTATTGATGATGTGGTATTTGCTACTGAACAAGAACGTGAAAACTATTTGAAATCCCAGCAAAACCCAGTAAAACAAGTTGGTACTGAACCGGTTTCAACCTTTTCAATTGATGTTGATACGGGCAGTTACAGCAATACTCGGCGTATGCTCAATATGGGGAAATTACCACCTAATGACGCAGTGCGTGAAGAAGCTTTTATTAATTATTTTGACTACGATTACAGTGCACCCAATAGCATAGCTACACCTTTTAATGTTCATACCGAGATGGCAACAGCTCCTTGGAATGAGCATCGGCAACTGTTAAAAATTGGCATTAAAGGTTTTGAGATTGAAAAAGCCGATTTAAAGGCAGCGAATTTAGTGTTTTTACTGGATGTATCTGGCTCTATGAATGCACCAAATAAGTTACCCTTATTAAAAACCAGTTTAACCATGTTAACTAAACAATTAGATGAAAATGATTCAGTTGCCATTGTCGTGTATGCCGGTGCCGCAGGCGTGGTTTTGCCAGCAACGAAAGGCAATGATCAACAAACTATCAGCGCCGCGTTAGATAAACTGGCAGCAGGCGGCTCAACTAATGGCGAGCAAGGTATTGAACTGGCTTATCAAATTGCGGCCGAAAATTTTAAAAAAGGAGGTATTAATCGGGTGATTTTAGCCACTGATGGCGACTTTAATGTGGGCACCCAATCAATCGATAAACTCAAAGAGCTGGTGGCATCTAAGCGCAAGACGGGGATTGCCTTAACTACTTTGGGATTTGGCCAAGGTAATTATAATGATGGCCTAATGGAGCAACTGGCAAATATAGGTAACGGCCAGCATGCTTACATAGATAACATAAACGAAGCACGCAAAGTACTGGTCGATGAACTCAGCAGTACCATGCAAATTATTGCCAAAGACGTAAAAATTCAAGTGGAATTCAATCCACAGCAGGTGGCTGAATATCGTTTAATTGGTTATCAAAATCGCGTACTCGCTAATGAAGATTTTAATAACGATAAGGTCGATGCCGCAGAGTTAGGGGCAGGGCATAGCGTGACTGCGCTGTATGAAATAACCTTAGCCAACGCAGCTCATAAACAAATTTATGAGCTGCGTTACCAATCTAAAGAAGACAAAAAACTGGCTACCAGCAATGAACTCGCCTTTGTAAAAGTGCGTTATAAACAGCCTGACGCTGAGCAAAGTAAGTTGATCACTCAAGCTGTTGCAACACCTAAAGGTGAGCTGCCTTTATCGCAAGCCAGCCAAGACTTTAAATTTGCCGCCGCAGTGGCTGGTTTTGCGCAGTTATTAAAAGGTGCAAAATATATCGGAGACTGGCAGTATGAAGATTGCGCTAAATTGGCAACCGCTAACAAAGGCATAGACACATTTGGCTATCGTAGTGAGTTTGTGCAACTCGTTAATAATGCTGCGGCACTGTGATACCAATCAACTTAAATATTTAGTCATTCTAGCGCGCTAAATAAAGCGCTAACTGTGTTATAAATTTCTCAAATAGAACAACTATATGTCAAAGTTTATGCCTTGTTATCACTCTATTTATATGTCGCTATAAATGACTAATAACTTAACACGATTGGTATGATTTAAGTAAAGGATGTTATGACAGAACTAGCTGATGAGCAATTAATGTTGAGTTATGGACAAGGTGATGTACAGGCTTTTACCCAGCTGTACCTACGCCATAAAAATAGCTTATATCGTTATTTTTTACGCCAGTGCGCAAACCCGCAAGTGGCCGAAGAGCTTTATCAAGAAGTCTGGAATAAGCTGATAAAAGCGCGCTCACAGTATCAAGTGAGCGCTAAGTTTACCACTTGGTTGTATCGTATTGCGCACAATGAATTGATTGATCATTACCGCCGCACTGGTACGCAAAACAAATGGCTAGACGGTGATAATCAAGACATTGAAATTGCCGAATTTGCTGATCATAACAGTCGACCAGATGCTGAAAAGCTCGAGCAGGCTCAGCAAGCAGCGCAGTTAAAAGTGTGCCTAGCACAATTGCCACGTGAGCAAAAAGAGGCGTTTTTACTTAAACACGAAGCTGATTTTACCCTCAAAGAAATTGCCGAACTAGCGGTAGAAACAACTGAAAATATCAAAAGCCGCATCCGTTACGCGCTAGCCAAGCTAAAGCAATGTATCAAGTATAAAATGGAGACTAACAATGAGCGATAAGTTAACCGATCATGATATTGCTTCACTTTATAAACGAGGTGCAACGGAGCAACCAAGCTTACAACTTGATGAGCAAATATTACAACATGCAGCTGAAGCCGCTAATGCTAACAAAGTAACCAATATTAATAAGCGCAAACGCTTTTACCAAACTTGGTATGGGCAATTATCTACTGCGGCATCACTGGTGTTAGTCGCGGTTTTATATATGCAAAATACTACTCAGTATCTTAAGCCGTCAGAGGCAATGAATGATCTACAAATTTTAGCCGATGAACAGACTGCTTTAGCACCTGCAGCCTCGTCTGAAATGATGCAAAGCGAAGTGCTAGAACAAAAGCAGCTAGAGCAATTAAAGCAAACTCAAAGGCTTCAACGCAGTACACAATCTTACATGGCAGGACGGCAATTTGAGTCGCAAAGCATGACCGCTAAAAGCGAAGTATTATTAGAGCTTGAAATTATCACCGCAGAGGTAGCAAATAAATTTAAACGTATAGATACACTTATTGCTGATGGTGAAACAACCGCCGCTAAAGCTCAGCTTGCTGAGTTATTAGTAGCGCACCCAGAACTCAAGGTGCACTTAACTGAGCAGTATAAACAGCTATTACAGTAAAAGGTAATCTAGTTATGTTCGCTATATAGCTATATTTTTTGTTTTATACTACCATGTTCGCTATATGGCGAGTTTTTGGTGGCTGCGATGAATAGAATAGAAATAGGAAAAGCGCTTGCTCAGGCGCGAAAAGAAAAACAACTAACACAACGAGAAGTGCAAAAATTGACGAACATTAATAAAAGCACACTATCTGAAATTGAAAACGGTAAATTTACAGGATCATTGGATATCCTTGAGCGTTATACTCATTATTTAGATTATGAGCTAGCTGTAGTACCAAGAACTTTGTCTAAATCACGGTTACCTCGTTGGGATGAATTAAACGAGCTTTTTAGTGAGGATAGCTAGTGATGGCTTTTAACCTACCTGAAAAAGTACAAAAGTTGACAGTGTGTATAGATGACAAAGAGCTGGGTGTGCTAACTCATGATGCAATACACGATTATAAGCAAACGCAAAATGAGTTTAATCTATCATTAACTATGACTGAAAAAGGCATGGATGATAGTTATCGATCTGGTGCATTGCATCCTATTTTTGCGCAAAATTTGCCTGAAGGGCATAACCGTAGATACATTGCACAAAGGCTTGCTCGTTACGCCAAAGTTAACGACATGTACTTATTAGCTTTGCAAGGAAGTGATGGTATTGGCATGTTATCTTACCAAGGTGACTTTAAATTACCGCAAGTTGATAGCGTGTCACTTAACGATATTCTTACGTATTCGCATGCACAGCCTTTATTTCCGCAGTTATTAGAAAAATACTATCTCAGGAATACCTTGTCAGGAATGCAACCCAAAGTAAGTATTCCAAGTGTTGAGCGAACAGTTCATCAAAAAGATCTGATCGTAAAATCATTTGATGAAGAGTTTGAGCTGCTTACTGTTAATGAATATGTGTGCATGCAAGCAGCTAAATATTGCGGTCTAGCACCGCCAAATACGTATTTATCTGATAACCTTGAAACATTTGTGATTGAACGCTTTGATCGTGGTGAAAGTGGCACTCAGTTGCTAGGTTATGAAGACTTTACAACTTTGATGAAGCGCTCTTCAGATCCCGATGAAAAATATCGGGGAAGTTACGAAACCCTACTGAAAGCAACCTATTTGTACACGAATAATCTGCTCGAAGTTGAAAAAATGTATAAGTACATCGTTTTCAGTTGTTTAATTGGTAACGGTGACGCCCATCTTAAAAATTTTGCGCTGCAGTACACGCCAGATATGAGCAATATTTTTGTTTCTCCACCTTTTGATATTACTCATACATTAATTTATCCAACCATCAATAATAAAATGGCACTTAATATTTGTAAGAGCAAAGAGTTTCCAGACTGTGATCACTTAATTAAGCTGGCTAATCAAGGTCATATCGTAATTAGGAATGCGCAAGAGATTGTTGAATCGTTAGCTCAAGGGGTTATAGAGTATGTTTCAAGGTCACAAGAAGTCTTGCTCTTTAGTGGTTTAAAAGAGTCGATTTTAGCTGGAGTTGATAAAGTGATGACTGCAACTTACAACTCAAAATCATATCGCCATGATAAAAAGAAAAAGTTTGAGTAATAGCAGAAATCACTTAATTCAATATTTACCAAGCGTAACTTGCTGAGAACATTATATTACGTGGTCGCCCAGGAAAATAACGGTCGCCAGTAAAGCTGGTGTAATCGGCACGCTCTGCATAGGCGGTATCAAATAGATTGTTAATGCGCGCGGTTAGTTTCAATTGTTCAGTCAGTTGCCATGCTGCGCGTAAATTTAGTAAGTCATGGCCTGCGTAACTGTGTTGGTTTTCAGGATCGGTAAAATAGTCACTGACATGATGCCACTCAATAGCAATTAAGGTGTTATTGGTGACTTGCCAGTTAGCTTGTAGGTTGGCGATATTACGCGGTGCTGTGTCTATGTCGTTACCGTTAATGTTTACTTCAGATAAAACTTGGTCATAGTCGTATGTGTGTATTGCATGGCTTGCTGCTAGGGCAAGTTGAATCGACTGAGTAAGTTGATAATCCAGCTCCAGTTCAATACCACGGTGCTGAGTTTGGCCATCATTAATGGTGAAAAAATTGCTGTCGCGAAAAATCACGTTTTGTTTATTCATCGTATACGCAGAGACTACATAGTGCAGTTGTTGATATTGCCCTTTGAGGCCCACTTCTAGATTGTCTGCTGTTTCAGATTCGAGATCAGCCACTTGTTGTTCGCGCTGTAGCTGATAAAGTTCAGCCGCTTGCGGCGCACGGTAACCGCGAGATAGGTTTGCATATAAATAATTATCAGCACTTAATTGATAACTCAAGCCAAGTTTAGGCGATGTATTGGTAAAGGTATTCTTACTACTTGGCGGGCGCGAGTAACGACAACCGCCAAATCCACATTCGCTGCCATTCTCGTCAGTGCGACCAGCCAGCATATTATTGGTGTAGTCGTAATCAAGCTGCTCAAAGCGTGCGCCTAAACTGATAGCGAGTTGCTGCCATTGCCAATCAAGGCTAATAAAAGGGGCGAGTAGGGTGCTGGTTACATCGTAATCGTAATGCTTACCTTGTGGCACAGTTGCTACTAAAAATGCTGAACCTTGAGTTGGCTCGTCTTGATATTGCAAAAAATCTGCACGGGTGTATTCGCTGTCTAGCCCTAAATTAACAGTTAATTCGTTTGAATACGCATGCTGCCAAAGTGATTGCACGCCAACGCCATTTTGGCTGTTTTCTTCAAGCGGTGTGCCCGGTAAAAAATGCTTAAAGAAGGTCATACTTTGATTGCGCACATACGGGGTAATGGTTAGCGTATCTTTTGCTGTTTGCCATTGTGTTTTTGACCAAAGCCGAAATGAGCGGGCTTTTCTAAATGCATCAGGATCAAAGTTTTGCTGGGCTATTTCATCGTTTTTATAGCTTTCAAAGCCTTCAATAAATCCGGCAGTTTTTTGATCTAAGTGGGTATAGCTCAATCCTGTTGTGACGGATAGATCATCACTTGTATAGCGATGGCGCAGATTGAGCTTTTCTTGGTCTACGCTTTCATCATCACGGTATCCGGTATCGCGAGTGATACTGGCATTGATACCAAATCCTTGATTGCCTAAATCTTTTCCGCTGCGCAGTTTGAATCGGTTGTAACCGTAAGAGCCTAAATCAACGCCGAGCAAATGTTCATCATAAGTGGTATCTGGGGTGATCACATTAATTACGCCATGCACAGCATTTGAGCCGTAAAGGGCAGAGCCTGGGCCTTTTAAAACTTCAATACGCTGCGCCATTTCGGTGTGCGCTTCAAACAATTCGTTAATATTGCAAAAGCCTGCCGCACGCAGGGGGATGCCATCTTCGGCTGTTAAAATACCGCCACAGGCGCCAGCGCCAGAAAGCACCGGAGAGCGCAGTGCGGGCAAATATTCTTGACCGTTACCATGTTGCACATTGGCACCTGCAACTTGCTTTAACACTTGCTCGATATGGGTCGGTGCGATTAAATCTAACTGTGCTTTAGTGATGCTGCTTATTACTAAAGGAAGAGGATCGGCGCGTACCTCAGCACGAGATGCTGTAGTGGTAATGCGTTCAATGTCGTTTTGCGCGGCGAAAGAATTAAAGGCTGTAGGTGTGATCAGCGCCAGAGATAATAATCGAGAAAGCATGAAAGCCCTTTATCTAAGATATTTCAAAAGGGCAGGATATAACCTTTTTTAGGAATTCTAAAGCTTTAGCGATAAACGCTTGTTAGTTTAATGTAGAGCTGTTTAGTTATTTGCTCGTGTTGTTTTAAAATTAACATAGCAGTTAGTAACATTAATAAGAAATATAAACTGCCACCACTGCTGCCGTCTTTATGATTAACATTGGCTATTTTGTCTTCTTTGACACGGGTTTTAAATGAACCAAGTTCAGCATCTAAGTTTGTGATCATGTCATCAACAGCTAAGCTAAAGCTGCCTTGCGACTGCTCGTTTAAGGTTTCATCAATACCGACGGCTGTACTGCGTTGCTCTACTTTGTTAATTCCCGGAGCTCGAAACAGCATTTTTCTACTTTTCACATCGAAAACAGCTGTATCAACAAAAGTTTGTACGGTGTTTTCGTTGCCAGGAATAACGTATAACCCCACAATTGTTAAATATAAGAATGCAGCATTATTTTCGAGAGTTTGTGATACTTGGTCATATGATACCAGCGCAATAATATCAACGTCATATAATCTAGATACTTGCTCAAGAGTGGTAAATCCTTGACCTCCTTTTAAATAACTACTAGGAATAACTTCAATACGGTCAATGTAGTCATATTGCATAAACTGTTTTTTTACTTTCTCAAGCAAGGCGATTTCGTCGTTACTGCGAATGCCAGAGTCATATTGGTTAGGAATAAATGCAATACCTAC
The DNA here is from genome assembly GCF_014164235.1 of Pseudoalteromonas sp. SG44-17. NCBI lineage: Bacteria > Pseudomonadati > Pseudomonadota > Gammaproteobacteria > Alteromonadales > Pseudoalteromonadaceae > Pseudoalteromonas > Pseudoalteromonas sp. SG44-17. The sequence continues at coordinate 65,527 of NZ_JACJEV010000004.1, read as the reverse complement.
AGTGGCAGGTAAGTTGAGTGTTGGCACGCTTGGTTGATGGGCTTGGCGACTTTGTTCATCAGGGTATAGAAAATCCACCAAGCTACTTGAGCGCGTTTTTTGATTCGCATTTTGGCTGAGCATAGTGCTGCAGCCAGCTAACGAAGTAATTACAATCACCAAAACCAATTTTAGAGTTTTCATATTATTCCTTTTTATAATTAAGTGATCCGATGAGTTTGAACCTTGAACGATGAAAAAGTTCTCACTGTGCTATTTTAAGATAATGTTAGTTAGTACATTAGATTGCTTAATAAACTCCTCATCGTGGCTCACCAATATAAAGCTGCCAGTAAAATCAGCCAGATTTTGCGCAAGATGTTGCTTGTTAGCCAAGTCTAAGTGGTTATCGGGTTCATCGAGTAACAATAAATAGTGCTGCGCATTTTGCGCCGCTATAAGCATGGCTAATTGCATTTTCTCGCCGCCGCTTAATTGACTAATTGGCCGATAAATATTCTCTCCCTTAAAGCCAATATTCGCAAGCAAATGGCGTACTGTTTGTTGTTTTAGCTGACAGTGTTTTTCTAATGCATTGCATAAAGTGTCTGTTGCTCCTAAAAAAGAGCTGTGTTGATCGATATAAAGCACTTTACTATTTAATTGAAGCGCTGTTGATACTGGTGAATTTGCCGAGTCATTAATCATCCGGAGTAATGTTGACTTACCGCTGCCATTGGCTCCTTTTAGGTGTAACTTATCACCACTAAAAATTTGCAGGGTGATTGCTTTATTAGCGCTTGAAAATGGCAAAGTAAGTTTTTCAATAAATAGTAGGCGTTTATTGCTAGTCGGTTGCGTAAACTTTACTGTTTTAGCTTTACTATTTGGTAACTGCTGTTGAAGTGTTTGGCGTTTTTCGGTTAGGGCTTTGCGTTTGGCTGAGGCTAGCCGCTCAGAAGCGCCTTTACTTGCTTGGGCACTGTTTTTCTTAAAGTCTAACATCACTTTTGGTTGGCTGGTGGTGTTACGTTTTTTATTACCTTGTGCTGCTCTTTGTTGGGCTTTTTCACGATTAAGCTGGGTTTGCTGAAGGTGTTTTTGTCGCTCCTTGTCAAGATTATTAATTTGCTTTGTAAGCGCAGTTTGTTGCAGCGATTTCTGTTGGCTAAAATGCTGATAGTTACCCGTTTCATAATGAACACCTTGGCTGCTGAGCTCAATAATAGCATCGCATTGATTAAGTAATTGGCGGTCATGACTTACTACAATTACTTGCCCTTTAAACGCATGTAATTGGTCAATTAGCCATTGCTTTGCTGATTGGTCTAAATGGTTACTTGGCTCATCTAAAATCAGTAAATCAGGCTTTGTTTGCAACGCGCAAAATAGCATTAAACGCCGCTGTTGACCGCCGCTTAAATGCTTAATTGGCTGGTTTAATGAGGTATCAATAGCAAGGGCTAAAAGTTGTTGTTTGTAATATTGCTCGCATAACCAATCATCATTGATTAGGTTAAAGTCAGCCTCATGGCAGCTTCCTTGTTCAATACGATTAAGGGCGGCTAACTTTTTATCAACTCCTAATAGTTGTGCAATTGTGGATGACGATGTTTGAAGGTGCTGCTCACTTAATTGTTGTTGTGAAATAAGCACGCGAGTACCACTAAATTCAACATGTCCCGTACTAGGTTGTTGTTGGTTTGCCAATATACTCAACAATATTGATTTACCGCTGCCATTAGCACCAATGATCGCGGTGAGCTTTTCATTTATTGAAAAACTAAGTTGTTTAAATTGAGTTTGGCCATCAGGGTGTTGATAGCTTAAATTGTGGATGTGTAATGTATGCATAATGCCTCTGGAGTGTTCAGGGCATGGCGCGCAAAGCAATTAAAATTAACTAGGTATCGTTAAGTCGATAGCAAGATATATGACGAATTTTGCGCCCACTAACCCTGTAAATTCAAAAAATAAAACGAATTTCAACAGGTGTTAGTTATTCATTAATGCGCAAACTCCAGTAAGGTAAGTGAGTTAATAATATACGAATATGTTGTGAGCTGTCAGCCAGTTTTTATTATTTATTCTCTTTAATATAGCTAACTAATTGTTTGTTAAAACACAAAACTGTAAGCACTCACTACCTTTACAAAGTTTACAATTCATTTCATCTTTCATTCAGGCTGACTTGTTAGGCTTTAATTATTCACACAGATTATGCTAGGAAGTAGCTATGAATAAATTAATCCCCCTGTCTTTGGCTGTACTTGGTTTGAGCCTATTACCGTTTGCAGTAAATGCTAAGCACGAGCGCGAACATGATCGTTATGAACATCGCCATGAGCATCATCATGAGCATAAAAAGCACAGTAAAAAGTACCATAAAAAATATTATAAAAAACACCATAAGTCAGCAGATTATAAAAAGTTGCCGCCGGGTTTATACAAGAAAGTAGGCTACGGGCATGGCTTACCGCCGGGTTGGTATAAAAAATATCATCGCGGCGATCGCCTTGATAGAGATATTTACCGCCGTGGTCGAGTTGTTGAGCGTCATGACCGAAAGGGGATAATTTTACTGGAAGTTGATGATCAGCTAATTCATTTAGTGCATGACACTCGAGAGATTCTCTCTATTGTTACTCGTCACTAAATTTTTACCAAGTCACAACTTGATGTAGGGTTATTTAATTTACTTCATAACGAGTTCATGAATTATTGCTATTCTTTAAATGAACTAAATAGGGAGTAAAATATGAAAGCACTTCTATCTACTGCTTTGCTTGGCTTAGTACTTTGCAGCGGCGCAGCTTTTGCAAAAAATGATAACCATGACAAAGACAAAAATAAAGGTAAAGGGAGTTTACCGCCAGGATTACAAAAAAAAGTTGATAATGGTGGTCAATTGCCTCCTGGTTGGCAAAAAAAATACCACAAAGGTGACAGATTAGATTACGATATCTATCGCCATGGTCGAGTAGTAAAACCGATAGACCGTGATGGTCGTATTACGATTGAAATAGACGATACCATCATTCATATGGTGCATGATACTCGCGAAATTTTGTCAATTTTAAGTCGTTATTAATAAAGGATTATTGAATGCTAATTGTGCTGGTAAGTATATTAAGTGTGTTATTAGTTGTGACACTTTTACCTATGTCTTTCAGCCAGCATTATTTAATTCGTAGTTGCGACTTTGTTCGTTTACAGGTTTTTTATCTTGCATTGGCTGGGTTGCTTTTAGGTGTTTATTTTGCATTAAGTGGACTATCGCCTTTGGTTGTATCGTCGCTAATCATGGCAACTGTAATTTTGCTTATTCAAGGTAAATGGATATATCCTTATACTTGGCTTGCTAAAAAAGAAGTGGCGCAAAGTCCCGCAGGCAGTGGGCATAGTATTCGTATTATGTCGGCTAATGTGTTGATGTCGAACACTCGCTACCAAGACTTAATAGATTTAGTCCATGAACACCAGCCAGATTTACTTATTACGCTTGAGTCAGATACTAAATGGCAACAGCAACTTGCAGCCATTGAAGAAGATTATCCATACAAAATATTTTGCCCGAAAGATAATCGCTACGGCATGCATTTATACAGTAAATATAAGATAAAAAAACAACAAGTATGTGAGCTTGTAGAAAACGATATTCCCTCAATTCACGTTCTATTTGAGACTGTAGAAGGTCTTGAAGTACAAGGTCATTTTATTCATCCTGCTCCTCCAAGTCCTACTGAAGAAGATACCTCTAGGCCACGAGATACCGAACTTATTTTGCTTGCTAAGGCTTTAAAGAACAACAAACGTCCAACAATTGTTGCTGGCGATTTAAATGACGTTGCTTGGTCAAGAAGTACCCGTTTATTTATGGAAATCAGTGACTTTTTAGACCCACGCAAAGGCCGAGGTTTTTTTAATACCTTTCATGCTGGGTATTTCTTTATGCGCTGGCCGCTTGACCACTTATTCCATAGCCATGGCTTTACTGTTAAACGTATAAAAAGGCTAGAAAAATATGGCTCGGATCATTTTGCTCTTTTAACTGAGTTAGTGCATAAGCCTGATAATAGTAACCAGCAACTAGATGACGACATGGATATTCAAAAGGCGGTTAATGAATTGCAAATGGAGAATACTTCTAGCCGAGAAGTGCCTACCTTTAATGATGAAGTAAGTAAAATATAGCTAATAGCCGTTATTGTACACTTAACTTATTTAGTCATAAAAAAAGGGCCAATTAAGGCCCTTTAGAGTATTTTTTATTGAGAGTTATTAGCTATTGATCATAATGGTTTTGATGTTAACAAATTCACGAATGCCAAAGCCGCCATGCTCACGACCATAACCACTGTCTTTAACACCACCAAATGGTAAGTTTGGCTGGGCCAGCCCATAACCATTTATGTTAACCATACCGGTATCAAAATGCTTTTTAGCAAGCTCAATGGCTTTCTTTTCATCTTTAGAAAAAATACCGCCGCCCAAGCCATAACGTGAGTCATTAGCGATACGCATTGCATCTCCATTATTCTTAGCTTTGATAAGTGAAGCGACCGGGCCAAATAGTTCATCGTCGTAGGCCGGCATGCCGGGAGAGAGGTTCTCAAGTAATGTGGCTGGATAGAAATAACCCGTTTGCTTAGGTATTTCGCCACCAGTCACAATAGACGCACCAGCCTCAACTGATTGCATTACTTGTTTATGAATTTTGTCTCTTAAATCCTCGCGTGCCATTGGACCAAGATCGGTGTTTTCATCCATAGGATCGCCAACTATTAAGGCGTTAAATTGCTCTGTTATGCCTTTTTTAAACTCATCGTATAAGGCTTCTACTACCACAAAACGTTTTGCTGATACGCAGGTTTGCCCGTTATTAATCATCCGCCCTTGCACACAGGTTTTAATCGCAAGCTCTAAATCTGCATCATCAAGCACTAAATAGGCATCGTTACTGCCAAGTTCTAATACGGTTTTTTTAACGTGTTTACCAGCGTGTTCAGCTACTTTTTTACCAGTGCCATCACTGCCTGTGAATGTCACTCCACGAATTGCGCTGTGGCTTATTAGCTCGCTGGCAGTTTTGCCATCGATTAATAAGTTTTTAAACACATGGCTTGGAAAGCCTGCTTCAATAAACAATGCTTCGATTTTTTCAGCCATACCAAACACGTTACTAGCGTGTTTTAGTACAGTGGTATTGCCTGCCATGATATTAGTAACGGCATAACGTACAACTTGATATAGCGGAAAGTTCCAAGGTTGAATGCCTAATAAAACGCCTGTTGGCTGGTAGCTAATAACGGCGTGACCATTTTCCATTGGGCGTTCTTCATCAGCCAATTGAACTTGACCGTGCTCGGCGGTGTAGCGGCAAATTGCTGCGCAGAGCTTGACCTCTTGCAAACCTTGCTGATACAACTTACCCATTTCATTAGTCATAAGTGTGGCTAATGATTTTTTGTGTTGTTCAAACAGATAGGCTAGCTGGTTTAAATACTTGGCACGATCAGTGAGTGAAATATGACGCCAATCTAAGAAAGCCTCATGACTTTTATCTATCTCGGTTTTTGCTTGTGCTAAAGTAAGCAGCGTATATTCTGCAATGGGTTGTTCAGTACTTGGATTGATCGTTGTTACTGTATTAGTCATCATAATCTCCTTACGAATAGTATGTAGGGAGTGTGCAAAGCTAACACCAACTATGTATTAATTTGTTTTATATTTTTAATGTGCTGTAATTATTGGTTTTTTTATAATTTTTGATTCATTCTATTATTATTTTTAGTGATCATTTAGTTTTATGTCGGTAAAAAGTGCAGGCGACTGAAAAAGTTACAAGGAGTATGTTGTGGCGTTATCTTTTTTTAATACGCATTTAGCGCTTATTCAAGCGCCGATGGCGGGTGTGCAAGATTTTCGTTTAGCTGCTGCGGTGAGTAACGCAGGTGGTTTAGGATCATTACCCTGTGCAATGCTCTCAAAACAACAGTTAGTGAGCGAGCTTGATAAACTGACTCAAGCGACAAGTAATCCCTATAACCTTAACTTTTTTTGTCATACGGTCGGTGATTACACCAGCCAACAAAAGCAGCAATGGCATAATTTGCTAGCGCCTTATTTTGATGAGTATGGTATTGATGCTGAAAGCTTAACTGCAGGGGCTTCTCGTCAACCTATTAGTCAATCGGTTGTTGATATTATTGCCCCTTATAAACCCGCAGTGGTGAGTTTTCATTTTGGTTTACCCGAGCAAACGATTATGGCGCAAATCAAAAGCTGGGGCACTAAAGTGATTTCAACTGCTACCACTTTAGATGAAGCTATTTGGCTGAGTGAAAATGGCGCTGATGCTATTATTGCGCAGGGTTTAGAAGCAGGTGGCCATCGAGGGCATTTTTTATCAATGGATTTAAGTTTGCAGCAATCAACTGTGCAGTTAGTTCAAAACTGTGTGGCACGTCTTTCTTTGCCTATTGTTGCCGCAGGCGGTATTGCAACCGCTGATGATGTAGAGCAAATGCAAGCTTTAGGTGCAGCCGCTGTGCAAGTTGGGAGTGCTTACTTATTATGTCGCGAGGCGCAAACGTCAGTGCCTCATAAGCAAGCAATTTTAAATCAGAAAACGGATAATACTGCGCTTACTACGTTATTTTCTGGTCGGGCGGCACGGGGCATTCAAAATCGTGTAATGAATGAGTTAGGCGCTTTGGCTATAGGTGTGCCTGAATTCCCTCATGCCAGTACCGCGATAACGGCACTTAGAACAAGCGCTGAAAAAGCAGGGCGCGATGATTTTTCACCACTTTGGTGTGGCCAAAAGCATGTGCCTCGTGTTGATATGTCGGCGGTAGAGATCACTCATTTACTTATGAAAAAGTGATTGGTTTAAATGAGTCAAAGCCCTAACTTATTACAGGTTGATAGTTATCAATAATTAGTAATATGTTTGGCAATCTCTTTTAGTAAATAGGTTTCGCGCAGGATTGATAGGCCTTGTTTATCACTGGTTGCCAGCGTTCGCTCATTATGAGCAATGGCATCATGAATGTTAACCCATTTAGCAACCATGCCATTTTGTTGCTCATAATGCTCTAGTTGGGCTTGCCCTAATTGCGTATCAAGACTACAAAAATAGCAATAAGACTTTATATGGATCACTGCAAAATCGTCTTTATACCAAGGGCGGTATTCTTCATAAAGCCCAAATTCACCGAGTACTTTGATGTTTTGTGCGCCAGTTTCTTCTTGTAGCTCGCGGATTAATCCTTGCTCTATGCTTTCACCTTCATCAATGCCGCCGCCAGGCAAGCTGAAATCTTCATAGCGGGCAGTGTACATTAATAAAATATCAGTGCCTTTTAAGGCAATAGCACGGCTCGTTAGGCGAGTAAATTGACGTGGCTCGCTGGCACTCACACTGGGATGAACGGTGCTTTTAAGTAAGCGCATCAGAATGTTCCTTAAAATTTAATTTAAAAATTATATCTCAAAAAAGATCTAAATCTATTTAGATAGCGTAAATTTCCAGTTAAGCATCGATTTTGTAGAATAAGGCAGTTAAGATGTTAGGCTGGGCAATGATAATAAGCATAGGGATTTATCATGTTAAACATACTGTTAGTTGATGATGATAGCGAGTTTAGTGATGTCGTTTGTCATATCGTAGAGTTTTTAGGACATAACATTAATACTGCTGCTAATTTAGCAGAGGCTGAGCAGTGGTTTGTAAATAATACCTTTGACCATGTATTGTTAGACTTTATGCTGCCTGATGGAAGTGGTTTACACTTGGTTGAGCACCTTAAAAGTATTGGTCAAAAACCAAAAATAACCCTTATTTCAGGTCATCCTTCAGTCAAAGGTAAGTTGGCTGAAATGTGTGAGCCTAACGTTGGTCATCTAGTTAAGCCCTTGCAGCGCGAAGATATTGAGCGCCTTCTCAACCCTAAAAAAACCACGGCTAAGAAAAAAGCCGAGCCAAGTATTAAAAAGCATTTTGGTACCTTAATAGGTGAGTCGCCGCAAATGCAGCACTTGTATACCATGATTGAGCGCGTCGCTAACACCAACGCCAACGTAATGTTAATGGGTGAAAGTGGTGCTGGTAAAGAAGTTGTCGCACAAGCGATTCATAATGCTAGCGCATGTACAGGACCTTTGGTGGCTACTAACTGCGGTGCGTTATCGAAAGAACTTATTGGTAGCGAATTATTTGGCCATGAGAAAGGCGCGTTTACTGGCGCTATTGTCCGTAAAGATGGGGTGTTTGAACAAGCAACCGGCGGAACATTATTTCTAGACGAAGTGACTGAAATGCCAATAGATATGCAGCCTAATCTATTGCGCGTGTTAGAAACTAAAAAAGTAACCCGAGTAGGTGGCAGTAAAGAAAGTGCGGTAGATTGCCGAGTTATTTCTGCGACTAACCGCTCATTAGAAGATTTAGCGCAAAATAATGTTATTCGTGAAGATATCTACTTTCGGTTAGCGGTATTTCCTATTGATATTCCACCATTGCGTGAAAGAAAAGAAGATATTGCCTTATTAGCCAATGCTTTTTTAAATCAATTAAACGAAGAAAACAACACTGACTTTCAATGGCAGACGGCACAATTAAAGTTACTTGAAAGCTATGATTGGCCAGGCAATGTTCGAGAACTGCGCCACGGCATTCATCGTGCTTTTATTATGAGTGATCCAAAAGGTAAAGCGATTACTTTGCCAGATAACTTAGAGTCACCATTTTCACGAGTGAATAAGCAAACTCAAGCAAATCAAGTGACTGCAGGGCAAACTATTGAAGAAGTTGAAAAAGAGCTGATCCACGCTACGTTGGAGAAAGTACAAGGCAATAAAACGCTTGCAGCACAAATGCTAGGTATAAGTACTAAAACTTTATACAACCGTCTAAATGCCTATGGTGGCATTGGCGAATATAGCTAAATTAAACTCAAGTAATCAACCAAGGGGTAGCATGGCTAATAACGATAAAATCAATAAGTTGATTCATGATGCACGCGGACCACTGAATCGTATATCGATGAATGCAGAATTGATCAAATTAGTGCTAGAAAATGATATGCCAAAAGAAAAAGCATTGGCAGCACTTGATAAAATAATAAGTAATTGTCAGCAATGCAGTGACAGCTTGGAACAAATATCGAATCTCGGCGTCGTTGAATAAGATAATATAAAAGGATTATAAATGAAGCTGCAAAAGCAACAAGGTAAGGTCAAGGTAACCTGGGCCAGTTTTATCGCGGTGCTGCTGTGTATTGTGGTGGGGAATGCGATTTTGGCAATGAATACCATTCAAAGCCTGACTCAAACCCAACAGCGTTTAGATGATACTAATATGTTAAACACCGCAATTGAGAAGCTTCATCTTTCAATTGTGCAGGCAGAATCAGGACAACGTGGTTACTTATTAACGGGCGATAAAGATTATTTAGCACCCTACAACGACGCTATTATGCAGCTCAACTCACAAGCTACACTGGTTAAAAATTTACGTACTGAAATTGCAGGCCAAGCAGATAAAGTAGCACGTTTACTATTTTTGGTTGATGATAAAGTTGCGGTATTAACCAGAACCGTTGATTTAGCGTTAGCAGATAAAGAACGCCGTGCCCATTATTTACTAGAGACGCATCAAGGCCGTAAGCTTTACGAGCAAATTAGAGAGCTCGCTGATGAAATTCAAGATGCGGAATCTGCTTTTAAAGCTGTGCAGTTTCGAAAGTTAGGGCAAATTAAAAAAGAAGCCAAACTCACTTTTGCAATTACTGCCGTAACCAGTGCTTTATTGATCCTTGGTATGTTTATGCTCACGCGTATTAACTTACATACAGCGGCAAAATATCAGCAGGAACTTGAATATCAAAACGAAACACTTGCTAGTAAAGTGACCGAGCGTACACAAGAGCTCACTTTGTACTCTGATGAACTAAGTCGCAGTAACCGTGAGCTTGAAGAGTTTGCTTTTGTAGCGAGTCATGATTTGCAAGAGCCACTGCGCAAAATTCAAGCATTTAGTGATCGCTTAGAAACCATGTTTAAAGACGAATTGGGTGAAAAAGGTGTTGATTATATCGCGCGTATGAAAAATGCAGCGCAAAGAATGTCTAATTTAATTAATGACTTGTTAGAGTTTTCGCGAGTGACAACACGTGGTAAAGACTTTGCCGATACGGATTTAAAGCAAGTACTTGATGATGTGCTAAGCGATTTAGAAATTGCGATTAAAGAGTCAAATGCGCAGGTCAACGTGGGCGAAATGCCAGTAATACAAGCTGATCTGAGCCAAATGCAGCAGCTATTTTTGAATTTGATTTCAAATGCGGTGAAATTTAGACGTCCAGATGTGGCACCAATTATCACTATTGAGTATCAGCATCATACTGAATTTAATGATGATTATAATACAGAGCTGGAATGGCAAATCATTACAGTGAAAGATAACGGTATTGGTTTTGCGCCAGAATATACCGACAAAATTTTTGTTCCGTTTCAACGTCTGCATGGGCGTTCGCAATATAAAGGCACGGGGATTGGTTTATCCGTGTGCCGACGTATTGTAGAGCGTCACGGCGGTACGATAGCGGCACAAAGTGAAACCGGTGAGGGAGCAACCTTCATCATAAAACTACCTGTGGAAAGCGAGCTTTTCACATTGCAAGGAGAGGCTTAAATGCCATTTTCTAAAGTAAAGCCAATCACCATTTTAATGGCTGATGATGATGAAGATGATCGTTTATTAACGCAAGACGCACTCGCTGAAAGCCGTGTATTAAACGAGTTATACTTTGTTGAAGATGGTGTGGAGCTTTTGGAGTACCTAGAGCGTAAAGGTAAGTTTGAAGACAAAAACTCATCGCCACGACCTGGGTTGATTTTATTGGATTTGAATATGCCACGCATGGATGGACGCGAAGCGTTGCAAGCGATTAAAGGCAATTCAAACTTAAAAGGTATTCCTGTAGTTATTTTAACCACGTCTAAGCAAGAGGAAGACATGGTTAAGGGTTACGATTTAGGCGCGGCTTCATACATTACTAAACCAGTTACGTTTGATGGCTTAGTTGAACTAATGAAAACGTTAGGTAAGTACTGGGTGGAGTTTGTAGAGTTACCTAGTACGTTTAATGACTAAATAAAAAACTGGAGACGCTATGTTAGATAAGGCAACCAGACTGTTACTTGTTGAAGACGATGAAGATGATTATATTTTAACCTGTGATTATCTAGAGCAGCTGAGTTCGCATACATTTGATATAGAGTGGATCAGTGATCCCAAGCAGGCAGTTAAGGTACTGAGTAAAAATCAGCACGATATTTGCCTGCTTGATTACCGCTTAGGGGCTTCAGACGGCTTAGCAGTTTTAAAGCAAGCTGTAGAAAATGGTTTTAATGGCCCTATCATTATGCTCACAGGGCAATCAAACGACGCCCTTGATTTAGCCGCTTTGGATGCCGGAGCTGTTGATTACCTCGTAAAAAGTGAAATGAGTTCAAGTCGCTTTGCCCGCTCTATTCGCTACGCATTAGCCCGACGCGATGTTGAAGATGAACGCCTTGAACGACTCAAAGCAGAAGCCGAAAATCGTTCTAAAGACCGCTTTTTAGCACATTTAAGCCATGAGCTACGCACTCCGTTATCGTCAATCTTGGGCTATACCGAGTTGCTTATGCAAAGTGAATTTAACAATCATGCCAATAATGAGTTAGGGGTTATTTATCGTAATGGTAAGCATCTACTTAGCTTGTTAAATGATGTTCTCGATTTATCAAAAATAGCTGCCGATAAACTGGAGCTCAGCTGCAGTGATGTCAACCTTGATAGTTTAATGGCTGATGTGTTTACCTTAATGCGAGTATCTGCGCTGGATAAAGGGCTGTCGCTGCGTTTTGAGTCATTACAACCTTTGCCCCTTGTAATTAGTATTGATGCGACACGGTTTCGGCAAATTTTAATTAATATCATCAATAATGCGATTAAGTTCACCGAGCAAGGCGATATCATTGTTCGCGCATGGACAAAAGTTATTGATGGCCGTGAAATGCTGTTTTTTAGTATTAAAGATTCTGGAATGGGTATTGCCCCTGAGAAACAAGCACTTATATTCAAACCATTTGAACAAATAGCCGATGTAGAATCGCGCTCAGTTGGCGGCGCGGGGTTAGGTTTAGCTATTTGCTCTGAATTGTTGAGTCGTATGCAGGGCGGGATCACATTAGAGTCTGCTATCGGTCATGGATCTGAATTTACTATTTCAGTGTATCCGGGCAATATTCAATATGTAGAGCGCAGTGTATTAAAGCTCGATTTGACACCTAATATGCAGCAAAAAATGGCCCCTTGTAAAGTCAGTGGCCGAGTATTGGTGGTGGATGATTTACGAGATTTACGGGTGTTAGTTGGGCATATGATTTCTTCTGCTGGTGCAAAGGTTGATTATGCTGAACACGGTAAGCAAGCACTTGATAAAGTAACTAAAGCACAACAGCAAGGTGATCCGTACGACATTATATTTTTAGATATTCATATGCCGGTGATGGGGGGCAAAGAAACCACGATTGAACTTAGAAAAATGGGTTTTAAGGGGGCGGTAATAGCGCTTACTGCTGCCACGATGAAAGGTATACATAGCGAGTTATTGGCGCTGGGTTTTAACGATGTGATAGGCAAACCTGTTGATTCAAGCTTACTTTATCAGTGCTTAACTAATTACTCTATGGCGGCTAATAAGCCCGTTGATAAATTAGCGCAACCAGCGCGAGTAAAAAGTTGTGCGCGTTTTTTATTGGTTGAAGATGATGCAGATGCGGCGCAAATCACCCAGTTATTACTGGAAAGTTTAGGGGTTGAAACCGTTGTTGCAACTAGTTATGAGCATACTTTAGCAATTCTAAAAAATGACTCTCAATTTGATAAAGTGTTATTAGATATGCATTTGCCTGATGGCAGTGGCTTGGATTTAGCTCGTTATACAAAGCAGTATTATCCAGATCTAAAGCGAGTAATCGTCAGTGGTATACAGCCAGATCCGAAGCAAATTGAACTCCTTGAGATAGAGCAAGTATTACTTAAACCGATTAATTTAGCATTACTAACCCAACTTATTGAGGGTTAGTAATAATTGATTGACGCACCACTAATTCAGGTTCAAAAAGAGTTTGTAAAGCTGGGGTGGTTTTTTTATACACCTCACTTAAAATCCAGTTAGCAGCCATTTGGCCCATTTCGTTGATTGGGTAATTGACGGTACTAAGTGGTGGATACACATGACGGGTAAAAAATACGTTATCGTAGCCCATAATAGAAAGTTGCTCAGGCAAGATTAATGATGACTCACGGGCACTGGCCATAGCGCCGGTTGCCATTTCATCATTGGCACAAATTAGCGCTGTAAATTTTGAATTACCGTTATATAAATGCTGAAAGCCTGCAGTGCCGCTGTCTTCCATAAAATCACCTTGATATAGTAATTGCTCATTAAAACTAATGTTGTGCTCTGCTAGAGCTTGTTTGTGCCCTGCAAGGCGATCTTGAGCATCTTGTTTCCACAGTGGGCCGCTGATATAAGCGATATTCGTATGGCCTTGCTCTAATACGTGTTTAGCCGCTAAATAACCGCCTTTTACGTTATTTAAAATAATGCAGCGCGATGCTAGTTCGCGAATGTATCGGTTGATCAGTACAAAAGGAGTTTTCCCTTTGCTCAACTCTATTAAGTAGTCATCACTAATTGCTTCAACATGCAAAATTAAGCCATCACAATTACGACTAATTAAAAACTCGATTGCTTGTTGTTCACGTTCTTCGTCACTGTGACCTGCAGCAATGATCACATGCTTGCTTTGTTTACGAAAAGCGGTCTCAATGCCGCTCATCATTGGGCCATAGAAAGGGCCTTGTAGTTCGGAAACTAATAAACCAACACTATTTGAACAGTTAGATGCGAGAGATTGTGCAATGGAATTAGGCCGGTAACCAAGCTGTGTCATCGCAACGGTTACCTTTTTTCGCGTTGCATCACTGACATTAGTATTATTATTCATTACCCTTGAAACGGTCGCTAATGAGACCCCAGCAAGTTTTGACACCTCATAAATGGTCGCCATGATATTCCTTGTTAAGTACTACTTCTTTGGGCTAAATCAGCGTTTATTTTCTCTAAGGTATTATTATCAAGAATATACCTTTTCATGATCAACGCGACAAGTACACTACCAATTGCAGGAAACAGTGTAAACGAGGTTAAAATACCGGCTTTAGTTGCTTCATTAAGCTCAGTGTTAGCCTGATAGCCATAGTAAGCCAGTAACCAACCAGCAATAGCTCCGCCCAGTGCAAGGCCTAGTTTAATAAAGAACACCACGCTTGCATAGACCAAGCCAGTTAGCCGATGGCCATTTTGCCATTGTCCGTAGTCAATTGCATCTGCCATTTTTGCCCATAACAATGGAGTTGCCATTTGGGTGAAAAAACACCATAAAAAATAGACTGCAAACGCGAGCACTAATTGGTCGTCAGATAAGAAAAATGCAAAACAGCTTATGGCCGCAGAGATGTATTGGAGATATATATATGCTGCTTTTTTATCAACCCGTTTACTCAGTGGTTGCGCGCAGGCGCAGCCAAGGATATTACCGATCATTCCCAAGGTAACAAATTGCGTAACTAAGTCGCCTTCACCAAGAACATATTTTACGTAATAAATTGCTAAAGTCGTACGCAGCACCATACTCGTGAGCAGCATAATGGCAGCACCACAGAGTATTTTAAAAGGACCGTTTTGCCACAACGTTGCCATTTGTGCTTTGAGGCTAAGGGTTTGTTGCTGTGGTGCAACCACGCGTTCTTTAGTAAAGCGAAAGCAGGTCAAAAATAATATCACACCGAAACAGCTCATCAGTATCATAGTAAGCTGATAGCCAAGAGCATTATCGCCTTTACCAAACCAGCTTACTAATGGCAATGTGCAAGCACTGACGAGTAAGCCACCGAGCATACCAAATACAAAACGATAAGATTGAATGGATACGCGTTCACTCGGATCGCGACTTAGTACTCCACCCAAAGCTGAATAAGGGATATTAATTGCGGTATAAACCAGCATTAATAGCGTATAGGTGACAAACGCGTAGATGACTTTTCCTGTCGCGTTTAAATCTGGTGTGGTAAAAGTAATTACACTAACCAGCCCAAACGGGATCGCGAGCCACAATAGGTAAGGCCGGTAGCTACCATATTTGGTTCGGGTTGCATCGGTGAGCGCCCCCATTAACGGATCGGTGATTGCATCAATAACTCGCACCACTAGGAACAGAGTACCAACGATGGCCGGAGAAATACCAAATATATCGGTATAGAAAAAAGTTAAAAATAGCATCACGGTTTGAAAAATGATGTTACTTGCAGTATCACCTAAGCCATAGGCTATTTTTTCTTTTCTAGTTAGCATAATTGGTACTCATGTTGTTATTATTTTTTGCGCTGTGTGAGCAATGCGCGATATTGTATTGCGCTCTCTTTTAGTATGCGTTGCTGGTTTTCATAATCAACATAAACGAGACCAAAGCGTTTTTCATAGCCGTATGCCCATTCAAAGTTATCCATTAAGCTCCATGCAAAATAGCCTTGTATATCAACCCCTTGCTCAACTGCGTCATGCACTGCATTGAGGTGGGTATGATAATAACTAACGCGCTCTGTATCGAGTACTTGGCCATCTCGTAGTGTATCTGCCATGGCCGCACCATTTTCAGTTACATAAACTTTAGGTAGTTGGTATAGCTCATTTAATGATACTAACAACTCAGTTAAACCTTGTGGATAGACTTCCCAGCCCATGTCAGTCACAGCTATGTTGTTGATTTGTGCTTCGGCAAACCAGTTATCATCAGTGTTTTTGTAGTGTATGCGGGTATAGTAATTAACGCCAATAAAGTCGATTTTTTGACTGATTATCGCCATATCATTAGCAGCTATATGGGGTTGCACTTCACTACTGAGGCTATTTAAAAGCGCCGGATACTGACCTTCTAAAACTGCTTTGATATACCACTGATTGTGATATTGATCGGCTAATAATGCTGCTTGTGTATCGTTTTCTGTCATTGGATAAGCTGGGCTGAAGTTAAGAACAATACCAGCTTCTATATTAGGGCAATTGGCGCGCAGTACTTGCATGGCAAGACCATGGGCTAACAATAAATGATGAGCCGCCTGACGACCTGCTTGTTGGCTTTTAATACCGGGTGCATGTACACCCACTTCATAGCCTAAATAGGCACTGCAAAAAGGTTCATTTAAAGTCGCATAAGAGTCAACTAAACCTGTCAACTGCTTGGTAACTAAATCAGTATAGTGAGCAAATGCATAGGCGGTGTCACGGTTTAACCAGCCACCGTTATCTTCCAAGTGTTGGGGTAGATCCCAGTGATATAAGGTGACATAGGTCTTGATGTTGCGTGCTTTTAAAGCCGTTAATAAATCACGATAAAAGCCAATGCCTTGCTGATTAATACTGCCATCTTGATGCAATACGCGCGGCCATGAAATAGATAATCGGTACGCATCAACGGCTAAGTCAGCAATCATTGCGATATCTTGTTGCCATAGTTCAACATGGTTACAGGCTGTATCGCCATTGCTATTGTCGGTGATAGCCCCTGGTTGGTCACAAAAAGTATCCCAAATAGATGTCAGGCGTGCGTTGCGAGCTCCCTCAATTTGAAATGAGGCTGTGGCTACACCAAAGGTAAACTGAGGTTTAAGTAGCGCAGAGCTAGGCGGCAGAGAAATAGTTTTAAACACGATTAGGTGCATCCTTTAACATTCAGTTTTGGCAATTACTTTTACATTAAGCGCAGCATAGTTATTAAAATGGAAGCGCTTACAGAATGTTTGTAAATAAATTGCTAATTTCGATTTATATGATATAAATGTAAGCGCTTACATTTTATGTTGCAACTATTATTTGCTTTTTTTAAGTAATGAAAAAGTACTTTAATAAACGTAACGAACTGATAATTAAAATAATTAGAGAGTTTAATATGGCAAACGTCACACACAATTTGGCAACGAATGAACATAGCCTACAACCAATGGGCAAACAAACGTTTGCTTTAACGTCGTTGACCACCTTATTTTTTATGTGGGGGTTTATTACGTGTCTAAACGATATTCTGATCCCCTATTTAAAAGGGATGTTTTCACTCAATTATACCCAAGCGATGTTAATCCAATTTTGTTTCTTTGGGGCTTATTTTGTGATGTCGATACCCGCTGGTAAGTTGGTGAGTAAAATAGGTTATCAATTTGGTATTGTGGTGGGCTTGGTGGTGGCAGCGGTTGGTTGTGCATTATTCTATCCCGCAGCCGTAGCGCATGTTTATGAGCTGTTTTTATTGGCGCTATTTGTACTGGCCTCGGGGATTACCATCTTACAAGTGTCAGCCAATCCATACGTAAGCGTACTTGGCGCTGCAAAAACAGCGTCGTCGCGTTTAACCATGACCCAAGCATTTAATTCGTTAGGTACTACGGTTGCGCCAATCTTTGGTGGCTGGCTTATTCTAACCGAAGTCAGCCAAGCAACCGCAGAGCAAGTTAAACTTCCTTATCTAATGCTTTCAGCAAGCTTGCTGGTACTTGCGGTTATTTTTGCTTTTTTAAAATTACCTAAACTTGGCAAAGCAGCAGATGCTGAGAGTGAAAATCAATATGTTGAGAACTTTATTGATTTAGGTAGTGTTTGGCAGTATCGCCATTTAATTTTAGGAGCCATTGGCATTTTTGTTTATGTCGGTGCTGAAGTCGCAATCGGCAGCTTTTTAGTAGGCTTTTTAACCTTAGATCATATTGCGGGTTTTACTGAGCAGCAAGCAGCACATTATATTAGTTATTACTTCGCTGGCGCCATGATAGGTCGCTTTATTGGTGCTGCCATCATGCAAAAACTCAATGCAGGTAAGGTATTGGCATGTCATGCACTACTTGCCATGGTACTGGTGTTAATGGCGATGACAGGACAAGGGGCATTAGCAATGTGGGCTATTTTGTTGGTCGGATTATGTAACTCAATTATGTTCCCAACCATCTTCAGTTTAGCCCTACAAGGCCTTGGCAAATATACCTCTCAGGGTTCAGGTATTTTATGCTTAGCTATTGTCGGTGGTGCAATTATTCCATTATTACAAGGCGTCCTAGCTGACAATTTTGGTGTGCAATTAGCACTATTACTGCCGATCGGCTGCTATTTATATATTACTTACTTTGCGCTATTTGGCTCAAAAGTAACAACCTCAACTCGTCATTGATAACTAGGTGGACAACATGACAATAACAAAACCACGTACTCTTTTGGTAATGATGATTGCAGCAATGGCGATGAATGGCTGTTCGCAATCAGAACAAACAGCAGCGACCAATGATATTTGGCCGATGATCAAAAGCGGTGTTAAAGACGATGCCAATATGGAGAAAAAAATTGCTGACTTGCTCGGCTCAATGAGCTTAGAACAAAAAATAGCACAGATGATCCAACCTGAAATTCGCGATATTACAGTGGAAGATATGCGTCAATATGGTTTTGGTTCTTACCTTAATGGCGGTGGGGCTTTTCCTAATAATAATAAACATGCCACGGCTGCTGATTGGATTGAACTAGCCGAAAAAATGTACCAAGCATCAGTAGATGATTCCCTTGATGGTAGCCGTATCCCAACTATGTGGGGAACCGATGCAGTTCATGGTCATAATAATGTTATTGGTGCGACGTTATTTCCACACAATATCGGTTTAGGTGCGGCTAACAATCCACAATTGATTGAAAAAATTGCTGCAGCGACCGCGCAAGAAGTGATGGTAACCGGTATAGATTGGGTGTTTGCACCTACCGTTGCTGTGGTACGAGATGACCGCTGGGGCCGCACTTATGAAGGGTATTCAGAAGATCCACAAATTGTTAGAGATTATTCAGCCGCAATAGTAAAAGGCTTACAAGGCGCAGTTGATCAAGACTTTTTATCAGATAGACGGGTGATCAGTACGGTTAAGCATTTTATTGGTGATGGTGGTACACAAGGCGGTGATGACCAAGGTAATAATATTACCAGCGAAGCAGAGTTATTTACCATTCATGCGCAAGGTTATGTGGGAGGCTTAGGTGCTGGAGCACAAACAGTTATGGCGTCGTTTAATAGCTGGCATGGCGAAAAAATCCATGGCAGTAAATATCTCTTAACTGATGTGCTAAAAGGCAAAATGGGTTTTGATGGCTTTGTTGTGGGTGATTGGAATGGCCATGGACAAATTCCTGGTTGTACCAATGGAAACTGTGCACAAGCCGCTAATGCCGGCCTTGATGTATACATGGTGCCTACTGATGCATGGAAGCCACTTTATGAAAACCTTATCGCACAAGTTAACAATGGCACAATTGCGCAATCACGAATTGATGATGCGGTAACGCGTATTCTGAGAGTAAAAATGCGTGCGGGTTTATTTGATAAACCAAGTCCTGCAAATCGTCCACTTTCAGGAAAAACAGAGGTCATTGGTAGTGCTGAACATCGTAAAATCGCAAAACAAGCAGTTCGCGAATCTTTAGTACTCCTAAAAAACAAACAACAGTTACTGCCGCTTTCGCCAAAAGCAAATGTGTTAGTAGCCGGTCTAGGTGCTGATAATATCGGTATGCAATCTGGCGGTTGGAGCATTACTTGGCAAGGTACGGGGAATCAAAATAGCGATTTCCCAGGTGGCACGTCGATTTTGGATGGTATTGAACACACTGTTAAGCAAGCGGGCGGGCAAGTTCAGCATGACTTAAACGGTGAGTTCAATACTCGTCCAGATGTCGCTATTGTAGTATTTGGTGAGCAACCTTACGCAGAAGGCAATGGGGATTTAGATAATCTTGAATATCAGCGGGGTAATAAAACGGATTTAGCGCTACTGCGAAAATTAAAGCAAGCCGGTATTCCCGTTGTATCATTATTTATTAGCGGCCGCCCAATGTGGGTAAACGCAGAACTTAATGCCAGTGATGCGTTTGTCGCGACGTGGTTGCCAGGTAGCGAAGGGGATGCAATTAGCGATGTGTTATTTGCAAATGTAGATGGCTCAGTAAATCATGATTTTAAAGGCAAGCTGTCGTTTTCTTGGCCGAATAACCCAGTTGATAACGAAAATCGTGGTGATAAAGATTATTCGCCATTATTACCGTATGGTTTTGGCTTAACTTATTCAGATAAAAACACCTTGCAAGATGATCTTGTTAAGCAAACAGGAATATCACAGCAGCTTGATGATTTAGTATTGTTTGAGCGCGCGGTTAAAGCGCCATGGAGTCTGCATTTACAAAGTGGTGAGCAGCAAAAAGTGATGGCAAGTAGTCGCGAATCAATCGGAGCTGTTAGCGTTAAAACCTTTGATAAAGACGTTCAAGAAGATGCGCGTGCAATTACCTTCAGCGGCGATGAACTAGCAGCAGTGCGTTTAAGTGCGGCATTCCCATCTGATTTACGTTCGTTTGTTGAAAAAGCAGGGCAATTACAAATGCAAATTAAGGTTGAGCAAAGTGCCGATGCCCCGCTTTGGCTTGGTATGCAATGTGGTGATGATTGCCAAGGTAAATTGGATATTGCTAAGCAGCTAAATGCAACCAACGAATGGCAGACTTTAAACATTGATTTACGGTGTTTTGCACAGCAAGGTGTTAATTTAGGTCAAGTATTTTCACCTTGGCAGTTAAGTACAGCTGCGCCATGGCAGGTATCGATTGCGAAACTCAACATCACCAGCGAGCATGTATCTACTGAGGTTATTTCATGCCAGTAATGCCTTTGTTGATCTTAATACCAGTGACATCGATCTAGATAAATAGCAATACGAAGTTAATTGCCAATAAACGTCATAAAAAGTAGTCTAGGCTGCTTTTTATTGAATAGGAAAGATCGAAATGAAACCAGTGAATCCATCAAAAGTCATTTGTATTGGTCGTAACTATGCTGCGCATATTGCTGAGCTTGGTAATCAAGAGGCAGACGAAATGGTGGTGTTTTTAAAGCCGCCAAGCGCGATAACAAATACCTTAATGTGTACTCATAAGGATGAGCAATTACATTTTGAGACTGAAATTTGTTTTCAAGTTAACAATGGCTGTTTAGCTGCTGTGGCGGTGGGACTGGATTTAACTAAGCGAGATTTACAGAGTAAATTAAAAGCCAGCGGTTTACCGTGGGAACGCGCGAAAGCCTTTGATGGCTCTGCATTGTTTAGTGAGTTTGTACAAATAGACGAACAAGCTATTGAGCATTTAAGCTTAACCTTACTGATAGATAATAAGGTGCGACAACAAGGCGGCGTTGAGTTAATGCTTTATAAACCTGCGGTTATTTCAGCCCAAGTTAGTGAGTTTATGACTTTAATTGATGGCGATATTATTATGACTGGCACACCTGCAGGGGTAGGAGCTGTGAACGCAGGAAGTAAATTTATTGCTCAGTTACACTTGGGCTCAGACTTATTGGTTCAGCAAGAGTGGTTGGCTGAGTAAGTTTTAATATCTGTTGTTGATATTGTTGATCAAACTCTGCAAAGGTATTTTCAAGCAATACACGCTGTGTTTGCTGGTACTTTGCAGACGGCAGTATGCTATTTGTTAGCACTCGATTTATTTTTTTTAAAGCATTATTAGCAAAATTATTAGGGGCATTGGTTGAGCAGCCAATCGCACCTAAAACCAGCTTATCGGCGTGATCGGCAATAGGTAAGGTTACTACATTATCAAATTCGCTGAAGCGGTTGTAGTAATCGGCTAAAAAAGGATAGTCGATAGTGTAATCAATATACCCATGATTGAGCCGATTGATCACCGAGCTGCTTTCGTTTTCACTGTTCCAACTTAATGATGTATGTTGGTCGCTTTTAGTATTTCGAGCGATGGTATTTAACTCTGGAGTAAATTTACGCGCAGCGGATTGACCAAAAATAAATTTATTATCTGTCAGTAGTTTAACTAAATTTATCGGTGAACTGTGTTGTTGGCTAATTACTTTCGCTGTTTTAGCTGAGGCAATGATAGCAAATGGTGGGTACACCGTAGTTGGCACCGAGTAGAACACTCGCGGGGTGTTAACTTTACGATGGATCATACAAGGGAAACATGCTTGTTGACCTTCATCGAGGTACTTACCTATACGTTTTTGCGGCAACATGAGGCGGGTATGCTTTATATCGGGTAATTCACTGATGAGCTGTTCGACTAAGTAATCACATAAGCCACCATCGGGAGTTTGTGCTGTTTTGGCCAGATGAAAAGGCGCTGTATTGCTTTGTAGCCAAGTTATATGGGTTACTTCATCGGTAGTATTAGCAAGTACATAGACGCTTGAAAAAAAAGAGAATAATGCAACGATGTAATAGACAATACGCATAGCTATATTTACTTTATCCGCTAATAATTTAAATCGAGTATACAATAACTAATATTTTGCGCTACTAAAGACTGGTAAGTTATTACGGTAAGTTAATTTTTTAATACTTTAGTGGTGTTTTTTTGATTCACTATTTGTGAGAAGTCGTTTTTCAAGTATTTTAATCCGGTGGAAAGCCCAAGCATTGATAATGATTGGGCTTTATTGATTAAAATGGCATTGGGTATTGCTTAAATACATTACCGATATCAGTTAGAGCTTGTTCACTTAATTCGATGTTGAACGCGGCAATGTCATCTTTTAGTTGTACCAAGCTGGTTGCACCAATAATTGAAGAAGTAACGCCATCAACTTGGTCACACCATGCAAGCGCTAATTGTGCTGGGGTTATTTGGTATTGCTGGGCAATTTCAACATAGTGGCTGATTGCTTGTTGAGATTGCGCTGTGTCACGGAATAAACCATTACGCTGCACCAGTGTCCAGCGGCTACCATCGGGACGTGCGCTATTTAAATATTTACCACTTAACATACCGCCTGCTAAGGGTGACCAAGGTAAATAAGCAATATCTTCGTGAATACATTGCTCTATTAGATAAGGCCAATCTTTAGCGTGTAATAAACTAAATTCATTTTGAATAGAGACCATGCGCGGTAAATTGTGTTGTTCACTTAACCGTAAAAATTGGCTAATACCCCATGGCGTGTCGTCAGAGAGACCACAATGTTTAATTTTACCAGCTTTAACACAGTCGTTTAAACCTTCAAGAATATCGAGCATACCCGCTGTGTGTTGCTCTGTATTAGCGTCACTAAAACGGATCATACCTGGCCAATGTTTGCTAAAGTGCGGTGATTGACGATTCGGCCAATGCAGTTGGTATAAATCAATTACATCGGTTTGTAGGCGTTTTAATGACTCGTCAACTGCATGAACGACTGCTTGACGAGTAATATCGCCGCCATCGCGTATCCAAGCTAGGCCATTGCCAGCAATTTTAGTGGCGAGCACAATATCGTCTCGCTTACCTGGATTACGCGCTAACCAATTACCGATAATTTGCTCTGTCTTTCCGTAGGTATCAGGAGTGGGAGGTATGGCATACATTTCTGCAGTATCAATGAAGTTTACGCCATGCTCTAAGGCATAAGCAATTTGCTCATCAGCATCTGCTTGATTATTTTGTACGCCCCACGTCATGCTGCCTAAGCATACACGAGACACATTTAGACCACTGCTACCAAGTGGGTTGTAACGCATAATGATTCCTTACTTTTATGATTCTCGGCTGTACTTATGTAATGCAGCCAATAATGGCTCACTTAATTGTGCTTTCTTACCCGTTTTAAAATTAAACATCACCACTTGCGATGACCCTAATGTAGTCAAGGCATTTTGCGCTTGGCTAAATACGCTGTAGTGCATCATAAAACGGTCTTTTTGAATATCACTGATGGTAACGCCTACCAACACTGTATCAGGAAATGTGACTGGACGTTTATAACGCGCGTTATTTTCACTAATCACAGGACCAATACCTGTTGTTTGTAAATCTTCGAGTAAATTTATTTGATTAAAAAAATCAATTCGAGCAGTTTCGAAATAACGAAAATACACCACATTATTGACATGTTGTAAGGCATCCATTTCTCCCCAAGCAACATTAATTGCTGTATGGATAGGATGTTGTTCTATAAATGATTGCATATTCTACAGCTCTTTAAAGTAAAAACGTAGATTAGCAATTGGTGCTGTTTAGCTCAAGAAAATTAGGAAAACAGTGAAAATGTGCTAGTTTTAGTAGTTCACGGTTACGTAAATGAATACTTTAATCTGATTTAAAGGAGCTAATTATGAATACAGTGACAGCAAAAATAATGAAACGCTTAGCGCTACTGGTGGTGATCTGTTTGGCATTCGTTTGTTATGCGATGGGCAATGCTTCTGGGATGGTGATACTAATCGTAGTTGGTTTTATTTTAGAAGGTGCTTTTTGGTTATTCGGTGCGAGGTTATTTAATCGTAAAAAGTCTTCACAGCAAGAATCATCGAGCTGATGACTTGCTAATAAATCAAACTTAATGAATAATAACTGTTCATTTGTACAGTGCTTGGTTTGAGGAATGAAAAAGTTTATTCATATTGACATGGATTGCTTTTACGCAGCGGTCGAAATGCGCGATAACCCCGCGCTTGCTAATGTACCTTTGGCAATTGGTGGCAATAGTCGCCGTGGAGTGCTCTCTACAGCAAATTACATCGCCCGCGAATACGGTGTGCGCTCTGCGATGTCTAACTACCGTGCTAAACAATTATGCCCAGATTTAGTGATTGTACCAGGGCGTATGCAAGTTTATAAACAAGCCTCTTCGCAAATTCGTGCTGTATTCCAGCGCTATACCGACCTTATAGAGCCTCTTTCTTTAGATGAAGCTTACCTTGATGTGACTGAAAGTAATGCATGCCATGGTAGTGCGACCTTAATGGCAGAGCAGATCCGCGCCGATATTTTTGCAGCCACCGGTTTAACTGCTTCGGCTGGAATTGCGCCGATAAAATTTATTGCCAAAATTGCCAGTGATGAAAATAAACCGAATGGTCAATTTGTAGTATTGCCTGAGCAAGTGGATGACTTTTTAGCGCAATTACCTTTGGGTAAAATACCCGGGGTCGGTAAGGTTACCCTTGAAAAACTCAATTTAAAAGGCTTATACACCGGTGCTGATGTGCGCGCTAAAGGGGTTAATTGGATGCAGCAACACGTTGGTAACTTTGGGGTCTCGCTGTATCAAAAATGTGCCGGTTTACATATTGGTAAAGTATCCACAGAACGTACCCGTAAATCGCTCAGTGTTGAGCATACCTATGAATATAATAAAACCAGCTTACAAGCGTGTTTAGATCAATTGCCAATATTATTGGCTGAGCTTCAACGTCGATTAACAAAACAGCAATTAGAGCAACGCATAAATAAACTCAGTGTCAAAGTCAAGTTTGCTAATTTTGTGGTGACATCGGCCGATCAAACTTGCCACCGACTTGATGAAACTATCTTGGCTGAGCTTCTGAGCAAAGCATATCAACGTGGCTTGCAGCAGCCAGTGCGGTTACTCGGTGTAGGAGTCGGTGTTAAAAATGAACCGCAGCAACATGTACAGCTGAGTATATTAGATTAAGATACTGCGCGCTATTTGCTTCAATAAATGATAAGTGGGCAGTGAGTAACTGCTGTATTTTACACTGTAACTCCAAGTTGCCAGCGTTATGTTAGCTCGTCGTACATTGCTGGCAATAGCTATTTAAATCAATGATAATAAGCTCCTACGTATTTTGACAACAGGACCTTTTTTTATGGCATATCCTCACGCAGTTGCAGCCCCGCAATTAGATAACGCAAAACATGATGCGCTTATTATTATTGCCGATAACTTTTCTGAGTTAGACGACCCGAATCTAAGCCAAGCTATTAAAGCGCAAATGGCGGTTGATGCACGTATTGGTAAGCAAGTCACGCTGCTTGTTGTTGATTCTAAAAGGGTAATTTTAGCGCCGACAGGTCCATTAAATCGTGATTATGACGATGTACGTCGTTATTTTGATGCAGCTAAATTGGCTATCAATGAAGCTAAAGCATCAGGCAGTACAAAACCTGCTATTTACTTACCACAAGCAAGCCAAGATAGCCGTTATCAGTATGCCTTAGAAGTTGCTTATCTTGGTGCTTGCCAAGCGTTGTGGCAGCCGCTTGAGGCGCGCGAGTTTCATGGTGAAAGCATTGAACCGATCACTCAAATAGCCTTGTTTGGTGCTAATGAGCAAACAATTAAAGCAGTAAATGCCATTGCCGCAGGGCAGTATGCTGCTCGTGATTTATGTGGCACTGAGCCTGAGCGTATGGCGCCACCACGTTTTGCTGATTACTGTGTAGATTTATTTAAAGGCAGCAAGGTCAATGTTGCAGTGATTGCAGATATTGCCACGATTGATAAAGAGTACCCGATGATGAGTACCGTGGCTCGCGCTTCATATGCGGTTGAGCGTCATCACCCTCGTGTTGTAAAACTTGAATATGTACCAGAGGGCGAAGTAACACGTACCTTAATGTTTGTCGGTAAAGGCTTAGTATATGACACCGGTGGTGCCGATTTAAAAGTGGGCGGGCATATGGCCGGTATGAGCCGTGATAAAGGCGGCGCAGCCTCTGTTGCTGGTTTTATGAAATCAGTGGCAGACTTTCAACCACAAGGCGTTAAAGTTATTGCTTACTTAGCGGTAGTTCGTAATTCAATTGGTTCTGATTGTTTTGTACCAGATGAAATTATTACTAGCCGTGAGGGCGTACGTGTTCGCATCGGTAATACGGATGCAGAAGGGCGCTTAGCTATGGGGGATTTACTCAGCGAGATGAAAGATTTAGCAAAAGGAGAAGTTAATCCTGAAATCTTTACGGTCGCAACGTTAACCGGACATGCAGCTCGTGCAATGGGACCTTACAGTGCATACGTTGAAAATGGCCCTGCACGTGCGGCTAATATTTCTCGTAAGCTGGCTGACAGTGGTGACTTATGGGCTGATGGTGCAGAAGTTTCTCGCAGCCGTCGCGAAGACTATGATTTTATTAAACCGCGTACTTTAGCTGATGACGTATTATCAAGTAACAATGCAGCATCAGCAGTTACCGCACGTGGTCATCAGTTCCCTATGGCATTTTTAGCTATTGTTGGTGGCCTTGATAAGCATGGTTGTGAGTCAGCACAGCCTTTACCTTATGTGCATATGGATATTGCCGGTAGTGGTGTTGAAGGTGGTGATTGGCAGCACGGTAAACCAACTGCAGCAGGCTTAAGCAGTTTATTTGCTCGTTACTGCTTATAATAAGCAGTATTAAATACAACAGCCCCGTCATATAAAATGACGGGGCTTTTTTGTAATTTGTTTTTGTTAATTAATCTAATTTAAAGCGATTAACCACATCAGTTAGCTGTTGGCTACTGTGTTTAAGATTATCGCTTGCACCAGAAAGTTGTGATGTATTGGCCAGAGATTGTTCGGTTGATTGCGATAGTTCATTAATTCGCAAATTGACTTCATCCGCAGCACTTGATTGTTGCTCAGTCGCACGGGCTATTTGACCATTCATATCGGTGATAACCGACACCAGACGTTCAATTTCAGTTAATGAGGTATTGGCAGAGCCAGCTTGTTGTACTGTGCTGGTGGATAATTGTTGGCTAGCTGTTACCGCCTCTACAGCCGCCTGTGCGCCTTTTTGTAATTTGGCTATCATCGCCTGAATTTCGTCTGTGCTCTTGCCTGTGCGACTTGCAAGAGTGCGTACTTCATCAGCTACAACGGCAAACCCTCGGCCTTGTTCGCCAGCACGTGCCGCTTCGATTGCAGCATTGAGTGCCAGTAAATTGGTTTGCTCCGCAATACCGCGGATCACGTCTAGTACCGATCCTATATTATTACTTTCTTGAGCTAAATCAGCGGTAACTTGACTCACAGTTTCAATGTTTTTGGACAGTGTTTCTATGGATTGAATTGTTTTAGCAACGACTTCTTTACCTTCAGATGCATTCACCGCGGCTTGGTTAGCGGCTTGTTCAGCCGCTTCGGCATTGCGACTTACATCATGAATTTGGTGGGTCATTTGCTCCATTGCTGCAGCGACTTGCGTTGAGCTATCGTTTTGCAGTTCAATAAAAGAATGATTGGTTTTACTCGCATCATCCACTGTTTGGGCATGCTGGTTAACATCATTGGCATTATTTGCCACTTGTTTAAGTGACTCACGCATTTTGGTAGTAAATAAATTAAAGTGGCGAGATAATCGTGATACCTCATCATTACCATTTTCATCTAAGGTTTGGGTTAAATCCCCTTCACCTTGAGAGATACTTTTCATCATATTTGCAGCAAGCCGAGTTGGCAGTAAAATACTTCTGGCGATTAAGTAACTTAAACTAATTAATAGCAAAATAATCACTGCGGCATTGAGAATAACTAAATTCCGTAAGCTGGCAAAAGCGTTATCAATAGTATCAATATAAACACCTGAACCGACTATCCATTGCCACGGGGTAAAACCTTTCACATAGGCTATTTTATCAACTGGTTGATCTTTACCTGGTTTAGGCCATTTGTAAGGGATAAAACCTTCACCACTTTGCTTAACTATTTTAACCATTTCAACAAATAACGGTACGCCATCTGGGTCTTTACTGTTGCTGAGTGATTTACCGTTTAATTCTGGTTTAAAAGGATGCATAACCATGGCTGGCTGAAAATTATTGATCCAGAAGTAATTGTCATTGTCATAGCGAATACTAGCTATTGTAGCTAGTGCACCTTGTTGGGCTTGTTGCTCGGTGAGTTCGCCGCTTTGTTGTAATGAATGATAATGGGTAATAACGCTATAAGCAGCTTCAACCAGATTTTTAGTTTTCGTATATTGGCCTGCTTTGAGTGAACCATATTGCTGAGTTAAACTAGTAATACTTAAAAAAAGTAAACCAACAACGACCAAACTTACCAAAATAGCTAAGCGCTGAAAAATAGTAAAACGGCGTAGGTACGACATAAAAAATCCTTTAGAAGTGCTCGCAGAAGGCGCGCATATATTAAGCGTAGTAAATATTACTTTAAAATCTAGTTAACTGTTCCTTGTTTTGGTCTAAAGTTTTTAAATAAATAGGATTATCATTAAGTCAAAAAAAAGGCTGATTTTTCAATCAGCCTTTATGCGGTCATTACTGATTTACTCTACATCAAAATGACGATTAAAGAAGTTAGTGATTGTTTGATGCAAGTGAGTTTGCACTTGTTTACCCCGTAAGCTGTGCTTGGAACCAGGATAAGTCATCATTTCAAATTGCTTTTCGTTATCTTGCAATTGTTTAAATAACTTAGTGGCATGGGTAAACAATACGTTATCGTCGGCCATACCATGGTAGATCATTAATGGCCCTTTCAAGCCATCTGCGTATGGAAATACCGCACTGTCTGCATAGCCTTTGGCATTTGTATCAGGATGTCCTAAATAACGCTCGGTATAGTGAGTATCATACAGTGCCCAATCAGTCACTGGCGCTCCAGATACGCCTGCTTGAAAATAATCACCAGCTTTAAACATGGTCATTAATGCCATATAGCCACCGTAACTGTGACCATAAATACCAATACGTTGTGGGTCAACATAATCAAGCGTACGTAAAAATTCGACGCCTTTTATTTGATCAGCCACTTCAACCACACCTAAATGTTTGTAAATGGCATCTTCAAACTTTTTACCACGATTATACGAACCACGGTTATCTAATTGGAACACTACATAACCTTGCTGTGCCATATATTGGAAATATAAGTTCTTGCTGCGCCAACTATTGGTTACGCGTTGTGCGTGTGGGCCGCCATAGACATTGACAAGAACAGGGTGTTTTTTACCATCATTTACCGTTGCAGGTTTAAATAAACGATAGTGCATCTCTTGACCATCATCAGCAGTCAAAGTGCCATATTCAGGCTCAGCTAGATCAGTAAGATAAGGAGTTAGTGGATGGTTTTCATCAAGCTTATTTTGTTCTAACCAAGTAACAAATTCACCGTTTACTTTACGCAGTGCAGCTGAGTTTGGCTTGTTGACCGATGAACTGTTATCAATAAAAGTTTTACTGTCTTTTGCCATTACCACATTGTGATAAGCACCTTGCTCAGTGATACGTTTAATATCGCCCTTTTTAAACAGTGGAACACTGTATAGCTGGCTTTCCAAAGGCGTGTCTTTGCGTCCGGCAAAGTAGACAATGCCTTTTTTCTCATCAATACCTTTTAAGCTATCAACCACCCAGTCACCATCGGTGATCTGACGCACTAACTTACCATTGGTACGATATAGATATAAATGCTTAAAGCCATTGCGCTCAGAGGCCCAAACAAAATGTTTTTTGTCTTTCAAAAACTGTAGATCAAAATGTAAGTTGATCCAGGTATCACTAGTTTCTGTTAAGGCGACTTTTTGCTCTGTTGTTTCGCTGTTATAAAAGCGCAATTCTAAGTTGTGCTGTGAGCGGTTTTGCCACTGATATGATAGGGTTTTGTCATCTTCTAACCATTTTGCACGGGCAATGTAAATGTCTTCGTCTTTACCTAAATCAACCCAATCAGTTTTTTGATTATCGAGCTTAACCACACCAAGTTGAATTTTTACATTATTAGTGCCGGTAAATGGGTAGCGTTGGTTAAACAGTTTCACTTCATCAGCGTAAATTTCATTGCGGATAGCTTCTTTAACTGGGCTTTCGTCAATGCGAGTGAAGGCTATTTTTGATTCATCACCAGACCACCAATAACCTGTCATTCGGCCCATTTCTTCTTGCGCGACAAACTCCGCCATGGCGTTTTTGATCACACCGCCGCCATCTTTACTCAGCTGAATTTCTTTACCTGATTTAAGATTTAGCGCATAAAGATTTTGTTCACGGACAAACGAGACAAAGTTTCCTTTTGGTGAAAAGCGTGCGTCGGTTTCAAATGCCTCAGTATCGGTCAGTTTACGGCTTTTTCCTGCTCCTAGCTCGTAATAATAGAGGTCACCATTAAGTGGAAATAACAAGGCTTTACCGTCTTTAGACCATTTGTATTCTAAAATACCTTTACCAAAAATACGTTGGCGCTCACGGCGTGCTTTTTCTTCGTCTGAGAGGTTTTCGGGGCCTGAAAAAAGTTTGGCAGAGTCGACTAAAATACGATTTTTGTTATCTTTTAAATTATATTCCCACAAATCATAACGGTTGTAATCGTCGCTTTTACCTTGCAGGTAGGTAACTCGGCTACCGTCTGGTGAAAACTTAAGCTGTACAGGTGCTTTACCCGCTAAACTTGGATCATCAAAAATACGTTCTAAAGTAAGAGGCTTAGCTTGCACTGTGATGGCTGTTGCCACCAAAGGTAGCAAGTATGAGAGGTGTTTAATTTTTTTTAACACGTGTTTACCTTCGCTCGAATAAAAACTGCAACGATGGTAAAGCCAAGCGTGGGCAACTGCAACTAAATGCTATAAAGTAGCGAAAATGTAATGCACTTAATTTGTAAGGAATAAAAATGACCGTTGAATTCTCTTTAGCCCCAGAACTTGCACGTGATTGTATTGAACTGGCCGATTGGCCATTATGCAAAGTGTTACTTATGAATGATAGTCAATACCCGTGGTTTATTTTAGTGCCTCGTAAAGCGAATTTAAAAGAGAGCATTGATCTAAGCGAGTCTGAACAGCTATTGCTAATGCAAGAGTCAGCGAAGTTAAGTCGGCTCCTCAAGGAGGTACTTAACCCAGATAAACTTAATGTCGCAGCGCTTGGTAACATGGTTCCACAGTTACATATTCATCATATTGCCCGCTATAAAACCGATGTCGCATGGCCTGCGCCAGTATGGGGGAAGTATCCCGCCGTGCCTTACAGTGAAGAGCAATTGGCACGTTTAAAAACACATTTTTAATCGTGGTTGAGTGTTTATATAACAGAATTTTATCATGGAATTATGACTTTTAGTTGGGTGAAAATAGACTATGCTTAGGGTCACTAAGTCGTGGCTGTTTATTACATTCAGTATATAAGGATTGCAAACTAACGGATGAAAGCTTTTGTATTGTTTACCTTGTTAATTGTATTTTCGCATCACAGTGCAGCAAATACATTTTACTTTGTTGGTACCACCTTTCCGTCGGTACTTGAAAAAAATGAACAAGGTCAAATAGAAGGCTTAGGCGCCGACATCGCAGGTGAGATTTGCCTGCGTTTAGGTTGCCAAATTAAAATTGATATTTTGCCATTTAAACGGGCGCTAAAAATGATTGAACTTGGCAAAGCTGATGCATTTATAGGCCCTTATAAGTCGGCTATTAGAGAGCAATATATGGTTTATAGTGAGGCTGCTTTCTATCAAGATCCGCTGGTTTTTTATGTCAAAAATAGTAATGAATTCCAGTGGCATAATAATTTAGAAACATTAAAAGAGTTATCGGTAGGATTAACAAGAGGTTGGAACTATGGTGACGATTTTGAGCAATATAAAAGTCAGTTGGAAGTTTCTGAAGTGGGTACTGTAGAAGCCAGTTTTTTGCAATTAATTCATGACCGTGTCGATATTATAGTGACTCATCCAAGAGCCGCACAGCCCGTTATTAAGCAGTTAAGTTTAGCTAATCAAGTTAAACAGTTACAACCGCCATTAATTGTTAATAAAGGCTATTTTGGTTTTTCAAAAAAACGTAATTTAAATGAGTTTATTACCTTATTCGATAAAGAATTAAATAATATGATTGCTAATGGTGAAGTAAAAAAAATGAGTGAAAAATATGGTTTAGCATTCCCGTAATAGCAATATTGAATTAAAAAAGGCGTTTTAGGTGAGCCCCTAAAACGCCTTTTTAGTATTAATTATATTATTCTAAACCTAACTCTTTCTTACCTTGTTTAAATGTGACATCTACAGGGATATTAGCTTGGCTTAGTTTTTCTAAATCTTTAGCAAGTTCCACTTTGATATCACCATGTGTGGCAATCAGTTGATCAACTTTCTCATAATCACCATCACCTTGTAAGGTTAAGATCAAACCAGATAGCTTGGCCATTGCTTGGCCCATTTTTTCCATATTTACGCTGTAAAGGCCTTGCTCATTTTTAGAGAATGCACCTTCTTCTGCGAAAAAGTTAAAGCGGATCATATTTGCTTTACCATGGGCACTTGATGCGCCAAAACGCACTGAGCGGAAAATACCGGCCATAAAAGTGATGTAATAATCTTCAAGTGTTCCCTCTGTGATCTCACCTTTTTTGAGTAACTGCTCAACCATGTACAAGCCTAAGATATCGGCTTTGCCTTCTTCTAAAGCACTGGCATGTTCTTGTAAAGACTGACGAACAGTGCCTTTACCTGTGATAGTATTTTTTATCCCTAAACCATGAGCGACTTCATGGAACATGGTATTGGCAAAAAATGCATCGAAAGTAATGTGTTTACGTTGCTCAGGAACAATTAACTGCTCAGCGATTGGCACCAATATTTTATCAAACTTAGCGCGCATAGCATTTTTCAGTTGTAAACGGCGAGTGCCTTTTTCAAGTTGTACTTGTTCGTCATTTGGTAAGTTAATAGCAATAGTTTTACTGCCAGCATTAGAATGGCCTGCGTAGTAAACAACATCATATGCATTTAAGTCCGCATCAGAGCCTGGCACTTCTTGTTTGTATTTGCCATCAACAGGGAGGCCTTTTTGTAGCTCTGGTAAAAATGCTGCAAATTTAGCAAGGCGCTCTGACCATGCTAAATCTTTCACTAATACATACGATTCGAAGGCTGCGCGAGAGCCGAACAATTGATCTTCATAGGTTTCGATTGGACCAATAACGATATCGATGGGGTTGTTCTTCATGTCCATCCAAGCAAAGTCTGATGCTTGATAATCATCGTTTTGTAGTGCATCTGCACGTAAATTCAGGTAACTAGCAAACTCTTTATCATCGGCAAGCTTGCTCGCCTCACGTAATAAGTTAGCCGCTTTTTCAAGGGCTTGAGCATATTCAACCGAATAGGCAACGCTATATAGCTTGCCTTGCTCATCTCGCTTAATGACTGAATACAGGCCATTTTTATCTGCTACGTCAGCCTTGTTTAGCTCTTCTTTAGTGATATCGGCTGGATAAAATTGAGCTCCGGCTGTTTTATCTTCATAGCCTGACAAAAAGACTTGATCGCCATTTAATCTATCCCATGGTCCATAGTTAATATCGGCAAATTTTTGTACTTTAGGATCATTGATTTTGGCTAAAAATGCCGCTTTATCTTCACCAAATGCTTGGCGCCAGAATAGATCATCCATAATTTTAGACGCATCAATAAGTTTTGCTATTAACGCTTTTTGGTTGTCGCTTAAATGTGATAAATCAGTCGTTAAACTAAAATCGGTATAGATATCAAGGCGACTAGTGTCAGCGTTAACAAGTTGTGGGCCGCTATCTTGTACTTGCTTAATTGAGGCTGCTGCGTCAGTTGACGCTTTAGGTGCGCTGGCTTGATCTGAACATGCACTAAGAAAAACGGCACCGGTGAGAATAAGTGCTTGGCTAATTTTATTGAGAGTCATTATATTGCCTGTTAAAAAGTAAGTTTAATTATAGATACCCTTGAGAGGGTATTTCGCTTCCTTGTTATGCCAGCATTAAAGCAAATCTTATGCGTAAATAGCAAGTTTCCTGTGTTGTGATGGTCTTAGCGAAGGGATATAAAGTGTAGTAGAAAAATAAACTAATATAATTTCTGTAATTTTCTTAACTTTAGCGGTAACTTAGACAATACTGTATTTATAAAAAATAAACATTCCATGGTTTGGGTGTATTAACAAATCAATACAAAAGGATGGCACATTTATGTCAACAGAAAACGCACTACTGACCATTTTGGTTGATCGTATAAATAATGACACGTTAGTTTTACCCACCTTGCCTGAGGTTGCGGTTCGTGTACGTCAAGCTGCCGATAATCCAGATGTAAACTTAGCGCAAATGGCTGATGTGATCTCTCATGATCCGGCATTAGCAGCACGGATGATAAAAGTCGCAAATAGTGCTTTTATGGGGCGAACAGTTAAAGTTTCTAATATAAATCAAGCGGTAACGCGTATTGGTCTGCGTCAAATCAAAAATATCGCAACAGCAATGGCGATGGAGCAACTGTTTGTTTCAAATAATGAGCTGATCAAAGGTTACATGGATAAGGCATGGCAGAAGACCTTAAAAGTAGCATGTCACTCAATTACTGTGATGGAGTTTTTCCTTAAGAAAAACAAGCAGACCTCATTGAATCGTGACACCATTACACTGGCATCACTAGTTTATAATATTGGTGTATTGCCTATTTTGACTGAAGCGGAACGTCACCCGGAAGTATTTGCCAATCCAAGCTTTTTAGCGCATGCGATTCAAAAGCTTAGCGGTAAAGTAGGGGGAGCCATCATGCGTGCTTGGGAGTTTACTGATGAATTTGTTGAAGTAGCAGAAAGCTGGGCCAATCCTAACTATCGCCCAGAGCATATTAGCTATGTTGATTTCATTCGTATTGGCGCGATTATGGAAGGTATTTTACAAGTTTCAGATAAGTCTGCAGCATTACAAACTTATATTGATAAAGGTGTGATCCCATCACTTGATATCTTCTCAAGTGATGAATATAACGATATGCTCGATGATGTGAAATCGGTATTTAGTTAAGTTAATTCGTCAGTTAAAAAAAGCGCCAATAGGGCGCTTTTTTAGTATTTAAAACTTAGTCAAAATTTAGGCTAAATCTTCCACGTCACCTAAACCAGCCGTAAGTTCTTCTAGCATTAGTTTAATTTCTTCAGAGGCGAGAATAAAGTCAGCATCAAGTTTGACCAACATATCTTCTTTAGGGATGTCGGCGTTTTCTTCTTTTAATGTTTCAGAGTAGCTTAAGCGCTTAATAGAGCCATCATTTTGCAGCATGAACTTCAGGCGCTCTTGCCAATCTAGTGCAAGTTTTGTTACTCGCTTACCGCTTTCAAGGTGCGATTTAACTTCATCACAGGCTAAATCATGGCCTTTAAGCTTAACTTGAGCACAGCTATCGTCTGCTTCTTCAAGCTCTGCGTCAGAGCCAATAGCAAAGCCCTCAGGTGTACTGAAGTTAGTTAACCAGTCCGTTAAAAACACATCTAAGTCATAGTTTGCAAATGCAGGAACTACCGGCAATGTACCTAGTGATTTGCGAAGTAGTGCTAGTAACTCTTCTGCTTTATTAAAGCTACCACTGTTGACGACTACCCAGCCATTTTCTTGGTCAATAAAGGCAAACTGTAAACTCGACTTTTTAAAGGCTTGCGGTAATAAGCTATGGAGGATATTTTCTTTGAGCTCGTCTTTTTCTTTTTTCTTAACAGGGCGATTTTCTTCTGCTTCGATAAGTTCTATTTTTTCAGCAACCATATCGTTGATAACGGATGCAGGAAGTACTTTTTCTTCACGTTTAGCACAAACCAAAATACTCTTTTGCGAGAAATGGGAAAGGGTATCACCATGTTTACCAAAGGCTTTGGTCCAGCCAAATGTACTTAAATCTTGACTACCGCAAGGGCGAAATAAATCTTGCTCTAAGGCTTTCTCAAAGTCTTCTTGGGTGTACGACACGTCTTGCTTAAAGCGGTAACAAATAAGGTTACTAAACCACATAGGGAGATTGATCCATTCGGTAAATTTACCCAATCATAACAATAAAAAGCTGATGCGCAAATGACTGATTGGCCAAACGTTTAGCAATTAAGCAAAGTGTTAGGCAAACAGTCTCGGCGCATTAGTTATTAAATATAGACAAAGGTTTTGGCATGTCTTTAGGGAAACTAATATGATAATGCAAGCCGTTCCCCGGTGAGCTTGTCGCATCGATTTCGCCGCTCAAGGTTTGCTTGACCAAATTGAAAGTAATGTGTGTGCCCAGACCACTGCCGCCTTGATCGCGTTTAGTCGTAAAAAACGGATCAAACAGTTTTTCAAGTTGCTGTTCGGTAACGCCATTGCCATTATCTTTAAAGTCGATAATCACTTGGTCATCTTCATCTTTAATAGCAATGTCTATAATGCCATTGCTGACACCATCGAATCCGTGGATCAATGAATTCATAATCAAATTGGTAAAAATTTGACTGATAGCACCAGCAGGTAGATTTAAGGTTAAATCTACCGGGCAATCTAAATTAATATGATGACTGGTATTTTTTATCTTAGGGTGTAATGAGCGAATAATTTCACCTAGATATTCTTTTAGGTTGATAGTTCGCACAGCTTCACTGGCTTGATCAACCGCAATTTGCTTAAAGCTGGCAACCAGCTCTGAAGCACGGTCTAGGTTAGTGGTTAATAGGCTAGTACTTTGTTTGGCATCATTAATAAACTCCTCAAGTGCTTTAGGCGAGAGTGTTTTCTCTTTGTAAGCGTTTTCAATTTGTATTAAACGCTCTTGCAAAAAGGATGTGGCAGTAACCCCTATACCGACCGGGGTATTGATATCGTGGGTAATACCGGCAACTAAACCACCCAAAGCGGCCATTTTTTCTGAGCTGACTAAACGCTCTTGCGCCATATTGAGTTCATCAACATAACGTTGCATTTCAGTTTGTTTAGTTAGTAGCTCTTGCTCAGTATGGCGACGCAAATCAACTTCTTCGGTGAGCGTTAGTTTTTGTTTTTCCAACTCGTATTTTTGTTGCTGTAAATCCATCATAGCTTGACTTAAATTTGATGTTTTACGTGCCACTTCTTGTTCAAGTTGTAGATTTTGCTGATCGAGCTTTTCGTTACTTATTATCAATGCTTTTTGAGTTTGTTCAAGCTCTTTGCGGTATTGCACAACTTTATCGATCAACTTATTGAATGATTGTTCCATTACTTTTAATTCGTTGTGCTCAGTTGTTTCAATTTCGATATGTTGACCTTCGAGGTCATCTAATTGAAGATCTTCAATTTGCTCTGTTAGTTGTGCTAGAGGTTCAGTGAGTAGTTTTCTAAATGCCATTAAGAATAAGATGATTAAAAATGTAGTTTTGATCATCGCATTGCCAATTAAAAAATAAATTGAGATCATAATGCGACTAAATACCACTTCTCGGCTCGAAAATAGCGTGACATCACCAACTTGGGTGGCGCGGCCAGAAAATTCAAAGATCAATGGAAAGGTATAACCGAATAAGCCAGATGGAGTATCTTCGATAATCGCTTCTTCTTGTACTAATTGTTGGCTATATAGCTCGCGAATATCGAGTGAGCGACCTAATTGTGAGATTATCTCGCCGCTATCATCACGTACAATAATACCTTCAATCATTGGAATTGCTAATAAGCCTTCTGCTGTGGTGATGGTTTGTTTAGTGTTTAGCTCCCAAATAGCACGGGTTAAACTACGACTAAATGTTTTTTGTAAGGTCGTCAGTTCGTCACGTATATAATCTTTCGTGTTTACATATTCTGCAATAACTTGCCCGCACGTGACTACAAAAGTTAATAAAAAGTAGACGGATAACACGCTGGTAAGTAGCTTTTTTGATAGGCTTTTTTGTAGCATCGGTGGCCTATAGCTCCTTTATTTTTTTTACAAAGCTTAATTAATACCCTAGCAACGAGTACACTCAGTATTAAAGTTAGCTAATAAATGTTTAAAAATAAATAAAATAATCTTATTTAACAGTACAAACATTGTTAATTTTTCTTTTTTTAGCAAAAACTTAAGCTTATCGCTGTTAAATTTTTGTGTTATAAAATCACAACATTACTACAACATCGTTATTTATTGAGTGATAAGTTGTCTGCTCAGTAATCTATTATCCGTATTTTTAGTTGTCTATATTATGAATTTTTCCGTACTGGTGTGTGATGATTCAACAGTAGCACGCAAACAAGTTATACGCTGTTTAAATGAGTGTATCTCAGCAGATATTATGCAAGCAAAAAATGGCCGTGAAGCGTTAGAGTTAATGCATATACATAACTTCGATTTACTGTGTCTTGACTTAACTATGCCCGAAGTTGATGGAGTACAAGTTCTTGAAGGTATTAAAGCACAAAAAATTGAATGCTTTGTGCTGGTAATTTCGGCAGATATTCAACTTGAAATGAAACAACGCGTCGCTAAGTTGGGAGCTATAGCCTTCGTTGATAAGCCGATAGATAAAACAAGATTAAATGAAATACTGCATAAATTTGGCATTCATTAGATTTCTTTATAATCAAAAGGCATAATTTATCTTTTTATTTGGGGTTGACAGAATAGCCCTGTTTAAGGCAGTCTAAGGGCTATGAAAACAAATAATCACGCATTGACCATTATTATTACAACCACCATTCTTACTGGATAGTGGCATAGGTCGGTGCAACAAATTTAAAGGCCTGTGTTCACAACGAACACAGGCCTTTTTTCGTTTTATGGGATGAGGAAACATAAAAAATGCGAGTATTAAAATTTGGTGGGTCGTCACTTGCTGACTTTGCCTGCCTACAACAGGTAGCACAGTTAGTTAAAGCACAATTAAAAGACGAAATGTTATTGGTGCTATCGGCTCCAGGTGGCATGACCGATTCATTGGTTGCACTGGCAAGCGCTGCTGAACAAGGACTTGATTATGATACACAGTGGCACGCATTAATTGAGCGTTGCCAAAGCTTAAAAGCAGCCGTTGAAGCTGAATATGGTAGTGTTCAAAACTGGCCTGATTTAAACGAACTGCAAAATAAGCTAGCGGGTGTCAAACTCATCCAATGTTGTCCAGATCAAGTGCGTGCTTATGTTATTAGTTTTGGTGAGCGCATCAGTGTATCACTGATGCAGTGTCTATTAAGCTCACATAACGCCCACTACCTCGAAGCAACCGATTGTATTGCATCAACTAATGGTCATATTGATGCAGAAGCTGATCTAGTGGCGAGTAAAATTCGTTTTCAAACGGCTTTAAAAGCTAATCCTGCGACTATTTATATTATGCCTGGCTTTACAGCTAGCAACGAACAAGGCCAGCTAACTACACTGGGACGTAATGGCTCAGATTATTCAGCCGCAATTGCCGCAGCGTGTTTAGAAGCTGAAGTATGTCAAATTTGGACTGACGTTGATGGTGTGTACAGTGCTGATCCGCGTTATATCAAAAAAGCCACTAAAGTTGATTTTTTATCATATAAAGAAGCTATGGAGCTTTCTTACTTTGGTGCCAAAGTTCTCCATCCTAAAACAATTCTACCGTGCGCTAAAGCTGGCGTGCCGTGTGAAATTAAAAATACCCATAATCCGGATGCACAAGGATCACTGATCAGTAATGATAATGTGTCATCGGAGCCGGTAAAAGCGTTATCTAGTTTACAAAATCTTGCGATGCTAACGGTTTCAGGCCCCGGCATGAAAGGTAAAGTAGGCATGGCATCAAAAGTTTTTAATGCCCTTGCTCACGATAATGTTTCGATTGTACTGATCACTCAATCGTCATGTGAATTTAGTATCAGCTTCTGTGTCCATGAATCAGATTTGCCATTGGCTCTTGAGGCATTGCAAACTGCGTTTGAGCTTGAATCACAGGCGGGACTAATTGAACCTGTACAAGTGCAGCGTAATTTAGCAATCGTTACTTTAGTGGGTGATAATATGCGCGCTCATAAAGGCTTAGCTGCTAAATTTTTCGCATCACTTGCCCAAGCACAAGTTAACATTGTCGCTATTGCCCAGGATTCAACTGAAAGTGCAATTTCAGCAGTGATTGACGGCGAGCTGTGTAATGATGCTGTAAAAGTGTGTCACGAAAACTTCTTCACTCATATCCCATCAATTGATGTATTTTTATTAGGCTGTGGTTTAGTTGGCCAAGAACTTATTAAGCAGTTAGAGCGTCAGCAAGCATGGCTTGAAAAACGTAATATCAAACTAAACTTGTATGGTGTTGCTAATTCACGTCAATTACATCTTGATAGCGAAGGAATTGCTTTTGACGATTGGCAGCAAAAGTTGGCAGCATCAGAACAACCGTTTGACCTCAAACTGGTTGAACAATTTGTTAGGCAAAATCATTTAATCAATCCAGTGCTGGTTGATTGTACGTCTTCAGATGCTTTAGCGGCTCAGTATGTAGGCTTTTTGAATGCCGGTTTCCACGTTGTGGCTGCAAATAAAAAAGCCAATACAAGTTCATATGCTTATTACCAAGATTTAATTACAGCAACGCAAAAAAATAATCGTAAGTTTTTATACGAAACAAATGTCGGTGCAGGTCTTCCAGTAATCGATAACTTACAGTCACTGTTTGGTGCTGGCGATGAGTTACTTGAATTTAGCGGAATTTTATCCGGTTCATTGTCATATATGTTTGGCGCATTGCAAGATGGTTTATCACTGTCTGAGGCAACCATTAAAGCAAAAGAGAGTGGTTTTACTGAGCCAGATCCACGTGATGATTTATCGGGCACTGATGTCGCGCGTAAGTTATTAATTATTGCCCGAGAAGCAGGTATGAAATTAGAGTTGAGCGATATCGAAGTTGAATCAGTGCTTCCTTTGGGTTTTGCCCAAGGTGATAACGTTGACGAATTTATGGCTAAATTGCCAAGTTTAGATGCTGCGTTTAATGACCGTATTCAAAGTGCCGCAAGTGAAGGCAAAGTGTTGCGTTATGTCGGTACTATCAAACAAGGCCACTGCAAAGTAGGTATTGAAGCGGTAGATGAAAAGCATGCTCTGGCTGTTATTCGTGATGGCGAAAATGCCTTAGCAATTTTGAGTGCATACTATCAACCACGTCCATTTGTTATTCGTGGTTATGGTGCCGGCTCAGCAGTGACTGCGGCCGGGGTATTTGCTGACATTTTAAAAACGTTATCGCGCTAGGAGAGTATAATGATCGAAGTATATGCTCCAGCCTCAATCGGTAATTTTGCAGTTGGTTTTGATGCCTTAGGTGCTGCGCTTGCTCCTATTGATGGCACGTTATTAGGTGATGTTGTTGCGGTAAGTCCTAGCGAGCTTGACGAATTTATATGCTCTGGCGATTACGCAGATAAACTACCAAGCGATGCCAGTGAAAATTTAGCGTATCAGTGTTTAGTGCATTTTCGTGAACATGTAGCGCCAACAATGCCAAGCGTTAAACTGGAATTAAAAAAGAACTTACCAATTGGCTCGGGTCTTGGTTCAAGTGCTTGCTCTGTAGTAGCCACATTTGCGGCGCTGGATCAGTTTGCAGGTACTGCACTGAGCCAAGTGCAGTTAATTGAATTAATGGCTGATTTTGAAGCGATTGTCAGTGGCGGTCGTCATTACGACAATATCACTCCGTGTTACTTGGGTGGTTTGCAGCTTACTGGTGATTTAATTCCAAATAAATCAATTGCTTTACCGGTTGATGAGCGTTGGTATTACGTAGCGGCTTTTCCTGGTTTTTCACTTAATACCGCTAAAGCGCGTTCAGTGTTACCAAAACAGCTAAGTATGCATGCGAGCGTTGAATTTGCGCAGCGCTTATCAGCGTTTAGTACTTTATTGTTAACTAGCCGATTTGATGAAGCACTCTCCATCATGAGTGATGAAATAGCGGAGCCGCATCGTGCGCCACTGATCAACGGTTTTAGTGAAGCTAAAGCGTCGCTGCCAGAGTTTGGTGCTGAGATTGTCAGTATCTCAGGTGCTGGTCCTACATTATTTACCGTGTGCAAAACGCTTGAAGCTGCACAGCAATGCGCACAGTGGCTTGAACAAAACTATATTAATGAGCAAGGCTTCTGCCACATTTGTAAACTCGATAACGCCGGCACGCGTCAGCTATAAGAATTTAAGGAACTAATAATGCAATTACATAATTTAAAAGATGATTCTCAAAAAGTGTCGTTTGTTGAAGCGGTTAAAACAGGTTTAGGACGTAATCAAGGAGTATTTTTCCCTGAATCGCTCGCGCCTTTAGCTGATGTTGATAGTTTACTCGATATGGACTTTGTTACTCGTAGCAGTAAGATTTTATCGCATTTGATTGGTGATGAATTACCTGCTGATACGGTTGCACAAATGGTGCAAAATGCCTTTAACTTTCCTGTTAAATTAGTTGAAGTTGAAGACAATATTTATTGTTTAGAGTTGTTCCATGGGCCAACGCTTGCATTCAAAGACTTTGGCGGTCGCTTTATGGCTGAGTGCTTGGCACAATTTAGCCAAGGTGAAAAAACCACAATACTCACAGCAACCTCAGGGGACACTGGGGCAGCTGTTGCGCATGCGTTCTATAACAAGCCAAATATTGATGTGGTTATCCTGTATCCAAAAGGTAAAATCTCATTAGCACAGCAAAAATTGTTTACTACTTTGGGTAATAATATCCATTGCTACGCTGTAGATGGTAGCTTTGATGATTGCCAAGCGATGGTTAAAAATGCCTTTTTAGATGATGAAGTTAAATCTCGTTTAGGTTTAAATTCAGCTAATTCTATCAATATAAGTCGCCTTGTTGCACAAGTATGTTATTACTTTGAAGCAATAGCGCAATTACCAAAAGAGCAGCGCGCCAAAGCACATATCTCAATACCTAGTGGTAACTTTGGTAATGTATGTGCGGCGATGATCGGTGCGGTGATTGGTTTACCGGTCGCTAAACTTAGCGCTACAACCAATCAAAATGACACTGTACCGCGCTTTATCCTTGATAAAAACTGGGCGCCTAATGCCACAATCGAGTCATTGTCTAATGCCATGGATGTGAGTAAACCTAATAATTGGCCACGTGTACAAACCATGCTTGATAACAAATGGTTTAGTTATGATGATTTTTATTCAACTAGTGTTGATGAAAATGATACCCAAGCAGTGATGAAAAAAATTCATCAAACAGGCTATGTTGCAGAACCACATACAGCGATTGCTTACCAGGGCCTAAAAGCTAACTTAGCAACTGATTCTGCTGGTATTTTTCTGGCAACAGCGCATCCGGCTAAGTTTAAAGAAAGTGTTGAAGAGATTTTAAATATTGAACTTGAAATGCCAAAACCACTAGCTGATGCATTAGCTAAACCATGCTTAGCCGAGGATATCGCAGATGATTACGACATCCTGCGTGAAATATTATTAGCTAAACTAGGTTAGTTTTTACCCGCTCAGTAAAACTAAAAATAAACGGCATATGTGAAAGCAATGTCGTTTTTTATTGCTTTAAATTGTACTTAATAGCAGTAATGGAAAATTAAACTATTGAACGTGAACGGCGGTTTAGCACTCGTAAACAAAAAATTAAAATGGCTATAAGGCAGATCATAATCCCTGCAAGTATAACTAATTCATTCGCTACCCAATGGATTAG
Organism: Pseudoalteromonas sp. SG44-17; assembly: GCF_014164235.1. Lineage (NCBI taxonomy): Bacteria > Pseudomonadati > Pseudomonadota > Gammaproteobacteria > Alteromonadales > Pseudoalteromonadaceae > Pseudoalteromonas > Pseudoalteromonas sp. SG44-17. The sequence continues at coordinate 21,209 of NZ_JACJEV010000004.1, read as the reverse complement.
GAGTAATCCGCACATAAATAAAATAAATGGTTTAAATTCATAATAATAAAAGTGTTTGTTAACTTTAATGCGATTTACTTTATGATCTTTACGCCGTGAATTTGAGCGTAATCGCCAAATGTTGGCACCATTGAAGAATAAAAAAATACCAATGGCTGTTGGTAAAACAGTGCTGAAAAGTAAAATGCAAAGTCCGCCAACAATGACATAACAATAAGGAATTGATTCGTAGATAGGTTTAGCTAGCATAGTAAATTAGTTCATCATCCATGATTACATTGGTATCATAATAGTGTAAACAATCGCGAATGCAACAGATTAAGGTATAAATAATGTAAATGTTATTTGCTTTTATTCATTAAAATTTCTGATGCTTTAATAAAAAAATATCATTACAAAAACACTGTGAATTAAATTCAATCCCTGTTTAAATATGTTCATCTTTACACCATAGGCAAATTGACGTTTTCAGCGTATAATTCAGCCTTCAAAATACCATACACGTTGCCCTAGGAGCCCCCATGTTAGAACGTAGCATGAATATTTCGGATTTCGATCCAGAGTTATTTGAAGCAATCACTAAAGAGACTGCTCGCCAAGAAGAACACATCGAGCTTATCGCATCTGAGAACTACTGTAGCCCACGCGTACTAGAAGCGCAGGGTTCACAGCTAACAAACAAATATGCTGAAGGTTATCCGGGCAAGCGTTACTACGGTGGTTGTGAGCATGTTGACGTGGTTGAACAACTAGCGATTGACCGTGCCAACGAATTGTTTGGTTCAGATTATGCTAACGTTCAGCCTCACGCAGGTTCACAAGCAAATGCTGCTGTGTTCTTAGCTTTATTAGATGCTGGCGATACAGTGTTAGGTATGAGCTTAGCTCATGGTGGTCACTTAACGCATGGATCACATGTAAGCTTCTCTGGTAAGCTTTATAACGCAATCCAATACGGACTTGACGAAGCGACTGGCGAGATTGATTACGCACAAGTTGAAGCACTTGCACTTGAGCACAAACCAAAAATGATCATCGGTGGTTTCTCAGCATACTCAGGTATTGTTGATTGGGCTAAATTCCGTGAAATCGCTGACAAAGTAGGCGCTTACTTGTTTGTTGATATGGCTCACGTTGCAGGTCTTATTGCTGCTGGTGTTTACCCAAGCCCAGTACCACATGCACACGTTGTTACTACAACTACGCATAAGACATTAGCCGGCCCTCGTGGTGGTTTGATTATTTCTGCTTGTGGCGACGAAGCTATTTATAAAAAGCTTAACAGTGCAGTATTCCCTGGTGGTCAAGGTGGTCCTTTATGTCACATTATCGCTGCCAAAGCAGTGGCATTTAAAGAAGCATTACAACCAGAGTTTAAAGTATACCAAACTCAAGTTGTGAAAAATGCTAAAGCTATGGTTGCAGTAATGCAAGAGCGCGGTTATAAGATCGTATCTGATAAAACAGAAAACCACTTGTTCTTACTTGATCTAATTGATAAAGACATCACTGGTAAAGACGCAGATGCGGCTTTAGGTAATGCTAATATCACCGTAAATAAAAACTCAGTACCAAATGACCCACGTTCACCGTTTGTAACGTCTGGTTTACGTATTGGTTCACCGGCAATCACACGCCGTGGTTTTAAAGAAGCTGAGTCTAAAGAGCTTGCTGGCTGGATCTGTGACGTACTAGACAACATCAACGATGAGTCAGTACAAGCACAAGTAAAAGAGAAAGTTAAAGCAATCTGTAAAAAATTACCTGTTTACGCTTAATTGAGTTACAAACAGTAATTTAGATCACAATAGCTTAGTTTTTTGCTATTATAAAGGCCGCCTAAAAGCGGCCTTTTTTGTTTTTAACGGAAGCTGATACCTATGCATTGTCCATTTTGCACCGCAAAAGATACCAAAGTGATTGACTCGCGTTTAGTGGGAGGTGGCCACCAAGTAAGGCGACGCCGTGAATGCAATGAATGTCATGAACGCTTTACTACCTTTGAAGGCGCAGAACTTGTAATGCCTCGGGTGATCAAACAAGACGGTAGCCGTGAACCTTTCAATGAAGATAAACTTCTTAATGGTCTACACCGCGCATTAGAAAAACGCCCCGTCAGTACCGAGCAAGTTGATGAAGTGGTCAATATTATTAAATCGCAATTACGTGCCACCGGCGAGCGTGAGATTTCCAGTCACCTGATTGGCGAATGCATTATGGAAGCGTTGAAAAAACTCGATAAAGTCGCTTACGTCAGATTTGCATCGGTATACCGTTCATTCGAAGATATTCGTGAATTTGGTGAAGAAATTGCCCGTTTGGGAGAGTGATATGAACCAATATCAGTTTAGCGAACAAGATTTCTCTTATATGACCCGAGCGATTGAGCTTGCCAAACAAGGACGCTTTACTACCACCCCAAACCCAAACGTTGGCTGTGTATTAGTAAAAAATGACGTTATTGTTGGTGAAGGTTTTCATCAAGTTGCCGGCCAAGGCCATGCTGAAGTGAATGCATTAGCAATGGCGGGTAGCCAAGCCTTTGGTGCAACTGCTTATGTCACGCTTGAACCTTGTAGCCATTTTGGTCGCACACCGCCGTGTGCCGAAGGTTTAAAAGCTGCTGGCGTGGTAAAAGTAATTGCTGCTATGGTTGATCCAAACCCGCAGGTAGCCGGTAAAGGTTTAGCTATTTTAGCGGACGCGGGCATTGAGGTTGCGTCAGGTTTGTTAGAACAACAAGCAAGGCTGTTAAACCGTGGCTTTTTAAAGCGCATGGAGCAAGGTATGCCATTTATTACCTGCAAAATGGCCGCAAGCCTTGATGGTAAAACGGCACTTAAAAACGGTCAAAGTAAGTGGATATCGGGCCCTAAGGCTCGCCAAGATGTGCAACTACAGCGCGCACAAAGCTGCGCTATTTTAACCGGCGCGGACACAGTATTAGTTGATAATGCAAAACTCAATGTTCGTGTTGATGAGCTGCCAGAGCCGTTACCAACGCAATTACCTGTACGCCAACCTGTACGTATTATTATTGATTCACAAAATCGTTTAACACCTGAGCTAGCATTATTTAGCATTGCCAGTGAAGTAATTATTCTTACCACTGAACTTGATAAATCACAGCAATGGCCTCATTACGTAAGCCATATTGTAGTACCAGAAAAAAATAATAAAGTTGATTTAGTGGCTGCCATGAAACTTTTAGCGCAGCAACAGTTTAATCATATTTGGTTAGAGGCAGGGGCAACCTTAGCGGGCCAAATGACTGAATGTAATTTAATTGATGAATATATTGTTTATCTGGCGCCGAAATTGTTAGGGAATGACGGCAAAAGCTTACTAAACTTTACAGAGCTGACAAGTATGCAGGACGTTGTTAATTTATCAATTAATGAGTGTGTGTGTATCGGTGACGATATTCGTATCACGGCGACACCACGCAAAGCCTCATCTAAACCAAATAACTAAAGAGTAACCACTATGTTTACTGGGATCATCGAAGCAACGGGCACTATTAGCGAGTTACAACAAAAGCAAGGCGATTTAGCTATCCGCATTAAAAGTAATAACCTTGATATGGCCGATGTAAATTTAGGCGATAGCATTGCAACTAATGGGGTTTGCTTAACGGTTGTGGCCAAGCACAGTGATGGATTTAGCGCTGACTTATCAAATGAGACTATTAGTTTAACGGGATTTGCTCACTATAAACAAGGGCAAACTGTAAACCTTGAGAAAGCCATGCAGCCAGTATCTCGTTTAGGTGGTCACTTAGTTTCAGGACATGTTGATGGCATCGCGACTATTACCGCAATTACGCCTAATGCGCGTGCCGTTGAGTACTGGTTAAGCACCGATGTACAACTAATGAAATATATTCCTTATAAAGGCTCGGTATGCATTGATGGTATTAGCCTAACAGTAAATGCAGTAGCAGATAATAAATTTAAACTGACAATTGTGCCGCACACTAGTGAGCAAACAACTATTGCTGATTTTAAAGTAGGCACGCAAGTGAACTTAGAAGTAGATCAAATCGCGCGTTATTTAGAGCGTTTGATCAAAGGGGCAGAGCAGCCAGCTAGTTCAGATATTTCAATGAGTTTACTCGCCCAAGCCGGTTTTATTAAATAAACGCACTCCACAACTTACACGAGCAGATTATGAATTTACACAGCGCACAAGAAATTATTGATGACATTAAAGCCGGTAAAATGGTTATTTTAATGGATGATGAAGACAGAGAAAATGAAGGCGATTTAATTATCGCAGCCGAGCACATTAGTGCTGAAGCGATCAATTTTATGGCCACTCATGGTCGTGGTTTAATTTGCCTAACAATGACTCAAGAGCGCTGTGAGCAACTTGATTTACCATTAATGGTAAAAAACAATGGTGCGGCATTTTCGACTAACTTTACGATGTCGATTGAAGCATCGAAAGGTGTGACTACGGGGATTTCTGCTGCTGATCGCGCTCGTACTGTGCAAGCTGCGATTGCCAAAGGTGCTGTACCAAGTGATATCGTTCAACCTGGGCATATCTTTCCTATTATGGCACAACCAGGTGGCGTATTAACGCGTGCCGGTCACACTGAAGCCGGTTGTGATTTAGCCCGCTTAGCCGGTTTAGAGCCTTCATCAGTAATTGTGGAAATTCTTAATGCTGATGGCACCATGGCGCGTCGTCCTGATTTAGAAGTATTTGCTGAGCAACATAATATCAAAATTGGCACTATTGCTGATTTAATTGAATACCGTAACATGAATGAAACCACCATTGAGCAAGTGGCAAAATGTAAGTTGCCAACCGTACATGGTGAGTTTGATTTAGTTACTTATAAAGATACCATTGACGGCCAGTTACATTATGCGCTGTTAAATGGTGAGGTTAAAACTAATGAACCAACCTTAGTACGGGTTCATTTAAAAAGTACCTTCAATGATATTTTGTTATCTGATCGCAGTGCCGATAGAAGCTGGGGCTTGTCAGATGCCATGGCTTATATTGCAAAGCATCAAGGTGTGTTAGTTATTCTAGGTAAGCAAGAATGCACCGAAGAACTAGAAGCGACAGTCAAAGCGTTTGCTGCAGAAGATGCTGGTGAGACGGTAGCGCATCGTAAATTCCAAGGTACTTCACGCACCGTAGGCGTAGGGTCACAAATTTTAGCTGACTTGGGCATTGAAAAAATGCGTTTGATGAGCTTACCTAAAAAGTACCATGCGTTATCGGGCTTTCACTTAGAAGTGGTTGACTACGTAGAGCCACAATAAGCACAACGCTTAAACTAGGCTATTATTTTATTTATATGGTATGATGCGCAGCAATTTTTGCGCAATCGCAACCGCTTGAACTTATTTTTTAGGGTTATCGAATGAAAATTATTGAAGGTAATAAATACGCTCCTGGCAAGAAATTCGCTATCGTTATTTCTCGTTTTAATGACTTTATTGGTAGCAGCCTATTAGCTGGTGCTGTTGATGAATTAAAACGTACTGGTGGTGTATCTGATGATGATATTACCGTAGTTTATGTACCAGGTGCGGTAGAATTACCTTTAGCGGCGAAACGCGTTGCAGCAAAAAAAGAGTATGATGCAATCATCGCTTTAGGCGTTGTGATCAGAGGTGGTACACCACATTTTGATCTTGTCGCTGGCGAATCAAATAAAGGCTTAGCGCAAGTGTCGCTTGAGTATGATATCCCGATTGCATTTGGCGTATTAACCACTGAAAGCATTGAGCAAGCGATTGAACGCGCTGGCACTAAGATGGGCAACAAAGGCGGCGAAGCTGCTTTAGGCGCACTTGAAATGGTTAATGTGTTAGATAAAATTTAAGTTTAAGGAATTTTTGTGAAACCAGCAGCAAGACGTAAAGCACGTATCTTAGCACTTCAAGCCGTTTATTCTTGGCAATTAAGTGGCAATGCCATTGCCGATATCGAACAACAAATGTTGATCGAAAACGATGTGACTAAAATTGATGTTGAATACTTTAAAGATCTTTCGCGTGGTGTTGCTATAAATCATAAGCAACTAGACGAAGCAGTATCGCCACATTTAACTCGTCCATTTAACGAGTTAGACCAAGTTGAACGCGCTATTTTACGTTTAAGCAGCTATGAGCTGAAATTCCGTGAAGATGTACCTTATAAGGTTGCTATCAACGAAGGTATTGAGCTTGCTAAGATATTTGGCGCTGAAGACAGCCATAAATTTGTTAATGGTGTACTTGATAAAGCGGTAAAGCATTTACGTAAGTAATGCGACCGTAAAAGGAGAGCCGGCATAGGCCGGCTTTTTTGTGTATGAAGGAATTTGAATTAATAAATCGCTACTTTAAAGGTCGTGGCATAACTCGTCGCGATGTTAATTTAGGGATTGGTGACGATTGTGCATTGGTTACTGTTCCTGAAAATTGTCAGTTAGCGATTACCACCGATACACTGGTAGCAGGCGTACATTTTTTTGATGACATCGATCCGCGTGCATTAGGCCATCGTGCTCTTGCCGTAAACTTAAGTGATTTAGCTGCTATGGGGGCTGAGCCTACGTGGGTTTCGGTTGCTTTAACGTTGCCAAATATTGATGTTGAGTGGCTGGAAGAATTCACCGAAGGCATGCATGAAATCGCAGAGTATTTTAATGTTCAAATCATTGGTGGCGATACCACGCAAGGGCCGTTAACAATTACTATTTGTGCTAAAGGTACAGTGCCTGCAGGTAAAGCACTGCGCCGAAGCGGTGCTAAAGTAGGTGACTGGGTTTATGTTACAGGGCCGCTAGGTGATGCCGGGCTTGCGATTGAAGCTCGTAAGCAAGATATTAAGATTGCTCCAGAGCACTTAAGGTACGTTAATCAACGATTTGATTACCCAACTCCGCGTGTTGCTGCGGGGCAAGTATTACGCGGTTTAGCATCATCAGCGATTGATATCTCAGATGGTCTATTGGCAGATCTTGGACATATTTTAGCTCTGTCGCAAGTTAGCGCTTGTATTGATGTGAATAAAATACCAACCTCGGATGCATTGCGTGCTACTTTAGAACGAGATCAACAACTGCCGTTTATCCTCAATTATGGCGATGACTATGAGTTGTTATTTACGGTACCTGATAGCAATAAAAGTATGCTGGAAATGAAATTGCGCCAGTATGGTGTAGATGCAGCCTGCATTGGACAAATAAAAAGTGGTGAAGGCGAAGTTGAGCTGATGCTCGATGGCGAAAAATTAGCATATGATGATGCTGGTTTTGAACACTTCACCAAGGAGTCGGTTTGAATAAACCTGCATTATTTAATTTAAAGCGCCCTCATCAATTTTTTGGTTTGGGCTTTGGTTTAGGGTTAGCGCCTAAAGCGCCGGGTACGTTTGGTACCTTTGCTGCGCTACCGTTTATTTTTACTACTATGTATTTCCCGTTGTGGTTACAAATTGTATTTGCGGTGGTTATTAGTATTTTTGGTATATGGGCATGTGGCAAAACCGCTGATGATCTGGGAGTACATGATCATCCCGCGATTGTATGGGATGAAGTTGCCGGATTTTACATTACCATGATCGGAGCTGCATTAAGTTGGCAGTCTTTGTTAGTGGGTTTTTTGTTATTTCGTTTTTTTGATATCGCTAAACCAGGTCCTATTCGCTTTCTTGATAAGCGGGTTCATGGTGGTGTAGGTATTATGGCGGATGATGTTTTAGCTGGTATATTTTCTTTAATTTGTGTTCAGGCATTGTTTAAAATGGGTTATTTGCCCTTTTAACCTTAGTTTTGCAACGAGGTATTGACGTTATGATGCGATTTTTATTGGTTATTATTGTGCTGTTCTGCAGTATGCCAAGTAAGGCGTCAATTACCGACTATGTTGTAAAACAATGGAATATGCAAAATGGCTTACCATCGCAGTCACTTAAAAGTGTCGTGCAAGATAAGCAAGGCTATATGTGGCTGGGAACTCAGTTTGGCCTCAGTCGCTTTGATGGCAATACATTCACTAATTACAACACCTTAAATAGTAATTTTTTACCCAGTAACGGCATTAATAAATTACTTGTCGATAGCGAAGGCTATTTATGGATTGGTACTAAAGATGGTATTGTGGTCATCGATCCCACCACTATGGCAGCGCAAGAGTTTAGTGTAAAAGGCCCTGTACGCGATGTTATCGAAGATGCGAAAGGCAGTATTTGGATAGCAGCGAATGGCCTGTACTTTGTATCTCGCAATCAGATCAATGTCAGCGCAGTGCATGACTTACTAGTCCCTGTGATGAGTGCCAGTTCAGTAAAGCAGATTGTTGGTACTGTCAGTCAGCTGGCATTATCGCCAGAAGGGATCTGGCTGGTGAATGAACGATACTTGCTACGGTTAACTAATTCCTCCTCTGATTTTGCAAAGTTACGCTTAGAACTAACTGCTAAGGTATCGATACCTGAGCGTTTAGCACAAACGATTATTCACGATTTAGCATGGCTGGAAGGAAACTTATATTTAGCGTCAGAGCTCGGTGCTTACTTTTTAGATTTAGATGACGAGTTAAGGCCTTTTCCACTTCCCAATGCGAATAACTCAGCGGTTTATAAATTTATGAGTGACTCAAATGGAGCACTGTGGATTTCGACCTATGGGCGCTTACTGTTTCGAGACAACTCCGGCGATTGGCAATGGGTTGAACCGAGCCAACTTGACCAAAGTATTTGGTTTGCTGATTTATATCGCGATAATGATAATAATATTTGGCTTGCGAGTTTTAGTGAAGGATTATGGCTTGCGCACGAAGGCAGAATAGAACGTCACTCAGCTATATCACAAATGACCGAAGCGGTTATGGCCATTAGCCAAGCGCCCGATGGGAGATTGTGGGTCGCTAACCGCAGTGGTGTAGGCTACTTTGATTTAGATAAAAACTTTATCAATCAAATCCCAAGTAATCAATACGGACGTGCAGCCGTGCATGATTTACAGTTTGATGGCTCACGGTTATATATCGCCACTGGGCGTGGTGTGTATATTTATGAAAACAACACCTTGTTCACTGTCCCTGGACGCGCTTTAAAAGATAACCCGGTGTTTGCGATTAGTCGCTCCAGCAAAGGAGGCTTTTGGCTTGGTACTGGCCGGGGTATGTATCGGCTTAGTTACGGTGGTTTAACCCCATTTGCTTATAACGCATTTTTAGGCAGTAAGTTTATTACTTATGTCGTTGATGAAGCTAATTTTGGTTTAATTGGCACTAGCAAAGGCGCTTACTACTTTACTGATCGTGGTATTGAAAAAATTGGCGATCAAACGAGTCTTGAAAGTGCTTATGTTACAAGCATCTTAAACATTGATGGAGTTGGTATATTAATCGGCTCATTAAATGATGGTTTATTTTATCGAAGCACACAAGGGCATTGGCGTCAGTTAGATGCTACCAATGGCTTACCTTACGGTTCTATTTTTAGTTTACGTTATGATGAAAAGCTCAAGCGCATATGGGTTAGTACCATGAAAGGTGTCTACCGAATGCCGGTTGAGCAGTTTAGTAACGATATTGAAAGCTTAAAAGTAGAGCAGGTTATTTCGTCATACGATCGTCAACTAGACGGTAAGGCCAGCCAGTGTTGTACCGGCCTTGGCCATGATGCTGTGGCGGAGTTAGGCAATTCAATGTGGTATCCGAGCCTACAGGGGGTCGTGGAGATCCCTAAAGATATTGAGCTGTTTGGCGTTAAACCATTACAGCCAAAGGTTGAGAGTTTAAATACTGGGATACGTAAACTTGCAACAGCTGCATTAGGGCGTAATCCTGAATTAGAAATCGATGAGCGTGATATCACCCTTAAATACACTGCGATAGACTATTATGCACCGACCAGTATTGAGTTTCGCTATCGTTTAACTGGTTTAGACAGCGATTGGCGTTATGCTAATACCCGCCGTGAAGCTATTTATACCAATTTACCGCCTGGTGCATTTTTGTTTCAACTTGAGGCTAAACGACAAGGTGAAGGTTGGCAAAAAGCGCAAAGTACGGAATATTCATTTGTAGTACCAAGACGGTTTGATGAAACAATTTATTTTCGGCTGTTGATCACTGGTAGTTTTATTTTATTATTTTATTTAGTGTTTTGGGTATTTAGAAAGCAAGAACGCCGTAAGCAAACCGCGCTTGAAAGTTTAATCACAGAACGCACCGGGGAGCTGCGCCAAGCTAATGATAAGCTTAATCAAGTTAACTCTCAGCTAAAGCTTATGAGTCACTCTGATGAACTTACTGGGCTGAGAAGCCGCCGCTTCTTATTTGATCAACTACCAAAAGATATAGAGCACTTCCAGCGTAACTCACAATCATTACAAGCGCAGGGGAAATCCTTGGTGTTGCTAATCATTAATTTTGATAATTTTAGCCGCATTAATGACGCTTATGGACCGATTGGTGGTGATAGTTGTTTGCAGCAAATGGCTGCATTGCTTAACTCTCGTACGCAAGGATCCGATTATGTTGCCCGTTGGAGTGGTGATGAATTCTTGTTACTGCTACGTGACTTTAAACGCACTGCAATCGACAGTTATGTTGCACAGCTGTGTAAAGTAATTGCTGATCACACATTTAAGTTGCCCAGTGGTGACAGTATAAACTTGACTGCATCGATTGGCTTTTCATTTTACCCATTACCATTATTAGGTGGTCAGGTTATTGGTTGGGAAACCTCTGTCAACTTAGCGGATATCGCGCTACATCAAGTTAAAAAGCGCGGTGGCGATGGTATTGCAAACATCACCTTTGATGAACAGTTAGATGCCTTTGAATTTGAGCAAACCAATAATGTTGAGCAACAACTGAGCGTATTACAAGCCAATGGTTTAGCAGATATCAAAGTGTGGATGCGCTAGCTCTAATCACGTGAGAATAAAAAAGGAGCCAGCGGCTCCTTTTTTTATTAAATAGGATGTTAGCTTATAAAGGCTTTGATTGAGGTTAAGATACCTTGTTCACCTAAGCCCATTTCATCATGCATTTGTTCTTGTGTTCCATGCTTGATGAACTCATCAGGAATACCTAAATTAAGGATGCTTACTTTTGCTTTTATAGCTGCTAAATATTCATTAACAGCAGAGCCTGCACCACCAACAATCGCGTTATCTTCAAGGGTTACAATGACGTCATGATCGGCTAATAAAGTGTCGATTAGTGCGCTATCAAGAGGTTTAACAAAACGCATATCAACGAGGCTGGCATTTAATTCATTGACTGCCAGTTGAGCGTTTTCAAGTAAAGTACCAAAGGATAAAACTGCGATTTTAGCGCCTTGTTTAATCACACGACCTTTACCAATTTCAAGCTCGGTCATTTGCTCGCAGATTTCAGTTGTGCCAGCACTACCACGAGGATAACGAACTGCAACAGGGCTGTTACAACGATAACCAGTGTACAGCATTTGACGACATTCATTAGTATCACTCGGTGCCATGATAATCATATTGGGGATACAACGGATAAAGCTTAAATCGTATGCGCCTTGATGAGTTTCGCCATCAGCACCAACAATACCAGCACGGTCAATTGCAAATAACACGGGTAAGTTTTGCAGAGCAACATCGTGAATAAGCTGATCGTAGGCACGTTGTAAAAAGCTTGAATAAATAGCGACAACTGGTTTTAAGCCTTCGCAGGCAAAACCTGCGGCTAAAGTAACCGCGTGTTGCTCGGCAATGGCAACATCAAAATATTGCTCAGGGTATTCTTTTGAAAAACGCACCATGCCTGAGCCTTCACGCATAGCCGGGGTGATTGCCATAAGCTTTTCATCTTGACTTGCCATGTCACACAACCAATCGCCAAATACTTTAGAAAAAGTCGCAGCGCCTGGTTTTGATTTTGGTAGGCTGGAAATCGCAGGGTCGAACTTAGGTACGCCGTGATAGCCTATTGGATCTGCTTCTGCTGGTTTATAGCCTTTACCTTTCTGGGTTTTGATATGCAGTAACTGCGGCCCTTTTAGGTTACGCATATTGCGCAGTGTATCAACCAACATGTTTACATCATGACCATCAATTGGGCCAATGTAATTTAAGCCTAACTCTTCAAAAAAGGTGCCTGGGATAACCATGCCTTTTAAGTGCTCTTCCATGCGGCTGGCTAATTCTTTTACTGGTGGCACGCCAGATAGCAGCTTTTTACTACCTTCACGAATGTTAGTGTAAAAACTGCCTGATAAGATACGAGCGAAATGATTAGTTAGTGCACCGACATTTTCAGAAATCGACATTTCGTTATCGTTTAATATGATCAGCATGTCAGATTTAACATCACCTAAGTGATTCATTGCTTCAAACGCCATACCCGCGGTAATCGCACCATCACCAATAACCGCTACTGTTTTTCGTCCTTTGCCTTCTTTTTGCGCCGCAATTGACATGCCTAAAGCAGCAGAGATCGAGGTGCTTGAATGGCCAACACTAAAAGTGTCGTAGTGGCTTTCTTCACGAAATGGAAACGGATGTAAACCGTCTTTTTGGCGGATCGTGTGCATTTGATCACGGCGCCCTGTGAGAATTTTATGTGGGTATGCTTGATGGCCTACATCCCATACTAAGCGATCTTCAGGGGTGTTATATACATAATGAAGCGCTACAGTAAGCTCAACTGTGCCTAAACCTGATGCTAAGTGACCACTACTTTGCGAGACTGAGTTTAGTAAGTAATCACGTAACTCATTACTAAAAGCAGGTAATTTGTCTTGCGCTAAATCACGCAACTGGGCTGGTTCGTCAACCAAACCTAATAATGGATACTTGCTACTATCAAGTGTCATGATTTTTAATACATCCTTCGCTAACCAGAGGTCATTATAGCGTAATATTACTCTGATTCTTTAGTTATTTTGTACATCATTACTTGCTCAAGCTAGAGCCTAGAATTAATAATCGCGTTCAACAATGTATTTTGCCAAGTTTTCTAGCTCAGAAGTGTCAGCATCTATTGCTGCTAACGCATCGAGTGCGCATTTTAGTAATGATTGTGCTTTTTGTTTTGCACCTGTAAGCCCAAGTAGAGCAGGGTAGGTCGCTTTATTTGCTGCAACATCGGAGCCTTGTGGTTTACCTAAGACTTGGGTATCACCTTCGATGTCAAGAATATCGTCTTGCACCTGAAAAGCCAGTCCAATTGCATCACCAAACTGTTTTAATTGTAATAATGTTTGTTGATTTGTATCAGCTGCGCATAATGCACCTAAAGTAATTGCACAATTTAACAAAGCACCTGTTTTTAATTTATGGATACGTTCGAGCTCAGCTAAATTGACTAATTTGTCAGTCGCTGCAATATCCAGTGCTTGACCACCGACCATACCTTCAATACCCGATGCTTTGGCAAGTGCTGCAATCATTTTTAACTGTTGCTGTGCAGGAACGTTAAATGAATGGTTAGCAATTAAATCAAACGCTAATGTTTGCAGCGCATCACCAGCTAAAATAGCATGAGCTTCGCCATAGACAATATGGCAAGTCGGTCTACCACGTCGCAGGTCGTCGTCATCCATCGCGGGTAAATCATCATGAACTAACGAATAACTATGAATACATTCAATAGCAGCAGCCAACACGTCTAAATCTTGTTTATTTGCGCCAAGCATTTTTCCCGTGGCATACACTAAAAATGGCCGTAATCGTTTACCGCCATTTAAAACGCTGTAGTGGGTGGCTTGTTTGATGCTTTGCTCGGTATCGAGCGGTTGCTCAAAATACCGATTGAGAGTGGCTTCAACATCTTGTTGAGCACATTTTATTTGCTCTGTTATTAACACCCGTTATTCCAAATCATTATCAAAGTTAGTAAGTGGTGACTGACTATCACTACCCATTAAAATCGCCACTTTTTGTTCAGCTTGTTGTAACTTACTTGAAGATGCGCCAGCTAAAGCAATACCGCGTTCAAACTGTTTTAACGATTGCTCAAGGGAAAGCTCTCCTTGCTCCATTTCTGTGACGATTAAGGATAATTCATCAAGCGCTTGCTCGAAGCTTAGGTTCTCTGGTTTTTTCGTCGCCATACTGATTTAACTTAGATGATAGAAATGTGAGGCCAATTTTAGGGGGAATGCTAAACTAGGTCAAAGGGTGATGCATTTTTTTTGAATAATTAATTGTTTTCTTGCCACTTTTAATTATTTATACCTTTGCTTAAACCTTGCAGGTTATCAATGGTAGCTTAAAATGCCAAATAGGGTTGAAAACTTTCATTTCATTTTTTTCATTAAATGGTTTAAGTAATTCAATAGATTGCCGATAAGCTGTTAATAATAAAAATTTGTTGCTGGTAGCAACAAAGCATCGATTCCTCTGGAGGGGTAAGTGGATTTAGCAACCATTATAGGTATTCTCGGAGCTATTGGTCTTATTGCTATGTCAATGGTACTAAGTAGTGGCGGCGAAGTGGCTATGTTTTATAACACGCCATCGGTGGTTATTGTTTTCGGTGGTTCGATTTTTATAGTGTTATCAAACTATACGATGAGTCAATTCCTCGGTATCGGTAAAGTCGCAGCTAAAGCCTTCATGTTCAAAATAGAGTCACCTGAAGAGCTTATCGAAAAAGCAGTTGAACTTGCAGACTCGGCCCGTAAAGGCGGATTTTTAGCACTAGAGGAAGCAGAAATACCCAATGCGTTTATGCGTAAAGGGGTTGATATGCTTGTTGACGGTCATGACGCTGATGTTGTTCGTGCCACCTTGCAAAAAGATATTTCTCTTACTTCTACTCGTCATGAATCTGGGGCCGGTTTGTTTAAAGCGCTTGCCGATATTGCGCCTGCGATGGGTATGATCGGTACTTTGATTGGTCTAGTTGCGATGTTGTCGAATATGGATGACCCTAAAGCGATTGGTCCTGCGATGGCGGTAGCGCTTTTAACAACATTATATGGTGCGTTTTTAGCAAACGTGGTGGCAATTCCTATCCAAGTAAAATTGGAATTGCGTAAAGACGAAGAAGCAATGAATCAGCGGCTAATTTTAGATGCGGTATTAGGTATACAAGATGGCCAAAACCCAAAAGTCATCGAAGGTATTTTGAAAAACTACCTAGCTGAATCAAAACGAAAAGTGGATACTGAGGAGTAAGCATGTCAGATCAAGAGTGCAAGTGTCCACCACCCGGGTTACCAGCATGGATGGGTACCTTCGCGGATTTGATGTCACTATTGATGTGCTTCTTTGTACTTTTACTCGCGTTTTCAGAAATGGATGTACTTAAATTTAAACAAATCGCAGGCTCAATGAAGTTTGCCTTTGGTGTACAAAATAAAATAGAAGTAAAAGATATTCCCAAAGGAACATCCGTTATCGCGATGGAGTTCACCCCAGGTAAACCTGAACCTACTCCAATCGAAACCATTCAACAGCAAACTGTCGAAATGACCCAGCAAATGCTTGAGTTTCAGGCTGGTGATGAAAGCTCAGCTGGCGGTCGTCAAGAGCAACGCGGTAATAAGCGTGGCGGTGAGTCACAAAGTACGGCGCAACAACAAGCATCAGAACAATCTATTTCTGCAGCTGATCAAGAGCAGGTTAATGAGTTAGTTAAAAAGATAGCCCAGCAATTGGAACAACAAATCATGGATGGTGCTGTTGAGTTGGAATCATTAGGTCAGCAAATTATTATTCGTATTCGTGAAAATGGTTCATTTCCATCTGGGAGTGCATTTTTACAACCTAAGTTTAAACCAATTATTCGTGATATAGCTGCGTTACTAAAAGATGTGCCAGGTGAAATTACGGTGTCTGGTCATACTGATGATTTTCAAGTTTCGAATGAGCTGTATACCAATAACTGGGATTTATCATCGAAGCGTGCAGTTGCGGTTGCAACTGAAATGCAAAAAGCACAAGGCTTTGATAAAACCAGAATGGTTGTTGTCGGTCATGCCGAAACTCGACCACTTGTTCCAAATGATTCTGATGCGGATAGACGACGTAATCGCCGCGTGGAAATTTCAATAATGCAAGGCAAGGCTAAGGAATCAGATCCGATAGATGTGCGTTAAGATGCTTGGCAAAGTACCTAATTTAGCTTAAAGTAGTTTTTTAACAAGTGTAACGGAGTGTCTGATGAAAAACGTTGATAAATATAGCTATATGCCGGGCAATGGTGATGGTGACGATGATAAAAAGCCAGACTAGCTAATGCCTGATTGGTTTATAAGTGCTATATCAATACTAACTAAAAGCTGGGTGTTTATTTTAAGCCCAGCTATTTTTGTTTTTTATCTTCGCAAAGATTGGCTTGCTTTGCGTTTTACCTTAACGACTGCATTATTTTTTTTATATGGAACCTTGATACATAATAGCCTTAGAGAGTTAGATGACCCTTATATTTGGCGTTATGTAGTTTGGGCTTTTAATGATATTGCTTGGATGGCTTTGATTGCTTACTGGGCTATTAAAGATAAAGTGTATCTTTGGCAAAGTGTGATTGGTCAGTTGGTTGTAATTAGTGCGCCTATCTTACAATTATTTAGATTAGTGGATCGCCACCTTTGGGATTTATCGTATAGCACTATGCTATATAAAACGTTATTACCGTTAATCAATATTGGCACTGTCGTAGTGTGCTACCTTCCTCTGTTGTATTTATTTATGCGAAAAAATCGCAGTCTAAAGAGCTAATCATTAACTATTTGTAGATTAAATTACGTGTGCTAAACTACTGTGTAAATAACCAGTTGTTGATAGTGCCCTATGAAACTTTATATAGCCGAGAAGCCATCTTTAGGTCGTGCCATTGCTGATGCGCTACCAAAGCCTCATAAAAAACATGATGGCTATATTGAAGTGGCTAATGGCGATTGTGTTTCTTGGTGTATAGGCCACTTGCTCGAGCAAGCAGAGCCTGATGATTATAATGAGCAATATAAAAAATGGCGCTTTGATGACTTACCGATTATCCCACAGCAATGGCAGTTAAAAGCAAAATCTAAAACTCGTAAGCAACTTACGGTACTTAAAAAGTTAATCAAACAAGCTGATCAACTTGTTCATGCTGGTGATCCAGACAGAGAAGGGCAATTACTTGTTGATGAGGTGATTGAGCAAGTTAAACTTAGCCAAGCCAAAAAACAGCAAATTCAACGTTTATTGATCAGTGATTTGAATGTTAGCGCGGTTAAAAAGTCGCTGCAAAACGTTCGCTCTAACCGTGAATTTATTCCACTTAGTGTATCTGCTTTGGCGCGTTCGCGAGCTGATTGGCTGTTTGGTATGAATTTAACGCGCGCCTATACGCTTGCAGGTCAAAAAGCAGGGTTTGGTAATGTATTATCAGTAGGGCGTGTACAAACACCGATATTAGGATTGGTTGTCCAGCGTGATAACGAGATTGCTAATTTTGTGCCAAAACCTTTTTATGAAGTATTAGCTCATTTAAGTACCGAAAATAAAGAGCCGTTTACAGCAAAGTGGCAACCAAGCAAAGCGTGTGAACCTTATCAAGATGAAGAGGGGCGAGTGCTCCATCGAGGCCTTGCTGAGAATGTTGCGTCGCGAATTTCTAATCAATCAGGTGAAGTTACTGCGCTTGAACAAAAGCAGAAAAAGCAACAAGCACCTTTGCCGTATAATTTGTCAGCGTTACAAATTGATGCTGCGAAAGCTTTTTCAATGCCTGCACAAAAGGTATTGGATATTTGTCAAAATTTATATGAGCGTCACAAGCTAATTACCTATCCACGTTCAGACAATCGTTACTTGCCCAAAGATCATCACCAAGAAGCAGCCAGTATAATAAAGGCAATTGCCATCAATGGCGGGCAAAATGACACTCATTGCCAAGGCGCAGATGTGAGTAAACGCAGTAAGTGTTTTAACGATGCTAAGGTGGCTGCGCATCACGCCATTATTCCTACCGCTAAGCAGCAAAAGTCAGCAAGTTTGAGCGTTGAAGAAGGTAAAGTGTATGGTCTTATTAGCCGTCATTATCTGATCCAGTTTTATCCAGACTACATTTACAATGAAACAAAGGCTGAAATAACAATTAATGGTGGTATCTTTAAAGCCAACGCAAAACAAGATGTAAGTTTAGGCTTTAAAGCGTTAATGGGAAAAACCGCATTAAAAGATGAGCAGATATTGCCGCCATTAATTAAAGGGCAACAGTTGCAGTGTGAACGCGGTGAAGTAATTGATAAAATGACCAGCCCGCCAGCTCATTTCAATGATGCAACGCTGCTTAGTGCAATGACAGGTATTAGTCGGTACGTTAAAGATCCAGAAATCAAAAAAATACTCAAAGAAACAGACGGCTTAGGAACCGAAGCAACCAGAGCGGGTATTTTAGAGTTATTATTTAGAAGACAATTTTTAAGACGTCAAGGTAAACTCATTTTAGCAACCGATACAGGTAAAGCATTGATCAGTGCGTTACCGCATGGTTTAGCCAGCCCAGACTTAACCGCAAAATGGGAAGCATCGTTGGGCGACATAGCAGAACAACAAATGAGTTATCAACAATTTTTAAATCCTTTATTAGTGGATTTAGCGGCTTTTGTGGAACTTGCCAAAAATTGTGATAGCAACGTATTTGCACAATTACCAAAAACGCCGCAAAAGCGGCGTTTTACAAGAAAAACTAAACCAAAAACAAAATCGGCTTAGTCATCCATTGCTAAGATTATTGATTAAACAAAGCCACCGCAGCGTTACTCATCGCAGTGATACCTGTGGGGATTGCAACTTTATAGTCAGGTGCAAATTTACTTGAATGTAGTGAAGGTAAAGTTGCCCCTGATGTTTGTGCCGCTTGATATTGAGCTTGCTCTACACCACCTAACCAAAATAAGGTGATAGGGATGTTTTTATCTGTGCGGCCATATAAACCAAAATCTTCCCCTGCCATAACCGCTTCGGTTTCAAGCACATTACTTTGTCCAATCGCCGAGCTAATCGCACTACGTACAATATTAGTTTGTGCAGGGTCGTTATATGTAGATGGGATTGACTCATCTTCATGTACATAAACCACTGGTATTAAGCTTTCATCCAATCCTGCACTTAATGCAATGCCTTTAGTTATACGTTTTATAGCTGCAATTTGTTGCTCGCGAATTTTAGGATTATAACTTCTAAGTGTCAGCTGTAGCTTTACTTCATTCGAAATTACATTATGTTTAGCTCCACCGTGAATTGAACCCACTGTGATTACTGAGGGTTCAAGAGGTGATAATTCGCGACTGGTAATTGTTTGCAGTGCCAACACGATCCGTGATGCGATAACAACAGGGTCAATAGTCATATGTGGGTAAGCACCATGACCACCTTTACCTTTAACCGTAATATCTACTGAATCCACACTGGCCATGGTGTACTCATTTTTCATACTGACTTGTCCTGCAGGAACACTCGCACTAACATGCAAAGCGATAACGTGATCAGGAGTCGGATATTTACTAAATAAACCTTCTTTGAGCATCGCTTTTGCACCGCCTCCCACCTCTTCTGCAGGTTGTGCCACCATCATTAAGGTTCCTTGCCATGCATCTTTATGTAGCATTAATTGTTGCGCAGTACCAATAAATGAACTCATATGAATATCATGACCACATCCGTGCATCACACCAACGTTTGCTCCTTCATCATTCATAACAGTGACTGTTGAAGCATATGATTTACCAGTTTGTTCTATGATTGGTAAGCCGTCTGTATCAGTACGGATCATTATTGTCGGGCCATCACCATTTTTATATAAGCCTACTACACCAAAGCCACCCACATTGTCGGTCACCTCATAGCCAAGCGCACGTAATTTGGTGGCAAGCTTTTCTCCCGTTTCTTGCTCATGGTATGAAAGTTCTGGGGACTGGTGTAAATCTAAGTAAAACTTTTCAATGGCAGGCATCGTTTTATCTAACTTCAGCTCCAAGGTTGTTGAGCTTGCTAATGGACTAAGCAGTATAAGTGCAGCGTATAGACTATGAAATTTCATAAAAGACCTTTTTGATTTATGGCTTGTGATTCTGGGCTTGTAATTATTATGTTTGCCTCCATATAAAACCCTAAATAGTCTGATATGGCAATCAATAGCAATGAATAATATGGTAAATGTTAATCCGCAAAATCTTCAACAAGTGCTGGGTGAAACATCACAACAAAAACTAGTCCTGTTAAGTTTCTTTTCAGCACAAAGTCCAGAGTGTCAATCCCAAGCAGCTATTTTACAGACAATAGCCAAAGATTATGGTGACTATATATTAGTTGCCACATTAGATTGTGATTTAGAGCAAGCACTCGCAGCACAACTAGCACAGCAAGTTGGACTACAAACATTACCAACCTTAGTGCTATTAAAAGATTCAGCACCTGTTGATGTATTAGCCGGTGCACAAGCTGAAACTCAAATCAGAGAAGCGTTAAGTAAACATTTACCGCAGCCTCATGAAATGTTGTTAGAACAAGCCAAGCAAGCACTGATCGCTCAGGATTTAAATCAAGCGTTTAATTTTGCCAAGCAGGCTTACGAATTAGACAATACAAATGCGCGTATAAAATTAGTATTGGCAGATATATGCATTCAAATTCATAAACTGGATGACGCGCAAGCTTTGTTAGCTTCAGTAAATGAAAATGAGCAAGATGCATACTTTACAAATATTCAAGCAAAGTGCGCACAAGCACTTCAAGCACAAGAATCGCCAGAGCTAAAAGCATTACAAGCGAAAGTTGAAAAGTATCCTAACGATCTTGAATTAAAAGTTGAACTAAGTGCAGCATACGACCAAGCAGGCAAAAAAGAGCAAGCGTTAGAGTTACTATTTACAGTGTTGAAAAAAGATTTGAATTTTGCCGATGCCAAGGTAAGTTATTTAGCTATTATTGCCTCTTTACCGGATGGTGATAGTTTAGCGGCTAAATATAGAAGAAAGCTTTACAGTATCCTCTATTAACAAGTTTTTATTTTGTTTTATGGAAAGCGCCGAAGTTAATGGCGCTTTTTTTATGCCAAAAACTTGCGAAATATCGATAATAGATAATACTGAAGATCCTTTCAGGGAAAAGTCGTTGTTATTTTGTACAGTTGACTAGGGGTTTTAGTGTGTTTAGCGCGTAAATTGAACGAACAGCACTTTATTTCAAGTTTTCTTTAAAAAACGCTTGCGTAAAATTCGCCGCGCCCTATAATGCGACCCCACTGAGACGGCAGACAGCAACGCTTAGCGAG